>CAJWIT010000004.1 GCA_913041945.1 uncultured Fidelibacterota bacterium
ACAGCAGCTAAAACAAACAATCCTGTAAAAAACGGATAATCCTTATTTCTCATAAAACTCTAATTTTTAGTTAGAAAATATTGACTATTCATTTATTACCAATTATCTTTCTTAACAATCCGTCATTATCCTCAATCATTTTTTCCGCTTCATTTTTTGTGCATTTTTTTATAGTCATGACAATAGCTGTTTTTACAGATCCATCAGCTTCTGCGAGTTTCTCTTTTGAAGAGTCATAATTCAAGCCAGTAAGTTGCTCAATAATCCTTGATCCTCTATCAAGTAGTTTATTATTAACCACTTGAAGATCTACCATTAAGTTCCCGTATACTTTTCCAAGTCTAATCATAACAGTAGTGGAAATCATATTTAAAACCATCTTTGTTGCTGTGCCAGATTTCATACGTGTTGAACCGGTAATGATTTCTGCTCCTACATCAATAGAAATGAGCACATCCACTTCCACAGGAATCAATGGCTCAGGATTACAAATGAGATATGCAGTTTTGGAACCAATATTTTTTGCATATTCTAATGCTGAAATAACATAAGGGGTTGCACCACTGCTGGCAATTCCTAAAAGAAAATCACTTTTCTTGAATCCAGTTTTTTTTAGATCGGTAATTGCATCCTCAGGTTTGTCCTCTGCGCCCTCGATCGAGCGGACGAGTGCCTCTCTCCCTCCAGCAATGATCCCCTGAAACAGTTCCCGAGGAACCGAGAATGTTGGAGGCATTTCCGTAGCGTCCAATACACCGAGCCTGCCGCTGGTTCCAGCGCCTATATAAAATATTTTTCCCCCTGAACGTATAACTTCTTCAGCAACATTGACAGCTTTCTCAATCTGAGGTAAAGCCTGATTAATTTTCTGAGCTATTGTCTGGTCTTCACTGTTGACAATATGAAGGATCTCAGAAATAGATAATTTATCAATTTGTCGAGACTTGATATTTTGCTGTTCGGTGGACAGCTTTCTTCTGTCGGAAGGATTAACTATTTTCATCATTCAAAAAAGTAATTGCAATTATTGCTCTAGTGTTGCAAAATATTTTTTTGCTGCTTGCATAACCTTTGGTGATAATAACAATGTAGATATCATTGTTGGAACTGCCATGAGAGCAAATAATCCATCTACAAAATTGATTGCAATATCAATTGAAATAACCGAGGCTACAATAATTGCAAATATATAAAACCAGTTGTACACATCTTTGTATCGGGTACCAAATAAATGACCTGTGCATTTTCTCCCGTAATAAGAATAACCGAACATTGTGGTTAAACTAAAAGTAAAAACAGCTATCATTAACAGGATTTTACCAGGGAAACCTAATTCATTTGTAAAAGCCATGGTTGTCAACGTAACACCATTTACTTCTGAAGATTCTATACCCGAGATTAAAATAACAAATGCAGTGATACTGCAAACAACAATTGTATCAATAAATGGACCAAGCATAGCCACAAGCCCTTCCCTCACAGGCTCCTGAGTTTTTGCGGCTCCGTGAGCCATAGCTTCTGTACCAATTCCCGCTTCATTTGAAAACGCTGCACGCTTAATGCCAACACTAATTATCATTCCAAGAGATCCGCCAAGAACAGCATCACCAGTAAAAGCATCTTGAATGATTGTCAGAAATACATCAGGAATATCTGAAAAATGTTTTATAAGTATAATAAAAGCTGCAACCAAATAGATTACAACCATAAACGGTACTAATTTCGCCGCTACTTTTCCAATGCGCCTTATTCCCCCAAATACAACCAGCGAAACAATAAATGCAGTACATATTCCCGTAACCAGATTTCCCAAATCCGGAGAATTTAAAAATAATTTGTTTGGCACATAAATTTCATCACGAACAATTTGAGCTAATTGATTTGCCTGAAAAAGAACAAAACATCCAAATACTCCTGCAATACTAAAGAGCATAGCAAGCGGTTTAAATTTTTTACCTAATCCTTCCTGAATGACATACATGGGACCACCCTGAATTTCACCTGCATCATCTTTTCCGCGATACATGATACTCAGTGTGCATGTAAAAAACTTTGTTGCCATTCCAATTATTGCACTAATCCACATCCAAAAAAGAGCTCCCGGGCCACCTGTATGAATTGCCAACGCAACACCGCCAATATTTCCCATTCCTACTGTACTCGCCAAAGCACTTGATAGAGCCTGAAAGTGATTGATCTGTCCCGGGTCATTGACTTTATCATATTTACCCCGCAGAATATTTACGGCATGTCCAAAGTATCGAAACGGAATAAATCTACTAAAAGCAGTAAAGTAAATCCCACCACCAACTAGAAGCACAACCAGCGGGGTCCCCCACATAAATCCGGAGAATCCGGCCATAGCTTTATCTAAGAATTCTATAAAATTCATGATTGATTACACATTAATTATTTTCTTACCTATTTATTTCCAAAATATACCAATTATAGTGAAATTCAAGATGAAAATAATCAATAAAAAAAATGAAACGATTAGATACATATCTCCTGAGACAGTTTTTAAATATTCTCGCAATAGGTTTATTGGGGTTTGTCACAGTTTTTATTGTAGTTGATCTCATTGAAAACCTAGACCGTTTCATTGACAATGCAGTACCAATAGGTATCATTCTCAAATATTATCTTTTTACACTCCCCTGGTTCATCAATATCGCTCTCCCGATGGCAACCCTCATTGCAACCGTATTCAGTGTCGGTCTTATGGTGAAACGAAACGAATGGACTGCCATGAAAGCCACTGGTATCAGTTTGTATCGTATTTCGATACCACTTATCCTGGTAGGATTTGTTCTCAGTTTTATCTCTTATCAATTTGATAATAACTTGGTAAGCTGGGGACATGAAAAACGATATTCTATCGAAAGAAAATATCAGAAAAAAAGATCCAAACAAAACCGTCGAATTCTTAAAGATATTTTTCTTCAAAAAAAAGAATCCACCCATATTGCTCTTTCAAAATATCGTATCAATAAAAAATTTGCTGAAGGAATAACAATCATCAAACTTGAAGAAGGGAAATTACATCAACGACTCGATGCGAAATCAATGAGTTGGGTCGACTCCCTTTCTTCCTGGATACTATCGAATTATTCCATCCGTACATTTAATTCTTATGGCGTTGAAACCAACGTAATGATCTCAGAGAAAGACACCCTTTTTTCATTCGATTTAACACCGGAAGATATTTCCCAAAAATTTAAATCACCTGAAGAATTGAATTATAAGGAATTAACGAAGCGAATTGCACTCTTAAAGGAGAATGGGGTAAAGACAACCCGATGGGAAGTGGAACAGTATTTTAAAGTGTCTTTTGCCTTCACCAATCTGATTGTAATTTTATTTGGATTACCTTTAGTCGTAATAAAACATAAAGGCGGACTTTCCTTTGGTGCAGGTATGAGTGTGTTTGTGATCTTTGGATACTATGCTTTTATCAAGTTCGGACAATCTCTTGGATATAAAGAAGTTCTTGAACCTTTGGCATCTGCATGGATTGGAAACGTAGTATTTTCAATCGGTGGTTTGATTTTGTTGTTCTTCACTAGGAAGTGATCCCGGTTTATTTAAATCTTTTTCCTCTGATTTATTTTAATCTACAGGACCAGGGAGTGGACCTCCATCAGTTTCTACGTCCTGAATTTCATCTTTTCTACTGCCAAAACTGGTAATCGTCACCCCCATTGAAAGATTAATCCCCTTCATTGTATGAATCCATATTCCATTACGAAAAGCCATACCTACATCAAAAATAATCGGTCCTTTATGTATCCCGAATCCCATTGAAAATTCCTTGAAATCTGATCCGCCATAACAATATCCTATCCTGAGAGGAACGCTGGGAAATCTATTCGATTCCACAGCAAGTGACCATTTCCATTTTTTTCTCGCATAAAACCGGTTTTCAAATCCTGTCACCAGGTCAGATGCAATCACCAGTTCCGGTAACCGGCGAGAAACACCGATTCGAAAAAGGGCGGGATAATCTGTAGTAAATTCATTCAGGTTGCCATCTTTATCCAGGTCTTTTACAATTTGTTCCTCGCTGCTAAAAAGAGAATCAGAAGTAAGGGAAGAAACACTTAGAGAATCTATTGAGTACGTATAGAGAACGGCGGAAGAGTCATCCAGTATCTCTCCACCCCAGGTCATATGCCATAAATCATCTTCATTTCCATATTTATTATCCGATCCCGCAAAAATATCCTTCACCATACTGGGTTTATTCCAATTTATACTACCAATAGCATTAATAATGGAAAATCCTGCTCTCCATCCGTTGGTTTCTCGAGTTGACAATCCTAAATCGACACCAAAGCCGCTCCCACCAAAGCCCTGACGGATAAAATATGCGCCTTCTCCATAAACTGCTTCATCAGTTGTTACAAGATTTGCATAGCTTGAATCGGGGTCTATTCCAAAATAAAATAATCCCTGTAAATACTTTACGGTCATTCCAACAGCAAATTGATCGTAAGGCACAGCAAACGAAAAACCAAATTCATTTACTCCTAATATCTCATAGTTCAATGTCAGGTCCAATTCCGGGTCATTTGCATTTCCATAAAGGAGCAAACGTAATAACCCAGATGGGATGCGAATATCACTCATCAAAAGCATATTGCTGGTGAAAGCCATATTCCCAGAGGCAAAGTTCAAACCTGGATAAGGCATGTGGAAATCCGGGAAAAAGGTTAATCCATTATCTTTAAAGTTATCGTATAATAAATCCTTTTCGTAATTCGACAAAGTATCTCCGCTGAGACTATATAAATTACTCAATGAAATATAATTGCCAACAACCCCAAGATCAAAACCACCCAATTGAAGCATGAATGGCTTCTCCTGTTGGTACGCAAGTAAAGATGGATTATATCCTACTGCAAAGATCCCATCCGCTATAGTGGTATAGGTACCTGCAAGAGCAACTGATCTGGGGTCACGTTTTGTCTGTGAAATCAAAACTGAAAAACTAATCAGTAAAAAAATGGTGAGTTCCAGGATTTTTTTTATGATTTTCATTGTAGAATGCATAATAACTGAAAACATTTCTTTATTCTATTTTGAAGAACCACCCGCTTGAATCTGAAACAGATGAATTCAAATCAGATATATATATGCGTACTTTATTTAAGGTGGCATCTGGGACACTCCATAAAAACGAATCCACATTCGCAGTATCCGATGCAATACTGAAATTTGTTATTGTTGAATCGGGATTCACATTATAGTATCCAATCTTTACAGTGGATATTTCACCAAAAGTTTTCCACCGAATAACACTATTCTGTCCCTTGGAAAGGGTTTCGCCCCCGTTAGGATATGTAATAACAATCTCATCCTGTGCTTCTTCAAGCATCCCAGTACTTGAAATTCGGAATGTAAGGGTTGAAGTAACATCGATATTATCAGAGGTTGAGAGGAATGCCAACGTATCCCCGTTTAATCGAAATCTGGGCACTACAAAATGATCACCAAAATCTGTTAAAAGGCGAATTTTTTCTGCACTCATAATTGACGAATGAGTTGTATCACCCGGAGTACTTGCAGAACCATAAACCGGTGGTGCTGTTCCGTAAAACCGCGTGGGTTTTGGTAAAATAATAGTTGTCAAAGTATCAATATAAGAAACAAGGGTGTCCACCGATGAACCTGAACTTTTCACTAAATAAACCAAACCGTCAACACACTTGCTGAAATCATCCATAACATTAAAAATATAGACATCCCCAGAATCCAGATTCATCGCTTCACAATTCGTGACGACATACAAATCTTCACCTTCCAATAAATCTTCATGAGCGATTAAGGTATCACGATAAATAGCCAACATTTCAGTCGTAGTATCCAGTGGAAAAAATATGCTGTTAGAATGCAATATGGATAATTCACCATCAACAATACTGTTCACCACATGTGTTGTTAATGCTGCATGGGAAAGTGTACTACGAATCCTGTTACGAGTGGAATGGTCAACCTCATCTATCGGTGTTCTGGCTACAGGAATAAAGGTCATTGAGTCCATTCTCACTTCAAATGGAGCTATCATTCGGTATGTTCCGCCAATGGTTGCGCCCGCAACAATAACACCTTCCCCGTGTATTCGGGATGCCGAATTCACGGTAATAGTTGCAGGATTAAATGACATCAAATCAACAATGGTAGACGTGCCTTCTGCAGGTGGTGTGGTTACACTGTCTGTCCAGGTCGATGCATTTGCGGTGGCATAACTCAATACAGTAGTACCCAACTTGCTTAAGCGAATAATGGTCTTAGTGCTATCTGAACCATAATCGCTTGGCTGAGCAATCGCTGCCCTGACAGCTACTTGAGAAGTATCACCAATTGTGTTGACACCGATCATATCTACATCCAAAGCAACTGGTAAATCAATCTGGTTAACCATATCAAATTCAAATTGAACCGCTGTAAAGGTCATGCCGGAAAAACCGGATGGCATACCGTCAATATCCTGTACGGAAGGTGGAAACGACTTAATAATATTGGCTTCAAGTGATTCAAAATGTAGGCTTTCTACATCGACATTTATGGTCATATTTCCTAATTCAGAACCATCCATCGGCATGTATGCCGTTTGCTCCCGTAACCGCACTGTTAGGTCTATATCCAATTTCGATAATGCGCTATCAGCACCTGCAGGATTTAAAAATGTATAACCATCGACCCGAAACGTGTCACTGTATGTTGCATAATCCTTAAATAATGCTGTATCCACTTTCACAGGATCGCCGCCAGAGGGTGGCGGCACAAAATTCCTGAAATCCATGATGAAGTCCATATAAAATGGATATGAACTACGGAGGTTGGAAATCACTATTTCATTAATCCCAGAAGATGTACCTGTTTTGAAAATCCCTGAGTATATCTCTATCGTTGAAGGAAATATTACTGGAGCCAGTTCAGTGGGCATGTTGTATTCGGCAATTTCAACGACAGCCGTATCTATACCGGCTATACGAATCCTGATTTGACAATTTATCTGAACAGAATCACCAGCGCTAATAGTCAGTGTATCTTCATCGTTACCATGAGGAGACACATCAAAATCATATAACATCCTTATTGATTCTTCTAATTGCTGGCCACCAATTGTTGTTGTCTTGGTAAATGTGTCATTTTTTAATACTGTACTTTGTTCGTGATTAGCTAAAGTATTAGGGGACGTGCTGGCACCTGTTAACATTATGAAACGAACATCCGTAACATCCGTTAACATTCCATTATTCGTAATGGATGAAAAGAAATAACTGCTGTCACTGCTGCCGTCATCCTGGATCATTAAACCGGATATTTCCGTAATAAATGGGAGTTCGTCTGTAACGATAAATGATGATAAATCTATTGCTGTATCAGGCAGTAGTATCTCATTAAAATTAGCAACAAGATTGTTCCATATTTCAGCTGATATTTGTCGATCGCTTGCAGGCGGAACGGTAAAAGGAATTTGATTTATATCGATCAACCCTTCTGAGGCGAATGGAATAGATACATTAATAGTCGTTACTACAGCTTCTTCACTAATATTTGTTGGCGTTCCTGCATAGACAATTTCAGCACCCACTGGTACCTCCAGCCAATCTGGATCGATTGAAGTTGACGGCAGGGTATCTTCAAAAACCAATTGCATGCCAGAGTCAGGGGTTAGGAAAATCTGTACGCTATCTACCATCCCCTCTAAATCATACCGTTCCTGAAGTAAGGGCAGCTGAATATCCACATACCAGGTAGGCATTTCAAATTCTGAGGGGCTTTCGAAATCACAAGATATGCTGAGAAATGAGAAAATCCCCAGAAGAGGAAAAACAAATATCTTGAGGAAGGATTCCCTCATAGGGCTTTAAAAATTATTAATATCGGTAATGTTCCGGTTTATATGGGCCCTTTTTGGATATTCCAATATAATCAGCCTGTTCATCAGTTAATTCTGTGAGCGTAACACCCAATTTATCCAGGTGAAGCCGGGCAACTTCTTCATCCAGTATTTTTGGCAACATATACACACCTAAACCGGGCTTTTCAGTTGCCAGTGCAATCTGAGCTAACACCTGGTTGGTGAATGAATTGGACATAACGAAGCTTGGGTGCCCTGTCGCACAGCCTAAATTGACTAAACGTCCTTCCGCTAAAACATAAATTTGATTTCCAGTTTCAAAAGTATAGCAGTCAACCTGGGGTTTAATCACATCTCTTTTGACAGCAGGATCATCATTCAGTGCATTTACCTGGATCTCATTATCAAAGTGACCAATGTTGCACACAATAGCCTGGTCTTTCATCGCTTTCATATGTTCCAGAGTAAGGACGTCTCTATTTCCTGTTGCGGTTACGAAAATATTTGTTTCGGGCAGTGCCTGCTCCACTGTTACTACTTCATAGCCCTCCATAGCTGCCTGTAAGGCACAAATAGGATCAATTTCCGTTATCATTACACGGGCACCGTAACCACGCATGGACTGGGCACAACCACGTCCCACATCGCCATATCCGCATATGAGTACTGTCTTGCCCGCTACCATTACATCCATGGCTCGTTTTAACCCATCGGCGAGAGATTCTCTGCAGCCATAAATATTATCAAATTTTGATTTTGTAACTGAGTCGTTGACATTATACGCCGGGAATAACAATGTTTGGTTTTTTTCCATCTGGTGCAGTCGATGAACACCGGTGGTTGTTTCTTCCGATACACCAATGATATTTTTTGCAACCTTGTGCCAGTGCAGTGGATCCTTATCTAATATTTCACGTAATAATCCCTCAATAATTTGTTCTTCTTCAACTGTGGTGGTGATTTCTGGTGCTGATCCGTGTTTCGCGAAATATTCTTCAAGTTCATAGCCCTTATGAATCAATAATGTTGCATCACCACCATCATCAACAATAAGGTCAGGCCCTCCACTATCTGGAAAAGTTAATGCCTGCAATGTACACTGCCAGTATTCTTCCAATGTTTCACCTTTCCATGCAAAAACGGGCACACCAGTCTCCGCTATAGCTGCTGCAGCGTCGTCCTCTGTAGAAAAAATATTGCAGCTGGCCCAGCGGACATCAGCACCTAATTCAACCAGTGTTTCGATCAACACAGCTGTTTCTACAGTCATATGTAAGGAACCAGTAAGCTTTTTTCCAGCCAGTGGTTCCTTCGGTCCATATTTCTTGCGGGTTGCCATCAGGCCTGGCATTTCCTTCTCCGCAATTTCGATCCTTTTACGACCAGCTTTTGAAAGATTCAAATCCCGTACTTTGTACGGTAATGAGTCAACAATTTGAACTGGTTTCACATCTACTGACATAAAACTTCCTTTCCTGTTTCATTGTTCACTGAAGCCTGAAGAGTATCCACCATATCAGTGTGTTCCCAGGTAAATTCATCTCCGATCCTGCCGAAATGTCCATAGGCCGCTGTATCTCTATAACGAGGGGATTTCAAATCAAGATGTTGAATAATTTGACCCGGTTTCAGAGGAAAAACATTTTTGGCAATTTCTGTTAATTTTTCATCGCTGATTGTACCGGTATCAAAAGTACGCACATAAAATGACGTAGGCTCTGCAACTCCGATGCCGTAGGCTAACTGCACCTCACATTTTTCTGCCAGCCCGGCAGCAACTATATTTTTTGCAATGTATCTTGCCATGTAGGCTGCAGAACGATCAACTTTGGATGGGTCTTTCCCAGAAAATGCTCCACCGCCATGCGGGGCATACCCTCCATAGGTGTCCACAATTATCTTCCTTCCCGTCAACCCAGTATCTGCATCCGGACCTCCATGAACAAAACGCCCGGTTCCATTGACAATAAATGATTCATTGTATGGTAATTCACACTTTTCCAGTACCGGCTCTATTATGTGTTTGATTACTTCAGCCTGAATAAATTCATGTTCCTTTTCCTCTGTACCAAAACGATCAAGCATATTATCATGTTGAGTGGCAATAACCACATTGTTTACGGAAACCGGTTTGCCATCTTCATATTGGACTGTCACCTGGGATTTGCCATCCGGGCCCAACCAGGGTAAGGATCCATTCTTCCTTACTTCGGCAAGTCGTTCTGTTAAACGTTGGGCTAAATGAATGGGCAGGGGCATCAATTCTGGTGTTTCTGTGCAGGCAAAACCAAACATCAATCCTTGATCTCCGGCACCTTGTTCATGATCATCAGAAACATCCACTCCCTGGGCAATTTGAGTGCTTTGCTGATGGAGCGTGGAAATGACACGAACTTCTTCTCCATCCATTCCATAAGATTCATCAGTATAGCCAATCTCTTTCAAGGTTTGCTTAACGATCCGTTCTACATCTGCAAATCCATCTGTACGGACTTCCCCAGACACCACTACCAATCCCTTTGTTGCCAGGGTTTCACAAGCGACATGCGATTCCGGATCTTGTCTAATAAAATCATCCACTAATGCATCTGAGATTGCATCACAAACTTTATCCGGATGACCCTCAGTTACAGATTCGGAAGTAAACAAATACATGTTCTTCATAGTCTATATATTTCTCCTTCTTAATTTACAAATATTTAACAATTTAATTAATTCAAAACAGATGTGGCTGCTTTTACCTTGTTCATGATGTAAAAAATTGTCATCATCTGTTTATTGGTGGTATCAATTGCTCTATGTTTAACCTACGGGTTTCAAACTGGTTTAATTTAAGTATTTTTATGATTTAAGAATTTGCTGCATCAAATCACCATCAACATAATCATTATCAACAATATTAACTAAGTAATATGTATCATATATTTCTTTTATGAGTTTATATGATTCAGATTTCACTTTGTATATTGAAGCCCAATCATTCATCCACAAACTGAATGCCTCATCCTTCCAGATTAAAAATGACCGCGTATCTACAATAGTAGGTTGAATAATTTCCTTATCAGGGAAAACACCCCACGTCACAGCCATTGCATTATTTTCTGGTAAGTTTGTAATTAAATCACCATTAATGTTAATGGCCTCATAGGAAATATTTTCTTTTGACCTTACGCTTTTTAGCAACCTGTCTAATTTATCCTTCGATGTAAAAAATTCCAGATAAGCTTTTTGATAAATTCTTCCGCCGAGGCCACCCCATCCGACCTCAGTATCTTCTGATGGTAAACCATTGATTTTAGGCTGAGAGTTTATAGTAAAATATCCCATCTTATTGAGATTAAGCAAATCATCAGAAATTTGTTTACTCTCTTGTGCAAGTGGCATCTCACACCATGGCAAACTATTTATCTTTCCTTTACAGAATGACACAAATACATCCGTTATATCTTTGATAGATTTTGGTTCTCCCCATATCTTTTTTCTTTTGGCTCTAATTTTGTCACTCTTAGAACCTGCTCTTATAGCATGGTACTGGTTGAGTTCACCAAAAGTTGGACTCTCTATATCACCCCATCGACCATTAGGAAAATCATCCCAGATTTCTGTACGCGTTAAATAGCTTACAGGTCTATTACTCCAATATATTGGGCGTACATCTTCACTTGTTTTTCTATCATCTGATGTTGATTGCCGCCACGGCAATTCTTTTATGGTACCTGGGGATGAAACAAAACCAAGCGACTTTAATATTGCTGAAACAGAATGTTCCAGATTCAGTGTATAAAAATGTAAACCAGGCACACCATTTTCAATTAGTTTTTGACACATTGCCGTCGCCTGATCAATGCCATAATTAATCACACTGGAATCATCATACTTTATAGGTTCCAATTGGGCAGTGACGGAGTCAGGAATACTAACCTGACAAAATTGAGTAAATTTTATAAACCTGGCATAGTTATGTATAGGCATGATCCCGGGGATTATTGGTACTTTTATACCTGCTTTAATACATTTATCTCTAAAGAAAAGAAATTTATCAACATCATAAAATAGTTGTGTCACTACAATGTCCGATCCTGCATCTACTTTTTCCTTTAGAAAAGATATATCAGCATCAAGATCACTTTGTTCATGATGGCATTCTGGGTAACCGCCAACACCTAAGCAAAAGTGGTTCCCAAACTCTTTTCTAATATATCGGACAAGATCAACGCTATAGCGAAATCCATCTTCATGCTGATCCCAAGTAGAGGATCCTTCTGGAGGATCTCCTCTTAGAGCTAATATATTGGATAGACCATTTTTTTCCGCTTCTATAAGTACCTTTTTGATTGATGACACTTGCATATTTGTACAGGTAAGATGCATCATAACTTCCAAACCAAAATATTTATTAATTGTTTTACTTATTTCCAGAGTTTTATCAGCGGTGACCCCTCCTGCGCCCCAAGTAATATCGATATAGGCTGGATGAAAGGATGCCATCCTATCAATCCTACTATATAGGTTATCCAGCCCAAAATCTGTTTTTGGTGGAAAAAACTCAAAACTGTAAAACGTTTTGCCTTGGGTTTTATAATTAGCTATTTTTTCTGATATTTTCATTTAGTCAATCTTACAATATTAACACTGTAAACTTTCCTTAACCATCTATTTATCACGCTAACTGCTCATTTGCTCGGTTTATTAGTGAAATTAAAAAGGGGTTTTCTTTCATCTCATCCTCAAGGGTTGTGATCGGTCCATGACCGGAATGGATAGTATAACTTGGGTCGATATTCTCCATTAATTTCATTAAAGAGGATTCTAAAACCTGCCAACTTCCACCAGGAAGATCAGTCCTGCCTACCGAACCTTTAAATAAAGTATCACCTGCAAACACCTGATCTTCAATGATAAAGGTTGTTCCTCCTGGTGTGTGTCCGGGTGTAAACAATAAATTGATAGTGACATTCCCAAACGAAATTGATTTTTCATCTTTATACCAATGATCAACATGAGGGGATCTGCCTGAAGCTAAACCAAAAGTCCTGCATGATTCTTCAAATGTATCTAAAATCATTTTTTCATCCTGATGAAGATAAAATGGGATTCGATATTTATCCTGAATTGCTTTTACTGCACCTATATGATCCATATGAGCATGAGTGTTGATTATGCCTAACGGTTTAAGTTCAGAAACGTTTATTTGATGCATAATCCTATCAGCATCATCTCCAGGGTCTATAAAAATTGCTTCCCGGGATTCAGGATGAAAAACAATAAAAGTATTTTCCTGAAATGGCCCTGTAATTACTGTTGATACTTGAATACTCAAATGTCAGAAATCCAGCGGTTTTTGGGAAACAATATCATCCAGATACCTTTTGCATTTTTAAGTGTTTAATTACTTTCATGATTTTTCCTGATTGTTAATTTCTATTTCCTAATAGTAAAATTCTAATATCCAAGATGAGGTGCCAGCCACTTTTCAACAGCTTTGACTTTCATTCCTTTTCTCCTGGCATAATCTGTCACTTGCCCCCGGCTTATCCGCCCAAGGCCAAAATAAGTGGAGTCCGGATGAGAAAAATACCACCCGCTTACTGAAGCAGCGGGGATCATTGCATAGTTCTCTGTCAAAGTAATTCCCGTATGCCTTTCCACATCTAATAAATCCCACAAATTTGATTTTTCAGTATGATCCGGGCAGGAAGGATATCCCGGCGCAGGTCGAATTCCCCTGTATTTTTCACGAATCAAACTTTCATTGTCCATTACCTCATCCTTGGCGTATCCCCAAAATTCTTTCCGTACACGCTCATGCATCCGCTCTGCAAATGCTTCAGCAAACCTGTCTGCCAGAGCTTTAAGAAGAATTTTTTTGTAATCATCCTCATCTTTTTCAAACCTTTTTGAGAGAGTATCTACTCCATATCCAACGGTCACTGAAAAGGCTCCAATCCAATCCTTAAGTCCGGATTCCTCCGGCGCAACATAATCAGCCAAACAGCGATTGGGTTGTCCGTGAGATTTAGATATTTGCTGCCGAAGATGGTGAATCACACTTCCCTCCTGTTGTCTCCCCTCATCTCTAAAAATACGAATATCATCTCCAACACCCACCGCTGGGAAAAATCCAATCACCCCTTTTGCTGTGAGGAGGTTATCAGACACAATCTGTTTAAGGAGCTTCAAAGCATCTTCATAAAGCACCTCTGCCTGGTGACCCACTTTTTCATCTTTCAAAATTTTAGGATATTTCCCCTTCAATTCCCATACGGTAAAAAAGGGAGTCCAGTCAAAATAATTTGTTAATTCATCCAAATCATAATTGTCAAAAACACGAATTCCATTCAATTCGGGTTCAGGAGGTATATAATTTTTCCAGTCAGGGCAGAACTTCCTTTCCCTTGCCTCAGACAGAGAAATCAAGTTACGCGCATTCCTGCTTTTCTCATGCATCCTCCGAATTTGGGAATATTCCTTACTTATCCCAGAAATAAATTCTTCCTTTTGTTTTTCATTCAGCAAGGATTGAACCGTACCTACGCTTCGGGAAGCATCCGCTACATGGACTGTGGGACCTGAATACTGCTGTGAAATTTTCACAGCGGTGTGTTTTTTCGAGGTTGTAGCTCCTCCAATAAGAAGGGGTATGGAAAGATTTTCCCTTTCCAATTCTCCCGCCATATAAATCATTTCTTCCAATGAAGGAGTAATCAACCCGCTGAGACCGATAATATCTACTTCATTATCTCTTGCAGTATTGATAATTTTATCCGGTGGAACCATGACTCCCAAATCAATAACTTTATACCCGTTGCATCCCAGAATGACTCCTACAATATTTTTCCCAATATCGTGCACATCCCCTTTCACTGTTGCCATTAAGATTTTTTTCTGTGATTTTTTCTTCCCGGATTGTTCCTTGTCGATAAAAGGGACAAGATACGCTACAGCTTTTTTCATAACCCTTGCACTTTTTACAACCTGAGGAAGAAACATTTTTCCTGCCCCAAAGAGATCGCCTACACGATTCATTCCATCCATAAGCGGACCTTCAATAACTTCAATTGGGTACCTGAACATTTTTCGCGCTTCCTCAATATCTTCCACAATAAAATCCGTAACTCCTTCCACTAGAGCATGTTCAATTCTTTTCTCAACAGCGCTCGTTCTCCAAGCGTTATCTTGAGTTGATTTTTGTTCAACCTTCTTGAACGATTTCGCTATTTCTAATAAACGTTCGATAGCATCATCCCTACGATTAAAAAGAACATCCTCTACCCGTTGAAGGATGTCCGGACTGAGGTCATCATACACTGCTAATTGGCCAGCATTGATAATCCCCATATCCATCCCTGCCTGGATGGCGTGATAAAGAAATACAGAATGCATCGCTTCTCGGACAGCATTATTCCCTCGAAATGAAAAGGACAAATTACTCACTCCCCCGCTGATGTGAACACCGGGGCAGGAATTCCTAATCTGCCTGGTAGCTTCTATATAGTTAATGGCATATTCATTGTGTGCTTCGATTCCTGTGGCAACAGCAAAAATATTCGGGTCAAAAATAATATCTTCCGGGGAAAAACCTGTTGTTTCGGTAAGAAGTGTATACGCCCGCTGACAAATAGACACTTTCCGTTCTATCGTATCTGCCTGACCTTCCTCATCTAATGCCATTACAATGACAGCAGCGCCATAACGCAAAATCTTTTTGGCTTGTTCCAGAAATTTTTCTTCTCCTTCTTTTAAGCTGATGGAATTCACTACACCCTTGCCCTGGATATTCTTCAATCCGGTCTCAATAACAGACCATTTTGAGGAATCAATTACAATCGGTATCCTGCTGATATCAGGTTCAGAAGCAATCAAACGAAGAAATTTTTCCATAGCTATTTCAGATTCCAAAAGACCTTCATCCATATTCACATCAATCAGCTGGGCACCGTTTTCAATCTGTTGACGGGCAACAGATAAAGCTTCCTCATACCGGTCTTCCTTAATCAGCCGACGAAAACGAGCCGATCCGGAAACATTGGTTCGTTCACCAATATTCACAAAATTTGAATCAGACCGAATTGTAAATGGTTCAAGTCCACTTAACCGTGTGAATGGGGCTATTTCCGGAATTTTTCGTGGAGAAAGATCACTTACAGCATCAGCAATAGCTGATATATGATCTGGTATGGTCCCACAGCAACCACCCACAATATTCAATAGGCCCTCTTCTGCAAATTCCCTGATGAGACCTGCCATAAATTCCGGACTGTCATTGTATTCTCCAAATTCATCGGGAAGCCCCGCATTGGGATGGACAGATACTAAGGTGTCCGCTATTCGTGAAATATCTTGAAGATGAGGACGAATCTGTTGAGCACCCAAAGCACAATTCAAACCTACACTTAACAGATTCCCGTGGCGAATAGAAATCCAGAATGCCTCTGGAGTCTGTCCAGAAAGCGTTCTCCCACTGGCATCGGTAATGGTCCCGGAAACTAAAACGGGAATTGGCTTGCGGGATTCTTCAATGATTTCCTGGACAGCTGCCAAAGCAGCTTTACAGTTGAGAGTATCAAAAACGGTCTCCACCATCAATAAATCCACACCACCCTCAAGAAGAGCTTCAGCCTGTTCATGGTAGGCGGAAAATAACTCATCAAAAGTAATATTGCGAAAACCCGGATCATTTACATCCGGAGAAAGGGAAGCTGTCCGATTTGTGGGGCCTAAAACACCACAGACAAACCTTGGTTTTTCCGGTTCCTTTTTAGAGAATTTATCGGCCACCTGGCGACCAATTCGGGCTGCAGCAAGATTTATATCCCTCACAGCTTCTTCCATCCGATAATCACTTTGAGATATTCTGTTCCCATTAAATGTATTGGTCTCAATGATATCTGCACCTGCTTCAAAATATGCTCTGTGAATACCTTCAATGACTTCTGGACATGTTAACGATAATAAATCATGGTTTCCTTTCAAATCCACCGAGTGGTTTTGAAATAGATCTCCTCTGTAATCCTCTTCTCCAAGAGAATGATTTTGAATCATCGTTCCCATGGCGCCATCCAGAATGACAATTCGCTGTTTCAGTATTTCTCGTAACTTTTCCATAATAAAAAAGCCGGCACTTGTCCGGCTTTGGTACACCTTTTTAGCACCTTTATTTATAGTCGCTGCAATATGGTTCAAATCACGACTAGTATATATTAGGACATTTACTCTTTTACAACAACTCTTTTTTCATTTTTTCAACTTTCCAGAAATATTAGAAAAAATTCGATAGATCACCTTCTGCTATCCAACCTGCAATAGTTAATCCTTATAAGTCAGCACCTTCCAGAATGACATTGTTTTCAATAAATTAGATTCCGTTTCGTTTCTCTTTGAATTTGGAAATCCGGCCTGCCATTTTAGATACAGCCCCGTCTATGGATTTGGTAGCATTATCCGTGGTTTCTTTTACATTTATTCTTCGTTTCGGGATGGAAAGATTGATTTCAGTGGTGTATTGATTATTTTCATGAGATAAAATCACCTGACACTGAATTATCCGCTTAAAATATCGTTTTAACCTCTGGACTTCATTCTCTGTATACATCCTGAGATTATCTGGTGCATGAAAGTGCCGGGCTGTAAACTCGATATTCATATGACTCCTTATTGTTAGGTTAATCTTTTAAAGTTGGAACTCCTTGTTTGACTGATTCATCTCCGGTATCGTCCCCAGTAAAAGTATTGTGGAATTTTTCCACCAAGTTGGATACAGCTTGATGGTAATCTTTAGGGATAGGCATTCAATATTAATGAGCCCAAGTGTATCCATCCCTAATTCTTTTGATGTGTATATATTTTCTCCTTACGATCCGTGGGGATGTGCTTGTTGATAAACTTTTTTCATTTTTTCCGGTTGAATATGGGTATAAATCTGTGTGCTTGAGAGGCTGCTGTGTCCCAATAATTCCTGCACAGCCCGGATATCTGCCCCTCGAGATAAGAGGTGGGTAGCAAATGAGTGCCTCAAGGTATGAGGTCCGAATCGTTCACCATCTGCTACCGTTTTCAAATACATTTTGATTCGTCTTTGTACAGTTCGAGGTGAAATTCGTTTTCCTTTTGAATTTATAAATAATGGCACAATGTCTTCTTTCTCAGATAATTGAATTCCACGAAATTCAAGGAATTTTTCTATAGAAAATTGGGCACGTTTTCCATAAGGAATCAACCTTTCTTTGCCTCCTTTTCCGGTTACTTTTATTAATTGACTTTCGGTATGAAAATCATCCAGATTGATATTCACCAGTTCTCGAAGGCGCATTCCTGTGCTGTAAAAGAGTTCCAGCATCGCCCTGTCCCGCAATCCGATAAAGGAATCGCTGGCGGGCGCATCCATCAGTTTTTCTACCATATCCTCGTTCACATAAACCGGAAGTGATTTTGGTGTTTTCGGTGTTTTTATATGAATGACAGGATTATCCTGAATTTCTTCAATCTTCAGTAAATATTTAAAAAAGGATTTTACAGATGCAAGGCGACGCGCTACTGTCTTGCTGGAATATCCCTCTTCAAACTCCTTTCCCAGAAAATGGCGAATTGCTATTTTATCCACATCACCAAAATCTGAAACTGGTGTACCAGAATATTCCTCGAAAAACTCAACAAACCGGTACAAGTCATATCCATAAGCATTTATGGTAAATTTCGAGTAATGGCGCTCTTTCTCTAGATAAGTAAGAAAATCAGAGATGATATCTTTGGTAAAGTCAGACATTTAATTCCTTCATATCTTCGATTAAATTAGTAAAATCCTCTGGAAGAGGTGCTTCAAACTGAAGTTGTTGTTCAGTGGTGGGGTGTATTATGGAAAGCTCATGAGCGTGCAGAGCCTGCCTGCTAATAGAATTCAGCATTGTTTTTAATTTTTTTGATATTTCCGGAAGAAATCCTTTAATCCGGTTTAATCCTCCATTGTATTTCTCATCGGAAAAAATAGGATTACCATGAAAAGCCGAATGGACACGAATCTGGTGTGTTCTTCCTGTTCGCGGAAAAAATCGTACAAGGCTCAGATATCGCGTTGCCTCAACCACTTCATAATCTGTACGTGCCAACCTTCCACTGGTTGAAACTGTAAAGGATGTGGGATCTGATCGTTTTCGGGAAATTGGTTCTTCGATCTTTCCTGAAATAGGTTTCCACTCTCCCCAGGTTATTCCCATATACTTTTTTACCACGCTACGGGTTTCAAACTGGTTTGCCAAGTGTAAATGAGCAGAATTTGTCTTGGCAACAAGGATCAATCCTGAAGTGTCCTTATCCAATCTGTGGACAATTCCAGGCCTGATTGAACCAGAAATATTTGACAGTGACTTAAAATAATACACAAGGCCATTCACAAGAGTTCCATCTTTGATACCCGCGCCAGGATGTACAACTAATCCTGCTGGTTTATCAAGTACCAAAATGACATCATCTTCAAACAAAATTTTGAGGGGGATATTCTCCGGTTTCAGAATTTCCGGAACTGGATTTTCATCAAGTAGTTCTACCTTAATATTTTCTCCCCCAAAGAGGCGAAATCCAGGTTTTCTGATAGTCCCATTAACCAGTACGAATCCCATCTTAATGAGCTTTTGAATATGGGTCCGGGAAAAATCTTGAAGTTCTGAGGAGAGATATTGGTCGAGACGAATATTTTCGTTCTCAGGGATGAACTGAACGGTGGTCAAACGATGCTGTGTGTTGGCTGAACCTTTGGCTTGAACAAAAAAGAATAAAAGAGCATTGAAATAATTCCCACAGTGACTGCTGAGTCCGCGATATTGAAAATGTACCAATGAAAATCACCAATCATGAAATCAAAGAAATCAACTACTTCACCAAATAGAATTCGATCAATCAAATTTCCGATTGCTCCTCCTAAAATCAAAGCAAGTGAAATCCTCATCAGAAGATTATTTTTTCTTTCACACCATAAGATCCATACCAAAAAACAGGTTATTATTAGGGAGATTCCAGAAAAAAAAGAGATACCAACAGGTAAATTTATTCCGAATGCCATTCCTTTGTTGGTGATATAAGTCAGCTGAAAAAATCCCGGGATTACGGGGATAACATCGTAGAGTGCCATCGTGCTCTTAACAAGTGATTTTGAAATTTGATCCGCAGTTATAATAAGTGCAGTTATAAATAACACCCCCATCAAAGATTCAATTTATCCCTTGTTTTACAATCTACACATTTTGTTGCATTTAACACTTCCATCATTCGTTCTTCCGGGATCAACTCTCCACAAATCTGACAGACACCAAATACTTCGGAATCAATTCTTTCAAGCGCATTTTCAAGGTTTCGGTAATAACTGTCTTCCCGCGAAAGGAATAAAAAACTCTTCTCCCGTTCATGTGAATCCGTTCCGGCATCAGCCATATGAACACTGTAAATTGAATCCGGTGACATATTCGCCTTCGATGTATCTGTATTTAAAACACCATTCTTCATTTCGCCCATTTCCTTAGAAATATTTTCCATTTTATCTAGAATGGTTTTTCTGAATTTCTTGAGTTTTGTTTTAGGATATTTTATTTTTTTAGTCATTTATTTCCTCTCAATTCTTTGTTATGCGTTGAATACCAACGGTGATTTCCTCATCCCTGACTTTAAATGTGGAATGGTACTCGCCATGTTTAAATTTATTATTCATGTTAACGGTCAGTGTCTCATTGTAAAAATACTCTTTGAACACTTCAAGAGCCTTTCCACATTTTCCTTCAATCTTTCCGAAAATCTCAATTCGGTCTTCTACCGCAAAGCTTGCTTCTTTACGCATGATCTGAACTTGCCTGATAAAATCCCGAATAATGCCTTCCTGAACCAATTCATCGTTCAATTCAGTCAACAAACCTACAGTGACCCCTCCATCAATAGCCGATGTAAATCCTTCCGCTGATTTTGGCTCAATGAGAAGATCTTCACGGGAAAGAACGAAAGAATCAGAACCTGAAACAACTTTCAATTCACCTCCGCTTTCCAACTCATGTAATATGTAATCACTACCTTTCACATTCATAAATTTACGAATAATTTGAAGGTTTTCCCCATATTTCTGACCAAGGATCTTTAAATTGGGCTTTACATGAAAATTGATCAACATTTCAGGACTATCAACCCTCTCAATTGACTTGACATTTAATTCATCCAGTACTACAGACTTTTGATCAAGAATAAATTCAGCCGAATCATCACTCTTAACAACAAATTTTAAACCGGATAAAGGCTGGCGAATCTTGAGATTTGCCTTGTTTCGTGCCGATCTTCCCAGTTCAACCAACTTTTTCAAAGTATCCACACGACGCATCAAGCTTTCATCAATATAGTCATCATTTACAGCTGGATAATCACACAAATGAACACTCTCCACTGCATTTTGATCTGCATTCTTTATCAGATTTTGGTATATTTCTTCAGTGATAAAGGGAACCATCGGTGCCAGTAGTTTTATTGTACTGAAGAGAACATCATATAAAGTTTGGTATGCAGCCAATTTATCCTGATCATCCACACTTTTCCAGAACCGGCGACGGTTTCTCCTGATATACCAGTTGGACAGATCTTCAAAAAATTGATCCATTTTTCGCATAAATCTATCAACCGTAAAATTGTCAAAAGTAGAATGTGCATCCTGGATTAACTGGTGTGTTTTTGACCGGATCCAACGATCAAGGACGGTCAAATCTTTTTCTTTTATTTCCCTTACACCTGGATCAAATCCATCAACTGCAGCATAGGTGGCAAAGAAAGAGTAAGAATTCCAAAGTGTAATCAATTTTTTTCTAACATTATTAGCTAAACCATATCCAAAAAGGAGATTATGTTCAACTTTTTGGCTAATATACATCCAACGCATCACATCAACACCCATTTCTTCCGCTGCATCATCAAACCAGATAGCATTCCCTGAAGACTTATGCATATCCTGTCCTTTTTCATCCTTTACCATAGCATGACCCAAAAGCGATTTGAAAGGTGCTTTTCCTTCCATTGTAGTAGACATTGCCAAGAGAGAATAGAACCAGTTTCGAAATTGACCGGGAAAACATTCCGTTATGAACTCCGCTGGGAACCACTGTTTCCAATAGTCCCTGTCGGTTGTGTATTTTATTGTAGAATAGGGAACGATACCTGCATCCAGCCAGGGATTCCCAACATCCTTAATTCGTGTACCAATAAGACCAGTTTCCGGGTGCCGGATTTTTACCTTATCGATCCAGGGACGGTGGGGACTATTACCATCAAATTCATCCCATCCTTCAACAGCCAGCTCTTTTAATTCTTTTTTTGAACCTACCACAAAAAAGGAATCATCCTCAAAAATCCATATAGGCAGTGCTAACCCCCAGAACCGCTTCTTGGAAATCATCCAATCCCCCATATTATCCAGCCATTCCATTTCCCGGTCATGACCCCATTCAGGAATCCACTGGATGTCGCTTACAATTTTCTTGATCTGATCCCGCCAGTCCATATTGATGTACCATTCATCCACAATCCGGAAAACCAGTTCATCACCTGAACGCCAGCAATGAGGGTATACATGGGGATATTGTTCAACATGAATGAGTAAATTTCGATTTTTCAAATCAGCAATAATTTTGTCTTTTGTGTGCTTTGCGGTGGCACACAGACCTGTCAACCAGCCGAACCCGTCGATAAACATGGATTCCTCATCTAAAGGTGCGATATCAACCAATCCCTGGTCTTTTCCAATTCGATTATCTATATCACCACATCCGGGGGCAATATGGACAATACCTGTTCCTTCTCCGGCTACAACAACATCATTTCCAAAATTATCTTTCCCGCCATCAATCACTTTATGACAGGAAACACCATTAACTTTCTTCTGTTCAAGATCTGGTTTTGTAAACGGATATCCGCCAGGGATTGACTGAGCTTCCAAAGAATCGAAAGGACCTTCGTACTCCCAACCTATCATTTCAGACCCTTTCACAGAGCCTTCAATTGTGAACCCGCCATGTTCTTTAAAAATCTGGGCAACGGTTTTTAGCTTTGGTACACCCTCAATCCATTCTTTTTTCTCCTTAAACTGTTTTTCAAGACGCTGATGTTCGAGGTTTTCCGCAGCACAATAATAGACTGATCCATCCACAGAACGAATAATCGAATAGTCTAAATCTCTGTTTACCGCTGCTGCCACATTAGAAGTAAGTGTCCAGGGAGTAGTCGTCCAAATAAGCAGATTTTCATTCTTCCTCCCTTTTAAAGGAAATCGAATGAAAATAGCATCATGAGCCACCAATCTCCTTCCCTCAATGATTTCCATCTGAGAATATGAAGTACCAGAGCGGCCAGACCAGGGAACCACATCCGTTCCCATATAAATTTTATTTTCTTCAAATAATTTTTTTAAAAATGCCCAAATGGTATAATTATTCTCATCGGACATAGTGTAGTAAGAATTGTTCCAATCCATCCAATAGCCCAAACGAATGGATTGATCGGATTGAACCTTTGAATATTTTTCTACCCGTTCCTTACATTTGTTAACAAATTTTTCAATTCCGTACTTTTCCACATCCCGTTTTGTGGTAAAACCTAGTTCTTTTTCTACTTCAATTTCCACCCAGAGCCCTTGACAATCAAAACCGTTCTGGTAACGAAGTTCATGTCCTGTCATGGCCTTATAGCGCTGGAAAAGGTCTTTTAAAGTTCTTCCCCAAGCATGGTGCACACCCATCGGATTATTTGCTGTAATGGGACCATCCAAAAAACTCCACTTGGATTTCCCTTTGTTCATTTCCACCCTTTTATTAAAAACCTGGTTCTTTTTCCAGAAATCCAGGATTTTATGCTCCATGGAAACAAAATCTATGTTTGAATCAACCTTCTTGATTGGCATCGAATAAAACCGTTGAGTTTAGACTGAAATTTCGGTCAGGAATTTAAATGTAAAACAAGTGTATACCAACGACAACAGTTTGATATTAACACCAGAGACAAATAAATATGATGTGATAGAGATTAAATCAACGTCACATGGGGAAATGACGGTGGAAAAAACATACGGAAGTCAGATACCTGATGAGCATAATCCAATACTCAATTATCTATTCTTGTACCTCCAAAGCAACAAAACGGGACACGTCATCCCGTTTGACTAACAAAAGAACTGAACCTTGGTTCTTTGCTTTTTTCAATTGAGATTTGAATTCCCGCTTTGATTTTATTTTTTCGGTTCCCACTCTCGTTATAAGATCACCTTCTTGAATCCCAGCATCAAATGCCTCACTATTAGGAATAATATTTATAACAACAACTCCCTGCTCCATGGATACACCGTATTTTTCTGCAAGTGTTTTGTTGACATCTTTAACTTCCAATCCGAAATCACGATCATTCAATGGCATTGAAGCAATCGTTTTATCGTCAGATTTTTTTATCTCCTCTAAGGTAACATTAACTGACTTCTTTTTTTCATCCCGAAAGATAATTACTTTACTTAGAGTGCCAGGAGGTGTTGAGGATACAATATTTTTCAGGTGGGCTGAGTTGTGAATCAGGACATCATTAAATTCCACAATGACATCCCCTTGCTCCAACCCTGCTTTTTCTGCAGGGCTTTTTTCCACAACATCACTCACAAGTGCTCCATCACGATTGGACAGCTTTAATGCTTTGGCTACATTATCATCTACATTTTGAATATACACCCCAAGCCAGGAACGGACCACATAGCCTTTCGTAATAAGATCCTGCATGACTTTCTTAGCCATATTAGACGGGATTGCAAACCCCACACCCCGATTTGCTTTTTCAAATCCTCCCGTGACTATGGCAGTATTAATGCCGACAAGTTCACCCTCCATGTTGAGCAAAGCACCACCACTATTTCCAGGATTGATTGCTGCATCAGTCTGAATAAAATCTTCATAATGATCCCGTGAAGAAATCACATTACTTCGCCCCAAAGCGCTCACAATTCCTGCAGTTACGGTATGACTAAGATTTGCTGAAAATGGACTCCCCACAGCAAGCACCCAATCTCCCACCCGCAATTTATCTGAATTTCCCAACTCTAGTTCAGAGAGATTATCTGCTTCGATCTGCAATACTGCCAAATCGGACTTAGGATCAGTACCAACAACAGTTGCTGAAATGACCCGTTTATCCATCAATTTAATCTTGATCTCGTCTGCTTTATCAACCACATGGTTGTTCGTAAGAATGTAACCCTTTTCCGCTTCTACAATCACCCCGGATCCAAGTGCCTGTCCATGATATTCACGGGGTAAATCTCTTGGAAAAAAGAAAGGGTTATCAAACGGCAATCCCTGATGAAAATCCTCCATTTTATATTCCGTTTCAGTGATGATTGTCACCACAGCTGGATTTGCTTTTTCGGCAACATCTGCAAAAGCTTGACTAAACTGCTTTAATACAGAATTCTGAGCAAAAGTCAGGGATGTTATGATAACTATAATCCCAAAAACAATTTTTCGCATGTTATTCTCCTGAATTTTTGTTGATTGTATGAATAAAAAAGAAAAAAGTTTCAACAAAACTCACCATCTGGATTATTGATTAAATCCCTTTGCTAAAACTGAACACTATCCGGGAAAAATCTATGGATTCTTCCTCCTTAGGTGTGCTCAGCCAGAATGGAGAGTCAATTCGAATGTATAGTGACTTTCCGAAAATATTTTTTCCCAACCGAATTCCCAAACCAGCATCTGCCAGGAAATCTCCATCAAATCCGTTATCCCCCTGTATTAATTCACTTCCCCAGAGATATCCGGCATCAACAAAACCGGCGAACGTAAAATTAATTCCAAGCAACGATTGGGAATAATACACCTCCGCTGTATTGCTAATTATTGATTCCGTCCCGGCATATCCCTTTCCGACATATCCTCTCAAGTTTGCGTCTCCTGCAAGATGATAATGCGACCGTAACTCGGGTATCCCATAAAAACTGGACTCATCCCGTAAATATGGTTTGGAAAACACATCACCAGATCCGGCACCTTCAATTGTATATCTTTCCTGAGTGGGTACTCCTTCTTCATCAGACCAAATTTTTCCAACTGTCATCCGGTCAAGTATGCCGAATCTCTTCACAGAAATATCAGCATTCATTGTCACTGTGATTCGACTGAAGGACCAATCAGAGACACCTACCGGTGCCGTAGTCATTTCCAGTTCCGCTGATTGTGATCCAACCTGGATTTTATATCGTCCAAACACCCCTCGCACAACACCCGGATCAAATAAATCCGTTCGGGAAATATCCTTTGCATTTGATTCATACAATCCCAATGTCCAATTATGGAATGGCGGAATGGAATATCTTTTATTCCATCGACCATGAACGCGAACTGTGAATTGGCCTAGCGCAATTTGATCATATCCATATACATCCCACCACATTCCGGAAGTGGAATGAACCGGTTTTCTCCACAAAAAAACAGACCAGGATAGTTTCTGTGATTCCAGACCATAGTTCAGTTTCAAGTCGGTTCCCTCCCAGGGACCATATTCACGGGATACATGTAATCCGGGCATATACCCATCTAATTCATGATAATACAAAAGCGGTGACCAGCGAACAACATAGGCATCCCGCGGTTTGTAGGACATCCCCGGCCAATGAAACATCCATTCATGTTTCAGCAAACCAGTTTGATTATTCCTGCGGTCCAGATCGATTGTCTGCCCGTCCGGATCCAAAATTATTTTCTCAGGTTTGTATGGCACGGTAAATACAAACCTGTCATTAAATCTCCAAAGATAGTTTTTATACCATGTTTCATGGATTTCTCCGTTTTTTAAAACCGAATGGATTTTCACCGGAAGAAATCTGTCTCCCCTCTGGCGGATATCCAACGACACTTCCCAATTTCCACTTTCCAACTGCTTTTTCTTCCATCCGGTAACAGCGTAATCCAAAAGAGCAGTATCATGAAGCCACGCGTTAAAAAACCAACCTAAGTCTTGCCCTGATACTTCTTCGACTGTGGTAATAAATTTTTCTTCGTTGACATGTTGTAAATTCCACCGGGAAAAGTATGTCTTCATTGCTTTCTGGAACAGTGAATCACCGAGGATATATTTTAATTCAACCAGCATCAGGGAAGGTTTTGTATACGCATTTTGCCGGTAGGATGACCCGCTGTTAAACAGGAAGGATGACCGGCTGATCGGCTCATCAAATCCGCTTGTCATAAATCTGATAGCACTCCACTGTGCACCGTCCAATTGTGAAGCATACCGCCACCAGTTTTTTTGATAGTTTTTATAGTAAGATAAACTGAAATCATGACCAGTCGGAGGATACCGGTTTCCCAAATACCAGCGTGTCTGAAAGGTGGTAAATCCTTCGTCCAGCCATGCTTCGTCCACTTCGTTATTTGCCAGTATCCCATAAAACCATATGTGACCAATTTCGTGGACGATAAGCCCTTCTGAATCACGGCCGTTCATGACCAGCATGGGATATTCCATTCCACCGCCTTTAATCCTGTCCGTCGTTGTCACCTGCGGATATGGATACATGCCGAATTTACTCGATAACCATTCCAATGCACGTTCGGATCGTTCACGTACAACTTTCGTCCATTTTTTCCCGTTGCTTTCATTGTACAATACATGAACGTCAATCCCATTCCATGAACCGTGTTCATACAGAAATGTTGGAGATGCAATCCATGCAAAATCATGAACTTTTTCCGCATGGAATGAGACAACCCTGTGTGCAGATGAATCGGGTTCAGTTTTATTTTTTTGGAATTCTTTCAACCATTCATCAAATTTCTGCGATGTATCTACTTCTACTGATCCCCAACCTGGATCTCCCGATATTACAACTCCAGTCGCACCTACGATATATTTTTCAGGAAGATCAAGTGTCACATCAAACGTGCCGAATTCTCCATAAAATTCTCCTTCAGCATGAAATGGATCATTATGCCATCCATTTTCGTCGTACACAACTAATTTGGGGTACCATTGCGCTGAATTGTACTGGTCGCCAACATACCCGGCACGTTCGATTTGTTCACCAACGTGATGAGTCCATTCAATTTCAATGATTAGTGAATCATCTGAAGAAAAAGATTTCGGAAGCACTACTTCCAAAATGGTATCTTCGATTTCAAACGATTCAGAAAAATGGTTCCCTCCCATGGAAATCTTAAAACTATGAATTGAAATATCAGATTCATATGGCGTAATATCTTTCAACATTGAACCAATCCGGCCTAACCTGCCATATTTCTGTTGATATTCACGGTATTTTACGGATCCCTCCTGGAATGCATTCGGATAAAGATGCATATAAATTTGATCTAAACTATCAGGAGAATTGTTTACATAAACAATATGTGATGTTCCTTTTATTTCATGAGTTTCCGGTATGAGTGTTACATTCATAGTGTAGTGAACATCCTGCTGCCAGTAACCTGCATCAAACGCCAATAAAAAATGGAATAATATCCCAAAGATAATACAGGTTTGAAAAAAATATTTCAAATGAGTTGTGGTAATCGTATAGATTGAAGCTACCGGATCAGATATATGGTTTTAGGTCGCGATACAGTATTTCTTCAGATTGAGGTCCAATATACATTTTTACAATATATCCGTCCCGATCAATGATAAAGGTTGTAGGAACACCGGTAATGGGTCTGCCTGTTGCCTGTCCGTATTGTAGAGTAACCAACTGAGTCTCCTGCCCCTGAATGTCGGTTAGGACGGTGTAATTCATTTCCCAGTTTTCGGCAAAGTTGGCAATAACATCCGGGGTACCGGAATCAATGGTGACACCGAGGATTTCTAAGCCATCATCGTGATATTTGTCGTGAAGCTTGATAAAATCAGGAATTTCCATTTTACAAGGGAAGCACCATGTAGCCCAGAAGTTGAGGATTATCACTTTCCCCCTGAATTCATTTAAGGAAATAATTTTACCATTAATTGTTTGTAGGGTAAAATCCGGGGCTAAAACGGAATTAACAGGACGTGTCGCTGGCTTTTTCTGTTCCTGCTTTTCCGAAGCAACAGGATCGTTTATAATTTTTTGTTTGTCTTTCTTTTGTGCACATCCGACAGTAAATATCACCAGCATCAGCATAAACAGCCTTATGAATGATCTCATCGTTATCCTCAACATTAATTCACGGCTTCTTTCATTTTAGTCAGAAATTCCTCCGCTTCAATAAAACCAAAGAACCGAAGATGTTTCATCTCTTCACCATTCTCACCAATAAATACAATGGTTGGAACACCTTTTACCCCAAAATCCATTTTCAAATCTTTGGTTAATTGATCACTGCCGTGAGTCAAATCAACTTTTAACACAACAAATTCCTTGGACAGCTCAACAACTTCTTCATCGGTAAAAGTGTTGTGATCTAATTCCTTGCACGGAATACACCAGTCAGCATAAAAGTCTAAAATTACCGGATTGCCATCTGTTTTGGCTTGCGCTAGCAGTTTATAATCAAAGGTCTCCCAATTTATTTCCTGGTGCTCCTTCTCAGGGACTGTAAGCCAAACTGCGAAGAGTAGAGATGCTATACCTACCAGCCAACGAAATACGGAGAACAGCTTGCCGCCAGTGGATTTTTCGATCCATCCCAGATAAACACCACCAACAATTAAAAGAACTGCCAAGACATATTGATAGATCCTAGCCGGAATCAGAGCCTCCAGGAAGTAAACAGCCATCCCAATAAGGATTACACCAAACAGTTTTCTGACCCAAACCATCCAGACACCGGAGCGCGGCATGCCTGAAATCATTCCTGAAAAAGTCCCCAAAATTAGAAAAGGAACACCCAATCCAAGCGCTAACGTGAAGAAAAGCCAGAAACCGAGGAAAGGATTGCCCTGTTCGCCAACAAATATGAGCAGACTCAACACAAATGGACCGATACAAGGCGCGGCTATTATCCCAACCGTCAGCCCCATGAATAAGGCACCGAATATACCCTGACGGGATTTCCCTCCAACCGAAGTCAGCGACTGAGGAACCCTGATTTCATAAAGCCCGAACATGCTTAATGATAAAGCGACAAGCACCAAGGAAATGAATATCAACACCAGCGGATTCTGTAAAGCACTGCCCAGCATCGAACCCGTGCTGGCTGCTACTACGCCTAGAACAGAATATGTTAAAGCCATTCCGAGTACATAAAAAAGTGCCAGGACAAACGACTTGGAGATTTTTCCCGTGGACTGATTTGCAAAATAACTCACCGTAATCGGAATTAACGGGTACACACAAGGCGTCAGGTTAAGCGCCAGGCCCCCAAAAAACACAAGAATAAAGGTGATAAACATTCCTTTGCTCTGAATCCATCCTCCAATGGTACCGTCTTCATCGTTTTCCTCAACAGTTTTTTCATCATGAAATAAATCCTGATTAATCTCAGTAACAGCTTCACGTGCATTCACTACATCAATGTTAAAATTCCATGGAATTTCTATCGGTGGAAGACATATGCGGTCATTACAAGCCTGATAATAGATTGAACCGCTTACAATCACTTCGCCAATAGGAAGATCATCAGCAAATGTCAGTGACGTTATAATGTTGATCTTACCTTCAAAAACCGGGAGTGCATCTTCAGAAAATGGAAACTGTTTTCTCTCAAATTCAGGAAAAATGGAGCCCCTTGCAGTTACACCCTCTAGAGAATCAATAAAAATTTCTGTCGGGATTGCAAATTCACTGTCAACCTGGTTGGCATTGATATGCCATCCTTCCTTGATTTCAGTAACCAGAGCAAATTTTACTTCCTCAATACGGTGGACCCTGTCCTGAGAAAGAAAAACATCCACTGATACAACATCTTTGGGGGAAATAAAGTCCGCCTGTCCCCAGCCTGTTGACAAAAAAAGAACGGACAACAGCACGATTAAAGGATTGATTCTTTTCCTGTTGGACTTGACTAACACAGTTTTTTGTATTTCCCTTTTTCCTTGCTTTGAATAATTGCGATTAACAGTATTAATCCATCATTATTGTAATGTTTTGATGAAAATCAAGTGAAAAAGTAACGGAATTGTTTCGTTCGAACAAACCACTGTTTCAAACGATAAGATGGAGATTTATGCCTGAAGATTTTCTTTTTCAATGCTGACAAGTTTTCTTCAGCAGATTTTCTCCCATTCTCTAAAAGCTCATTAAAGTAATTAAATTGTGACCAGTGTAGGTTCATTGTGTTTGGTTTAATAACAAAATCAGCCTCTTTTAATAGATGATCCAAAAATTTTGTATGCCCTATAAGTTCGGATCTTTGAAGAATCTCGTAAATGTTTAAATCACCTAAATCGGGGACAATTCTTCTTTTGACATCGACTGCGATTGTAAAATCTACCAAAGGTTTTAATATTGATACCGGGTTGGGTAACCCCACACCACCATCGACAATTATTTTATCTCCAGAATAGGTAGGCTCTATATAGCCCGGGATTGATCCACTTTGAACGACTGCCTCGAGTAAATCCCCTGAAGAATATATCTGATATTCTCCCGTTTGGATGTCTGTTGCAGTTACCTGAAAAGAAATTTTCAATTCTTCGAACGTCTTAACTGGTAATAAGAAACTAAAAGCATTTTTTAGACGCTCTTTTTTGAGGATAAAAGTCTTATTCATAGACATAATAAGAACAAATTGATCACGAACTTTTTTTGCTATCTGGCTCATAGGTGAATGGGGATCTCTATCCTTCACCATACGATCTGTTCCAAGATTTTTAAAATTTTCGCTGACAAGGAAATCCCTGAATCTTTGTTCAATCCATTCCGGGTCCATGGTCGCGGCATACATAGCGCCAACCACAGCACCGGCGCTAGTCCCTACTATCCGGTCAAACCTGATACCTCCTCTGTGCAGTGCCTGCAGTACCCCAATGTGAGCAGCTCCACGGGTACCTCCACCGCCAAGTGCTACACCAATGGTTTGTTTCCTCTTTTTCAACATTAGATAATGTTATTTTTTCAAAAACACCTTTTTGATCAATACATCATCAACAGGCCAATCTTTCGTTCCTCCCCGAGTTCCGGTCTTTACCTTTTTTATCTGTTTTACAATATCCATGCCGGAAACTACTTTCCCGAATACAGCATAACCAGGGCTGATAGAAGAATAATTCAAAAAACTATTATCTTTTACATTTATAAAAAACTGGTTAGTGGCACTGTCAGGAATATTTGTCCTCGCCATTGCGACAGTACCCAAATTGTTGGTTAAACCGTTATTTGACTCCAACTCAATAGGCGGATTGGTAGGTTTCTTATTTCCATCCGGTGTAAAACCACCACCTTGAATCATAAACCCATCTATCACCCGGTGGAAAATAGTCCCATCATAAGTCCCAGACGTTACATAGCTTAAAAAATTCTTTACCGTAACGGGCGCTTTATTTTCATTCAGTTCAATCTCAATGGATCCCATGGATGTTTCCATGACCACAACTAAACCATCCGTTTTTTTCTTTTTATTATTCACCATTTCCCCCTCATCTTTAGCATTTCCTGTTTTTTTTTCATGTTGTCTCCCCTCCTTTTGCTGTGAACATCCACCAATCATTAACAAAATGATTATAGAAATCCCTATTACCTTTTGCATTATTTAGCCTCCATTTTATTAAATTAAATCTATTTCCCTGTCCGACCCCTATGGGTAAGTGGGATACCCTGTTTACACTGGGGACAGTCCTCCGGTTCCCATGAATCGATGACTTCTGCATAAAGTGAATGGGTAGGAATAGCAAAATTGACTTCCCCATCGGTGCGGTCAAACATGACTGCAATACCCACAATTACCGCTCCCATGGATTTTACCAATTCAATTAGTTCGAATATAGAACCGCCGGTTGTTACTACATCATCAACCAGAAGAACACGCTGATCCTTTTCAAGGGAAAACCCACGGCGAAAAGTCATTTGCTCCTCAATTCGTTCTGAAAATATTCCTCTGGTATCCAAATTTTTTCCCACTTCATAGGCCAAGATAATTCCACCGGTCGCCGCACCTACGACGATATCCACATCTTCATTCTTGAAATAATCCGCCATTGATGCACACATTCTTTTTACAACATCCGGTTCAGAAAGAAGTGCGAACTTCTCGAAATACTTATCACTATGACGGCCACTTGTTAACAAAAAGTGACCATCCAACAACGCCCCAGTAGTACGGAAACTTTTTATTAACTCTTCAGTTGTCATTACCGATATCCCTCATTTGATTTACATAATTTTCAGCCGCCTGCCTGATTGCATTCTCAGATTTATCTCCCGCAAATAAAATCCCGCGGGAAATATTGATCAAAGCCACTCCGTTCGAATTCCCGTACCTCATACTTTTTTCCAGGTCCCCTCCCTGAGCACCGATCCCGGGCAGTAAAAATGGCAAATCCGGTGCAAACTCACGAATATGCCGGATTTCCTGAGGAACCGTTGCACCAACAACCAGACCGACATTATCATTCTCGTTCAACTGGACAGCACATTGTGCAACGTTTTCGTACAATAAACCGGAAGGTGTTTCCTGGTCCTGCAGTTCACCTGCGGAAGGATTGGAGGTCCTGCACAGGATAAATACTCCCTTCTCCGGTCGAGAAATGAAGGGGCGAATTGCATCTGAACCCATGTATGGATTCACCGTCACCGCATCGAATCCAAAGTGATCAAACACAGATTTTGCATATTGCTTTGCAGTATTTCCGATGTCTCCTCTTTTCGCATCTGCTACTAGGATGTGCTCATTTCCGATGTAATCCAGTGTCTCCTCCATCCACTCAAACCCTTTGCTTCCCCACCGCTCAAAAAAACCAAGATTTGGCTTATATGCCACAGCCAACTCCCTTGTAGCATCAATAACCTTTTTAGCGTGAGCCTTCAGAAAATCAAGATCGGGGTCAGCACCCGGGAATGATTCAACAGCTATATCCAGACCCACGCATAGGTGTGAATTCTTTTCAAGAATCCGTTCTTCCAAATATGAATTAAAAGATTTCATAAAAATAATTTACCGCTATATTTCCACAGAGGACACAGAGAAAATTATTTTATCCATGCTGGTACAGGAAAAATTATATTTTTATTCAAGTTTCAAGTTACCCTGATTGAATCCATCGTTGTAGATTTCGTCTGTGAACCAACTGTCTTTTAGCACTGAATCTACATCTAAAACCCGTGTAATTGCTTCAAGCGGAGTGTTCCAAATTGAACTGCTCGAACACGTTGGTCAAGGTGATTATCCTACTCTAATCGAAATTTCTAAACATCTTAAAAGTCAGTATGGCGAAAAAGCAGTCCTCACAAAAACAACCATACAAAAATACTTTAATAAACCGGGCTCCTTACCCTTTATTGTCCGCTACCGAGGAGAAATTATTGGATACATAATCGGAGTCCCCCTCGAAGAGTTGAGTCACGAACCATGGGCTCGTCTTGATGAAAATTTTGGGAAAGAAAATACCCTTTATACGTATGCTTTTTTGATCATGGCCCAATATAAGAATAATGGATACGCGAAAATGTTGAAGCGTGTGTATCTGAGCTGGGCTAAAAAACGTCTTTCAATCCGCTACATTACAGGACACGTCATATTAGGAGTTTCCTCCCGATTCTCTGGAGAAATCAAAATTGTTAACCGGGTGGATAATTGGCAGGATACAGGTAAAACGTTCGAATACTACCGGCGGGATTTAAATCCAAATAAGTCCCAGCTACAGAAAAATAATCCTCCAATCGCAGAAAAAGTTTAATTCTTTTTCTCCGTAATCAAACTCACACCCACCAGGGCGATGACCGAGCAGCAGATGGCTGGCAACACCTCATCCACGGAGCCATAAATGCCCGCAGGAAGCCACGTCCACAAGTTTGGTGCTTCTTTCCATAACAGCGTAACGACCGTCCCGGAAAGAATTGACGCCACGGCGCCTTCTTTGGTGGCATCTTTCCAAAACATAGCTGCTACCAGAGCCGGGGTGATGGCCGCGCCATAAATGGTATAGGCGTAAAGAGCCCGTTCGAAAAAGCCTTCTGATTCCGCAAATCCTTTAGAAACAATAAAGGCCACAATGCCCAAGGCCAATACCAGCAACCGGCTTAAGAGGACGATCTTTTTCTCCGATGCTTTAGGGTTGATATAATTAAGATAGATATCGCGCATCAACGTGGTGGCCGGCACTAATAAATAGGAGTCCGCTGTGGAAATGATGATGCCCACGATAGTGGTCATCATGATAGCCCCTAGAATAGGAGGTAAAAACCGGTGGGCGGCATAGATCAAGACGTGTTTACCTACTTCCGCATCAGGGATCATGGAGGCGCTGACCCAGGCGGAGGCAATAATGAGCAATTCAATTATAAGCACGGCGAACACAAGAATTGTAGTTGCGGAACGAGCGCCTTCAGCATCTTTACTGGCAAAGAAGCGCTGGTACATATTAGCATCGCCCAGGATCAGCAAAAAGGGTGGCAGACAAAAATTGATAATGTCCAGCCCTGAATACACGCCAAAGAACTGCATATGCTGACTCTTGCCCATGCCCGTAAAAGCAACTTCCATGCCGCTCCAGCCACCGGCCTTGAACCACAGGATGGGAAAAGCAATCAACAGTGCAATGGTCATAATAATGCCGTTGCCTACGTCCGTGTAGGCCACGCTCACCAACCCCGCCAGCATGGTATAAGCGACGATAAACACCGCAGCAATAATGGTGGCCGTCTCCGCAGATATCAGTGCCTTCCCTGTTTCATCCGTCAGGATGGTAGAAAGGACAGCGCCGCCGGCGTTGTATTGATAGCTCACGATAACCATATAGGCCATAACCAACGCCACTACGCTCAAGAGCCGGGCTACCTGGCCGTAGCGGTCGCCAATAATTTCCGGCACGGTGAATTTTTCATAACTGCGGACTTTTCCGGCAATGCGGGTTAGTAATATTATTCCTAATGTTCCGCCGATGGGCAGGATTAAGGCCGCCATGCCTGTTTCGTAAGTCTTGCCGGCGTTGCCCAGAATGGATCCGGTCCCAATCCACGTGGCCAGCATAGTGCCTACCAATATCCACGGGGATAGAGTCCTTCCTGCCACAGCAAAGTCCGCCTGGGTCTTGATCTTTTTGGATTTATATATCCCTACACCGATCAGCAGGAATAAATAAATCAAAATGATTGTGAGGTAAAGCATTTTAGTTCCTTAGGCTGATCATTAGCATTTGATATACAGGTTTATTAATTATTATCCTGGTACCTAAAAATTAGGATGATTTCTGTTAAAACCGTTAGCATTTAATCCATGAGAATTGTAATTAAGATTGTAAACTTATACGAATTATCCTCAAATTTCTAGGGTATCCGTGAAACAAACACTACCCAAACCCTTCATCCTTGTACTGGCATTATTCATTGCTTGCTCATCGGATGCCGGATCGAAGCCAAGCGTAGAACATTCAGATAAACACATGAACAGACTTTCCCAAGAATCCAGTCCGTATTTACTACAGCATGCTAATAATCCTGTAGATTGGTATCCCTGGGGCGAAGAAGCTTTTCAGGAAGCAAGAAAACGTGACAAACCAATCTTCCTTTCCATCGGATATTCCACCTGCCACTGGTGCCATGTGATGGAACACGAATCCTTTGAGGATGAAGAAGTGGCGCAACTCATGAACGATAATTTTATTTGTATTAAAGTTGACCGGGAAGAGCTGCCAGAGATTGATCATGTTTATATGTCAGTATGCCAGGCAATGACAGGACGAGGCGGCTGGCCCCTGACAATTGTCATGACACCCAATAAAGAACCATTTTTTGCTGGAACCTATTTTCCGAAAACCGGCCAAGGAAACCGACGGGGCATGATACAATTATTACCAATGTTGGCTGATGCCTGGAAAAACCGAAAGCTAGAGCTTTCAGATAGTATTAATAGAATAAAACAATACCTTAGACAAACCAATTCAAAAACTGAGGGAGAATCATTAACCCCTGAAATACTCACCAAAACTTATAGTGAGTTTACAAACACATTTGATTCAGATAAGGGCGGGTTTGGAAGAGCACCAAAATTTCCTTCGCCCCATAACCTTCTTTTTCTTCTGCGCTACCATCACATGACGAAATCCAGGGAAGCGTTAAATATGGTGGAAACAACACTCCAAAATATGAGAAAGGGAGGAATCTGGGATCACATCGGCTTTGGTTTTCATCGGTACTCCACTGATAAAAACTGGCTTCTCCCTCACTTTGAAAAAATGCTTTATGACCAGGCAATGATCTCGATGGCCTACCTGGAAGCTTTTCAGATAACGGGCAACGAAGACTATGGAAGAACAGTTAGGGAAATCTACACCTACGTGCTCAGGGATATGACCAGTCCTGAAGGGGGCTTTTATTCTGCTGAAGATGCGGATAGCGATGGAGAAGAAGGAAAATTTTATCTATGGACAACTGATGAAGTCCAATCCATATTGGGAAAAAAAGAAGGTGAACAGTTTAATGCTTTATTAAATATCAAGCCTGGAGGAAATTTTCGCGATCAAGCCAGTAGGCAGGAGTCAGAACATAATATTCCACATATAACCACTCTGATTGAAGAAAATGATCTGAATTTTATGGAAAAACACAGAAAAACGCTTTTCGAAGTGAGGGAGAAACGGATTCATCCGCTTAAAGATGACAAGATACTCACAGACTGGAATGGGCTTATGATCGCATCCCTTGCCAAAGGATCTGTTGCCTTGAATGCACCTGAATTTTATGACGCTGCCCGAAGGGGGGCCGACTTCATTCTAAAAAATCTCCGGTCAAAAGATGGACGCTTGTTGAAACGTTATCGCCAGGGGAAAGCGGGCCTTCAGGCTCACCTGGATGATTATGTGTTCGTCATTTGGGGGCTGCTTGAACTGTACGAAGCCGGATTCGAGGAAGTGTATCTTCAGGAAGCGCTAAACCTGTCAAATATTTTAGTAAATAATTTCTGGGACGAAGCAAACGGTGGGTTCTTTTTGGGAAGTAAAAATGCTGAAAAACTCATCGCCCGCGCAAAAACAGGATATGACGGAGCAATCCCTTCCGGGAATTCCATTTCCGTTGGCCTTTTACACCGGTTGGCACGGATTACAGGAGACATGAAATGGGCTGGAATGGCAAATACAATTTTGAAAATATTTTCAAAAGATATTGAAAGATCGCCTAGAGGATTTTCAGCGATGTTGCTGGGCTATATCTTCGAAACAGATTCCCCAAAAGAAGTGGTCATTGTAGGAAATTCTAACCAGGAGGAATCCATGGTATTTCTTACTTCTGTTAATTCAAACTATGAACCGAATAAAATCATTCTTTTCAAAGATATGTCAAATAAAAATTCAGTTCTTTCCACCCTTGCTCCATGGACAGAATCCCAGACAACTATAGATGGAAAAGCGACAGCATATATTTGTGAAAATTTTACCTGTAATCTGCCCACCACCGATCTTTCTATAACAATGGACTTTATCAAAAATTGATTGACATTCAATTCGTTAACCTGTATTTCAATTTATGAAGTATCGTCATAAAGAACAGCCAATACAAACCGTTTATAGTATAGTTGCAAACTCAAAAATGAGCCAAGAACAACAAAAACTAATTGGTTCAATTGTAACTCCTGAATTAACACAAGGTAAAGAATGATAAATGCTTTCTAACCCCCACTCCACCGGACACGCAAACGTATCCGACAAAAACCGAACGGGACGTGGAATGCCGGTGAGTTTATTTGTTAGAAAGCCTAAAAAGGAGCGAGTATGATAGAAATTAGGTGTTTAAAATGCGGGACGATTCAAGAAGTTGAACCGCCACAACCAAAGGACATTTGCATTAATTGTGGTCATAATTTATCAAAAGGTAGTTGGATGAGAGTTTCGGGTTTCGGTGAAACAGAATCCATAGTTGAGAAACTAATATTTACCTATGGTGGTTTTTGGAAAAGGTTTGCCACTTATGTTCTTGATAGCGTCCTACTACAATTTGTTATTTACATATTAGCGCTTGTTTTTGGATTCAAGTTTTTCCTAACTGAAGGGGGTTTAGGAGAATTAACTGCAATGTGGGTTATACTTTCTATTTTACTACCGTGGATTTATTTTGCGGCAATGGAAAGTTCTGATACCCGAGCAACTGTAGGAAAATTAGCATTAGGTATTATTGTCTCTGATTTACATGGTAAACAGATTACATTTGGTAGAGCATCTGGTAGATATTTTGGGAAAATAATTTCTGGAATTATTTTAGGGGTTGGATTTATTATGGCTGGGTTCACTGACAAAAAGCAATCCTTACATGATATTATTAGTGACTGTTTGGTTATTGATAAAAAGCATAAAAATGAATAGGCTTTCTAACCCGCACTCCACCGGATTCACAGCTAACGCCGGCCAGTGAGTTTATTCGTTAAACTAATAAGGTATTCCTAGTTTGAAAAAGCCGGAGAAATACGTAATTTCATCCAGGCTTATTGACAATTCCTGTTCCAGGATCTGTTAATTCAGGATCTTCAGTATCAAAATCTTGGAAGCTGTACTCCGAATGCAAAAAACGGGCCTTTCCGCAAACTGGCGGATGAAGGAAGTTTGCTGTATTTGGGAGGCATCCCAACATGTAAATAGCGGTCCTGAATAACTACCTGAAACAGGTTAAGAAAGCCCTCCAAAACTAGAGGGCTTTCTTTTTACTGGCTCATTTTTCTGTGGAAAGAAGAATCCGGTTTATCCGCTGAGGGGACCCGCGGATCTTTAGCCGAACACCATCATCATCATACGACCGTTCCAAAACTTCAACCCCTTCCTGGGCAATAGCAAGTTCCCTCCCCTGATCAAATGGAAAAAATACATTTACAGTTTGAGCACTTTCATCCATGACCGTGGTAATATTTTTCATCAACTGATCAATCCGGAGATGGTTAAGTGCGGATACCAGTATTCCATCCGGAAAAATTCGTTTCAGGTAAGCTATCCTGGCACTTCCATGAATCAAATCAATTTTATTAAGAACTAACAGGGTCTGGTGCTTGTCTGCTTTGAGTTCCTTTAAAACAGTTCGTATTGTTTCCAAGTGTTCCATAACCTGTTGTGAGGATGCATCCAATACAATCAGAATCAGGTCCCCTTCTATAACTTCTTTGAGAGTGCTCCGAAAACTAGCCACCAGATGATGAGGAAGTTTACGGATAAATCCAACTGTATCGCTTAAAAGAAAACTATGGGTACCCTTAAATGAAACAGATCGGATTGTTGTATCTAAAGTGGCAAATAATTGATCTTGAATATAAATTTTCTCACCTGTAAGCGCCTGCATAAGTGTTGATTTTCCTGCATTTGTATATCCAACTATGGCAACCTTAAACTGATCTTTCCGCCGTTTTCCCTGGGTAACCCGTTCCCGGTCTATCCGATTTAGTTCCTTTTTCAACTTTCCAATCCGTTGCCGAATGAGTCTTCGGTCTACTTCGATTTGTGTTTCACCAGCACCGGCACGGGCACCAATCCCGCCCATCTGGCGCTCCAGATGCGTCCACATCCGGGTGAGACGAGGAAGAATATATTGAAGGTGAGCTAATTCCACCTGTGTTTTGGCTTCCTTGGTTTTTGCATGTTTCCTAAATATATCCAGGATCAGAGCGCTTCTGTCAATAACCTTCAGATTATCAGAGAGCCCTTGGAAATTTTTTGTCTGTGCCGGATTCAAATCCTCATCAAAAATGAGTAAATCTGCATCTAATTCTTTAGCCTGGCGAACGATTTGTTCAGCCTTCCCTTTCCCAATGAAAAAAGTAGGGTTAATCTTTAGTAGCCTCTGGGTGACTCTCCCTACAATTTCCGCACCTGCTGTTTCAGAGAGAAGTTCCAACTCATCTAAATGTTCATTAACAGATTGTTCATCGACCCTGCCGTGAATTGCTCCGATTAAAATTGCCTTTTCCAATTTTTCTGCTTCAAAAGACACAGCTATTCAACTCCATTTTTCATGCTTTCCGGCCTTACTCTACCAAGTATTGTTTCAAGAAACAAAAGAATAATTGCCAAGATAAGAAAAGTTCGCCATAAGGATTTTCCATGACGGATATTCTGAAGTTCCTTTGATAAATTCTTTGCAGGATCAATCCAGACCGCCTGTCCTGAAGGAAGAGTGTTCAAAACCTCAGCTTTGGTAACCCTTTTGGAGGGATATTCTAACGGCGATAAAAGTGCGGAAAAGGACGTATAGGGATATTCGTCTGATAACACATCATAAGATCCTATTTCACTTGTCTGGATGATTTTCAATGATTCGGTGTTAAAGTCTGGGATTAACAGAATGGTTTTCCCCGAAGGCGTTTTCAGAGACCATTGAGAATTCATGTGTTCCTGATCAATGGAAATAATTTTTTCTTCATCTACAAAAACCGGTTTTGTGTTGAATTCATCAGTAGCAAGGAGGAGTAAAATCCTGTGGAGTAAAGGCACCATAAGTCCTCGTACAGGAAGATCATTCCACGTTAAATCCATCAGGGAAGTAAAGTAATAAATTTGCCCACCGTTGGAAGAAAATTCAAGCAAAAAGGGATGATCATTATTTAATGACAAGATTTCATTCTGATTCTTTTGAGGGACAGATTCCAAATAACTGAACACCTGTGGTAATTCCCGATCTATATCCCTTAATTCTAAATCAGCAAGAATGGGGTGATCCTTCTTAGCAGGAATTACAGAAAAATATCCTTCTCCACTCAGCTTGTGAAGAACTTTGGACTCGGGAAGTTTCAAAGCAGTTACAGCATGAAGCGATAATTTTTCGGTCTGTTTGTCTCCTGCAAACCAAATCATCCCACCACCCCTGTATAGAAAGGTCTGAATATCCTCTACTGCTTTATCTGATAAATTACCGGGATTATGAAGGATTAAAACATCTGTTTCATCCAGGTATAATCTTTCCGGATCGGGATCTACACGAGAATCCAGCAACAAAAACCCGGCTTGATTATCAATTGAAGATAATCCCATCTCCAAAAGAAAAATTTCCTCTGCAGTTCGTCCTACCAAGGTGCAGGCAATTTGTTCCGGTATAGACAGTTCAAATGTCCATACATTATCAAAGGCAAAATCATCCTCCAACAGTTCAACCCGGCCTTTGATCAACCCGCTTTTCCCCGGATAGGCCTGAAACATAAACTCTTTAGACTGGATAGGTTGAAATGTTGAAACAACTTGTCCAAGCCGTTTTTCATTTAAAAATAATTCTACAGGATGGTTTCTTTTGTCCAGAGTACCATCGTTTACAATATTCGTATTTAACTTAAGAAGATGATTCGGGAGACGAATCTGACTTACAGCGGTGACTTGGCGAATGGATAAATTATCCTTTGGTACCCCTTGACCAAGACAGTAAAACCTCCATTGAGGACGAGTAGTGTCCGGTCTCATTTCAACTAAAAAGGATTCAGATTCCGGCAAAGACTGAATATCGCTCAAGATAAAACATTCTCTATTTGGCTCATTTACCTTGAGGCTTTGCAATACGGAATTCACAGTAACCCATAAATGGTCTGTAGAAAATGTCTGCGGAATGGCCGTAAGAATATTACGAAGTGATGTATCCCCTGGTTTTCCATTGAACACGCGTTTTGCCGGAGTAGTTTGATAGATTTCAATCATTGTCTGCCCTTCAAAAGAATCTGCAATTTTCAGGGCGGATTCCTTAGCGTTTTCCAGTAGAGTAATTCCATCTGAAATGAGAGACATGCTGGCAGAATTATCTACAAAGATTACGACTCTTGTTTCTTTCTCTGCCGCCATCCAACCAGGTACAAATCCCTGTTGTACCGGACGAGCAACCATCAGTATCAGGCAGACGATCACCAAAGTCCTGAGGAGAACTAAAAACCATTGTCTCAATTTCAGTCGTCTAATGGTTTCATGTTCAAGTTCCTTGATGAAGCGCAGGGTACTGAATTCCACATCACGTGTATGCCTTAAACTAAGAAGATGAATAATAATTGGAATTGATGCTGCCGCAAGTCCCCAAAGGACAGTAGGAGATAAAAATGTCATACGCCTAGACTACTCAAAAACATCATTATAGTTCCAGATATTATAGGAATCCGGATATTGTCATCCACAGGCAAAGGAATAAGCTCGGCAATCATGGCAGAAACAGCACCCCCTGTTCTGACCCAAACTGACATCCCCGGGAAACAGGCAGAGACCATCAAACAAACAACCAAGCCCGCCAGAGTGCCCTCAACCGTTTTATTCCAAATGCGAATCCTTCCAAACTTGGCTCCAAATAGTGCCGCAACTGTATCACCTAACCCCATGAATAAAAGTGCAAGAATTGCGATTTCTTTTTGAAATAAAGCTACCGTTAGAAAAGATCCTATAACCACCCAGGTCGCCCCTGTTAGTCGCCCATCTAACTCGTGAGTTCGAAGCATAAAATTAAACATTTTTCCGAAAATAGTCTTCATCCAACCAATCCGGGTCCTAGAGAAATCTAGAAAAATAAAAATAACCGATAAACAAGATAAAATTATTAACATGTGGATTTTGGAAGGAAAAAGAAACAGATAACCAACAGGAATAATAACGTTTGTTAAATGAATCAGTTTTCGGGAAACTTCACCTCTGTTGATCATACAGTCTATTTATTCATCATTTGATTGAAAATATCATTAATATCAAGTACACTTACTGTAACATCTATTTTTTTAGGACTCTCAAGAACTGTACCTTCTTTAATAGACTGATCCAAAACTGTGAATGGAATTAGATCCTCATTTTGTTCATACGATACCTTCCCCAACTTCAAACCAGCTTGCTCTAATTCGAATTCAGCTTTTTCTTGGCTGAGCCCAAAGAGATTAGGGACCTGGAAAAAATTTGGGGGCATACCCTTGCTGATAGTTAAATGTACTCCCCAACCTCTCTTAAGCAGATCATTCCCTTTTGGTGATTGCCAGGCAACAGTTCCTTTGGGATACATAGGGTTGTATTCTGTATAAATCGTATCTATAGCTAAACCTAACTGATGGAGCATAATCTCAGCACTTCTCTGCGACTGGCCGAGTAGGTTTGGAACTGGAACCATTTTCTCTGGCTGGGCAATTTTTAGCCTTATAGTCCGGCCCGGTTTCACCCGGGAATCCGGCAGAGGGAATTGATCAATAATATAATTGGGGGTTACAAGATTCGTTAACACTGTATCCTCTACAATTCCTTTAAATCCTTCAGAATGAAGACGAGAAAGAGCAATTTCCAAAGGCAGATCTTTCACATCTATCAGATATCGAGTCTGACCAAATCGGATATAAGCTGGCATCAAAATAGTTTCCATGATCAATAGAATAATACAGGAAAAAATGAAAATGACAATCACAAAATGAAATGGTTTTTTCATAACATAATATCTATGGTCATCAGGTTCCTAACTGATCTCCTTTCTTAATGGAAGATCCTTTGAGAAATTCTTGGATATCCATCTGTTTTTTTCCTTCCTTCTGGAGAGACTGAATGAATAACCCGCCTTCACCCGTCTGAATCAATAATCCCATCTTCGTCCGCTCGATGATTGTTCCAGGTGTTAATTGATAGTTTTCATTTACTAGAGATGTATGGAATATTTTAATCCATTTACCATTCAAAGTCGTATGGGCACCCGGTTTTGGATTTAGTCCTCGGACCTTATTTGTGATATTCACAGCAGTATCATTCCAGTTAATAATCCGTTCTGCCGATTGAACCTTTGGTGCCCGGGTTGCAATTAAATTGTCCTGTTTGACAGGAGTAATACTTTTTTCCATAAGATTATTAATGGTTTTCAAAAACAGGTCCGATCCAATTTGACTCATTCTTTCAGATAGGGTGCCATACGTATCATCAGGGTGGATAGTTACCTTTTCCTGATACAAGACATCTCCCGTGTCCACCGATGGTTTTAACAGAAAGGTTGTAAGCCCAGTGACCTTATCCCCATTCATTATTGCTCTTTGGATTGGTGCTGCACCACGATAAGAAGGAAGCAGCGAACCATGTAAATTCACCGAACCCATTGATGGTATTAAGAGTAATTCCTTTGGGAGAACCCGGTAAGCTACAATTGCAAATAGATCTGGGTTCAATTCTGTTAGCTGATCAATCAAATCAATAGAATTTAACAAACCTGCATGAATTACCGGGATGTTCAATTCACATGCAGCAGCGTCAATTTGTGATCGACGTTCCTTATTACCTCTGCCCATTTTCTTTGGTGGATTCGTCATCACCGCAGTTACATGGTGATCAGATTGAGCCAAACATTTCAAGCACGGAACAGCAAATTCCGGATTACCCATAAAAATAATATGCATAGTAATTATACTCTACAAATAAATTGATTAAAGCAGGATATCAAAAAGGATTCTATATTATCTGAACCCACTTTGAGCTTACATGTTTGTCTTGAATATTTCTTTGAATATTAAAGGACAATTCCCTGAATTTTTTCCCTCACTTTTGATTCCTTTAATGCATCCTCCTCAATTTCTTTAAGGTCTTTTTTATACTGCATTTTAACCAGATCACTTATACGGTCAACGATGAAGATTCCATTCAAATGATCCATCTCATGCTGGATTGCACGCGCCAATAGACCATTAAATTCTCTTTTCTTTTGTTCACCTTCCAATGAGTAATATTGTAATGTAATAAATTCAGATCGTTTTAGTTCCACCTGAATACCAGGGATGGATAAACATCCTTCAACAGATAAACATTCACCTTTTTTATCAATAATTTTGCTGTTAATAAAAACTCGTGGTTTCTCGGCTTCATCTTTGTGGCTGATGTCAATTACAAACAGATGTAAATCCTCACCAATTTGGTTTGCAGCTAATCCTATACCATCTTCTTCATACATTGTATCAAACATATCCTCCACTAAGAGCGACACACTAAAAACATCTTCAACATCTCCACATTGTTTACGAAGGTTCATATCCCCATATTTGACAATCTCTCTGACTGCCATTAAGCTTTCTCTTCAATCGTTGTAATTTCATCTGGAGCGATATTTTTTTCCAAGCCGGCAACTGCAGAACGGTTTATGGAAATGTCCATATTTTTCCCTACCTTCAGAATAAGAATTGTCCCCTTTTGTTTGAATCCAACCACTGATCCATGAACACCTCCAATTGTGATAACCTTATCTCCTTTTTGAAGAGATTGGATCATATTTTGCTTTTCTTTTTGGCGTTTTGTCTGGGGACGAATCATCAGGAAATAAATGATGAACATGATCAGAATAAATGGTAGAAATGCCGCGATTCCACCACCTTGCTGTCCGCCATTAGATAATGCATATATTATTTCCAATTTTAACTCCTTTAAATTAGGATGAAAATTACCGATGTTCGCACCGAATGACAAGATAATCAGTTTTGAATTCTCCTTGAGTTAACGGATTATCATTATTAATCTATACGTATGATTATTATCACTTCAACACTTTCTATTGATGAAAATGAACTACATTTCGATTTTATCCGTTCTTCCGGTCCAGGAGGTCAAAATGTGAATAAAGCCTCAACCGCGGTTCAACTTCGGTTTGATGTAGTCAATTCTGCAACTTTACCGGAAGACGTTAAAAAACGACTGATTCAAATCTCCGGAAAAAAAATGACTGAAAAAGGGATACTGATTATTGATTCTCGTCGTTATCGTACACAGTTAAGAAACCGTAAGGATTCAGTTGAACGCCTAATCACCCTTATTAAACAAGCCACGCAAAAGTCCAAACCACGCAAAAAAACGACTCCTCCCTTTGGATCTAAAGAAAAGAGATTAAAAAACAAACATCATCGAAGCGAAATAAAAAAACAGAGGCGGCCCATTGATCTATCAAACGAATAATAATGCTGTCACGTAACTTTTTTAACCGGAATGCAATCACAACAGCTAAGGCATTACTAGGTAAAATTCTCCGCGCACGGTATGATAAAGTCTGGTTGTGTGCACAGATCATTGAAACGGAAGCATATTTTCAAAATGAAAAAGGGAGTCACACTTCCCTGGGATACACTGACAAACGAAAAGCGTTGTTTATGTCTCCCGGTACAATTTATATGTACTATGCACGAGGGTCTGACTCCTTAAATGTAAGTTGCAGGGGAAAAGGAAACGCTGTACTCATTAAATTCGGATATCCTTATAAAAATGGGAAAAAACCAGATAAAATGATTCCAATGATGCAAAAATTGAACCCGCCAAAATACGGGAATGGTGTGCGTCCGATTGAACGACTCTGCGCTGGACAGACCCTCCTGTGCAGATCTCTAGGGATTACTGTCAAAGAATGGGATCAGCAACAGTCCCATCCTAACCGATTCTATATTGAAGATATTGGGTCTACACCAACACAGATAATTCAAACAACCCGACTTGGAATACCTGTAAAAAGAGATGATCACCTATTGTACCGATTTATAGATAGTAAATTTTCCAAATTCTGCACAAGTAATCCTCTTATCAAAAGAAATTATTTGGAAGGAAAACACTACAGATTGATTCAGCATCTGAAATGATTAGAACTTTTCAAGTAAAAAATAATTACCCTTTCAAAAAATAAATTCAGGGCAACTTCGAAGTCCAGTTTTATTAAGTTTGTTCAAGTTGGAAGAATAATCTCAAAGGTCGTCCCTGAACCAGGTGAAGATTGTTTAATAAAGATCTTCCCGTGATGAATATCCTGAATTATTCGTTGTGTTAAGGAAAGTCCCAATCCCCAGCCACGGTTTTTCGTACTAAACCCGGGACGAAACACATTTTTCAAGTCTTTTTTCTCGACACCTTTACCATCATCATGAATCTGAATCCTCACTTCTTCTTTCTCCATTCGCAAACAGATTCGAACCTCTCCATTCTCTTTTGTAATGGCGTCAATTCCATTTTTGATGACATTTTCAATCGCCCAGAAAAGAAGTGTTACATTCGCATTGATATATGTTTTAGAGGTGATTTCATTCACCAGTTTAAGACTCTTTCCCTTGGTTGGGAGCCGTTTCTCCAGGTAATCCACAACTGTTTTTACCAGTTCAGAAAGATCTGTCTCTTCCAGTTTGGGCGTCGAGCCCATCTGGCTAAACCTCTCACTAACTTGATTAAGACGATTCAGATCTGCGTTCATTTCTTCAACAACGTCCAAAGTTTTTTCAGGATTTTCTCTAAGCCAGTCCACCCATCCCATAAGTGCTGATACCGGTGTTCCAAGTTGATGAGCTGTTTCCCGTGCCATCCCCACCCAAATGTGTTGTTTTTCACTATTTCTAATGAAGGAAAACCCAACAAAGCCCAGAAGTATAAATAAGGAGATAGCTCCAATTTCAAAATAGGGCAACCAAATTAAGCGTTGAATTAATTGTGAATCTCCAAAATGGAGAACTCCCCAAATATATTCCTCTCCTGTTTTTAAACCATGATAAACGAGTGAAATAGGTTCATTCTGCCTATCCATTACTCCCACAATTGGCTTTACATCTTTGGATGTTTTTATATCTTCTGAAAGATTACGCCAAGACAATGGCTCACCTTCTACATTTGTTTGAACAATGGGGAATTGAACTTTTTTAATTACGTTCTCAAAAATGAAATTTAAATTTTCATCGCTTTCATTAATGACGGCTTTTGCCATTAACTCCGCATAAAGCTGGACAATTTCTCTATTATCTTCACGCAGGTTTTTTACCAGGGATTGGGTATGAAGCATTAATCCTGATACCAGCACTAAACCAAGAACAAATAACCCGGCTTTGATATTTCCAGTATGTTGATATAGATGCATATCTAATCTGTCTCTATAGTAATTTACTAATATTTTCGACCCCAGAAAAAATATCTTGTTTCACTTGAGGAATATATGACTGAATTTCTTCACGTATACTTTCCTGATCTTCCCAAAGTGCTGCAAATTGAGTTTTGAGCATTCCTAAGTTCACATTTTGGATATCCAAAACCCACTTATGCTGGTTAAACAATTGCAATACGCCTACATATTTATGATGCCATCCAACCGCAATAGTAGGGATTCCCAATGAAAGACCTGCGACAATTGTGTGGTACCGGGAAGCAATTAGCAATTCGCAATGACTGATCATACCTTTTATTTCTGATGCAGTCAGATTTGAGGTGTCCAGCATTTTACATTCATCCCTAGCCACAGTCGATTCTATTTCCCAGGCAATTTTGTTATCGTCATCTATTCCTTGTTCTAGTTCATTTGGAATCAGTAAAACACTGATATTATAATCTTGAACCACATGTCGAATAAAAGATGTAATCATGGATATGTACTGATTTGGCTCACCAAACCGGTTTCGAGCCTGATAACTTACTGATATCCCAAGTACTTTTCTTTGTTGGAAAAATTCAGATAAATGAGCTGGAAAATCTATCGGTGTACTTAGTAAAAGAAATGCAGTATCCGGAGCAACAAAAACGGGGGTTCTTATTCCAAGAGACTTCAAATGCTCTTTCGTGACTAAATCTCTGGCTAAAATACCCTTCACATATTTATTCAGATAATATTGAGCGAAAACCCGATTCCACTTCGATTGAAACGGTCCCATTGCTGAAGTATATTTAATGAATGGCTTTTTAAATAATCTACCAAGAATTAGTCGAAGACCTTCCCTGAATTTTGGGATAAAGGAAACTGAACGAAACGAATCAGCAAACATTATACCCCAGATATCAACAATAAAATCTGCATCTTCTAATGCGGTGATTGTCTTTTGAAAAGGAACAGAACCTAATGACAACCTCATCCATCGTTTTATGAATGAAAACAATACCACTTTATCAGTGTGAAATGGTAACACAGTAACCGGGTATTTTGATTCCAGATTTTTATCTTTTTCATACGCTTTCTCAGGCACCAGTAACGTAAAGCCAGAATCTGAGTATACTGTATTCAAGGCTTCTACGGTAGACAAAGCAAGAGAGGGACCTCCAAAATTGTCACTTAAGCGCGCACCAATTAATACAATGTTCTTTCTCATTTCCCCTGTCTAAAATATTTTTTCATGATTCGGTTCGAGGAATTAATAATCCAGCGGCATATACGAACAATTGGTAAAAATAATCTTGCTACCGGGAATACAGTTACATAACTCATATAATAGTTACCATAAGAAAAAATATCCCAAACTCTTTTTTTATATGATTTCCCCTTGTAAACTGGTGCAGGTAATCCCAATATCTGACGTATCCATACTCTGGAAGGAGCTCTCTTTTTAAATTCTATATTCTGTGATAACCGTACTTCACTGCTATCTGCTTCTTCGGATGCTATGATTCCGTTAAGAATAGCTTTGTCTACCAACTGCATGCCAATTTCATTTCGTATAACCAGCATGGATTTTCCTTTACTTTCCTTTAGTAAAAAACGTTTATTCCATGGATCAGCAAAGGATATATCTGCTAATTCTGCTGTTAGATCAACACAGGTAAGACACCTTGGAATTTGGAAATCATAATGGAAAGCTGAACTGAATAACAGCTTTCGTTGCCACGAGGTTTCGGTTGTTCCACGTTTTATTTCTTTCATAGTCCCATCCTTCAATGTGACAATAATATTCCCCGGCCAACCTTTACCTCTATATCTTATATTTTTTACCTGTTCTGGATCGATATATTTTTGCCACAGAAAATATTCTGTGGCAAAAATAGTATTATTATTTGCACAGTAAAGACCAAGGTGTAATACAATCTTTTCTGCAATTCCTGGGGTCATTTGCTCCCACTTACGGATCCCATGAATGTGACACGGTAATCCAACAACGGCATATTTTCCATCTGTTTTAAGTATCTCAGACAAGGGCTCACCAATATGTGCTGAACAGTATTTCGAACCGGATGCTGCTTTGATTTCTTCAGAAGTCGTTGCTAAGATACCCCTTGGGATTAAGGGATTATCTTCATCAGACTTAACGACAATAGCTCCATCAATAATATTTTCTGTTAATGCAAAAATAAGGAGAGTGGGTATTAAGCCGCCTGAGGAAGAACGATACCGAATATTTTCGTCTTTGGAATGTGCATAAACTGTCTTGACAAATGATCCCAATATATCCGCTTCTGCATTTCCATTAACCCAACGGTTGCCCAGCTTTTGAAAATCGACTTCAACCCCAGGACATACAATCACACATTTCCCATTCTTCATTTGACCACAATAATTGCATGCATCATTATCAATCGATGGAACAAAATATCCTCTCTTTTGATCCATCCCTATTTGGATAGCATTTTCCGGACATATACTGCTGCAGACACCACATCCCATACACAGGTTGTCATTGACGACTTTTTCGACTGTCCGGTATTGTGTTAACATTTAGTTCTTTGATGATCCAAACCAATTTTTCCCTCGCGAATGATTATATAACACTGGCAACATCATAAGATAATATACTGAGACTATCTTTGCGTAGAATGAAATGAATGTTTGAAAATCCACATGAAATACCTTTGTCCATACCAAAACAGTTAGTGTAATAATCAATAGGCCAATCTGCCATATTAATGAGGCAATCTGTTTGTCAAAAATATTATTGATCGTGCTTAAAGGCGATACAATAAATTTCATCATAATAAACGGAATCAAGATTTTTGTGAACTGGCCGGCGATTTTCCATTTGTCACCAAAAACAAAAGCAAAAATGTCTTCCACGACAAAATACAACGGAATAAAAATAACAAAGGATAGCATAACAAGTTTAGAAACTACAGCTTTGAATGTCTTAACAGATCTCCCCGTTTCTTGCTGCTCGCGCAATGCTTGTTGATAAAACACTTGACCAACGGACGTTCCAATTAAATTGATCGGCATAGCAATTATTTTATTGGCAAAGGAATAAAAACCCAACGTAGTGATTGAAAAAAAGGAGGACACACTTACATTGACAACATTTTGCGTTAAAGCATTTGACATAATTGCCCAAAGAGAGTATTTAGGAAAGCGAATATATCGTTTTGCAAGCGAACGAATTTTCTCGAGAGTAACAACCTGAAATATTTTTCTCAGATTAACAGTATTTTTTACTAACGTCATAGTTGACGTAATTGTCGAAAAGATCTGTCCCGATATAAGACCGGAAACTCCCGATTTTACAACCCCTAAAATGATCTGAATCGTTGCAAGAACCAACGATTTATACACATTTGCCTTAGCTATCATTTTATATTGTTTCTGTCGTGTGGCGTATACATTTATAATATTAAAGGATCCCAATAAAAAGATCATTAGGGGAACAAAATACAGCCAAACTGAAATCGCATCATTGTTGAGAAGAATAACAATCCGACCATAGAATAAAAGAATCACCATCAAAATCATACAACAGATCACAACCAAAAATGAGAGTGATAAAACGATTAGATTAAGAGCATCTTCATCTTTTTCCGGAAGAATAATCGCCTGCTCATATCTGGCACTTGCTATCGCTCCCACTAGCATAGAAACGGACAGGAACAGCGCCAGAACACCAAAATCCTCCGGAGTGTAAATTCTCGTCAGAATTGGACTGATCGCGATGGGGATAATTTGTGCGATTGTCGTCCCTGTAACCAGAGTAAATACATTCCTGCTAAACTCCGTATTCAGGTTCAGTATTTTTTTTAGTTCATTCAACATCGGCTTATGCATTCAGAATCGCTTGATAGAAAATCACAGTCTCTTTTACCATTTTTTTCACGGTAAATTCATTTACAGTGGAATACCCATTACTTATGATTTTTTTCCTAAATGCAACATCATTGATTTCCTTTTGAATTGCCTTCTTAAGAGCCTGACTATTCCGAGGCGACACTAAAATTCCATTTTCCCCATCTTTGATCAATTCTAGTGTTCCGCCAACGTTTCCTCCAATGACGGGGAGTCCCTGTGCCATCGCCTCCAAAAACACCAACCCGAAGCCTTCCATCAGCGAAGGCATAACAAAAACAGAAGCTTTCCGATAATAAGTTTTTATCTTTTCGGGAGGAATCCATCCGATAAATTCCACGCTGTCCATCACACCCAACTTACCCGCTAATTTCTTCATTCTACCTATGTTTTGGTTTTTGCCAATAACCTGTAATGTCAATCCAGGAATTTCTTTTAACAATTCAGGAATTGTTTTCAAAATGACCGGTAACCCTTTTCTCTGAACATTTCCTCCTACAAGAAGCATGATCGGTCTATGGAAGCGTTCTTTTTCCAGTTGATCATCAATAGGGACGCAATCCAGATCCAATCCCAGATAAATTGTTTTTATTTTTTCAGATGGGATATCGTATGCCTTGGAAACAGTTTCTGCTGTTGCATTAGAATTGGCCGAAAGTCCAGCCAGCTTTCGCAGTGCTTTTCTTTCGGTCAGAGTGACGAAAGAATAATATAACCAACGTCTTATCCAATCCACATAATCATTTTTATAATAGAATGGATTCCAGTTATGTCTTGCGAAATAGTCATCGTGAAGTGTGCCTATTGCCGGGATATTTCCCTTATAGGCATATGATTCCCGTGCATCGGTAAAGTGAATAAGATCAGCATCAACTTTTTTGATAACCTCAGCATATGCGTAGGACAAAGAATACCACCCCCCGTGCGTCAAATCATGTTTAGATGGTGATACAGGAATAAAATCCATTCCTTCAGTATCCATTGGATTTCCTGGAGAGATCACTGTGACTTTTATACCTGACTTAACTAAACCTCTAGCTAAGTGTGTGGAATACGCTCCAAGTCCAGACCAATAATTATTGAATTGCTGGGTACAGAGGACTATATGTTTTAAGGTAGATACCAAAATTATTTTATTGATATCAAGTCAATTTGAGGCGTTGTCGATTAATCCAGATGCCATAGCCTAGTAATACAATCAACACTGCAATGAAAATGGCCCTGCTTATAAATAGCGCCCGATAAAAAGATGGTAAGGCAAAACGAAATTCCACTTTATGATCCCCTGCGGGAACCATGACAGACTGCATAAAGTGATTCGTTTGATATATTTCGGTTTCTTCTCCATCTATGTAAGCATGCCAGCCAGGTGGATAATATCCCTCACTAAAAGCCAATAATGCATCATTTATCATTTCCACAGAAATTGTCGTTTTCTCCGATTTCCAATGTTCAATCTTAACTTTTGACCCTTCCGAATTAAACTGCATTTTAGGTATTTTTTTTGTAAGGACAGCTTTTTCAACAGGATTGAAATTGCTTGCTCTGATCAAATTTAGTGTTTCTAATTTATCTTGAGATACAACCACGCTGTCAATCAGGAATACCCTCGGTAACCAGTTTTTCAACCGATAAATATGCTCTCCCTGTATTGATTGTTCAAGAATCAATTCAGGGTGATTAAATCGTTTCCTTGAAATAGTATATTTTGTGTTTGTCAATCGAAGAAAATTTAAATTATCAAAAAAATTCTTATCAATAAAATCCTGATAATTTGCCATCTTTGCGGCATGATAGCCCCCAACAGAAGAAATCCCAAACCAAGAATATTCATTGGTTGTAAAATTGTCTAAAGGCAGAATTCTGAACAGTTCCGAATCTTTTTTCAGATAATCAATAACACCCGTTTTCCGTGGTTCCATAGCGCGCCGGGATGTTTTAGAAAACATCGGCGGAATGACTTTTCGACCCACATATCCGAGATCAGCAATCATTAGGATAAGAATGATTACGACAAATGGTTTCATTTGTATTTTTTGTACCAAGGCAGCCCAGATAAGACCCAGTGTCCCTGCAGACAGCAAGATGGCTATCCACATATCTTTATAAAACATGTCAAACCTCATTTTATAAAGGTAATTGATTTGTTGTGGACTTTGGAATTGTCGGATTCTTTCCGTTGCCTGATCCGCATGGTTATACACACCAAACATTAAGTTTTGTAATCCGTCTCTGAAAATCAGTACGATTACTGAAAATACGCCTATTCCTATCAATATGCGTATGAGTACCGTTTTCCATTCAGTTCCCTTTTGCTCGGTTATTTTTTCTAGGAAAATCTGAAATCCACAGCCTGCTAATACAGCCGTGGTCATTGCAAAAAGGATGAGTATCATGGATGGTTCCCGAAACTTATTAAAATAAGGCAAATAATTCAGGAGAAGGGACGATAAAATGGAAAAATTCTTTCCCATCGCAATAAAAAAGGAAAATATAAGCATCATTACAAAAAACCAATAGTCACGTCGTTTTTCCCCTGCGATAAGTGCGATGAGGGCCAAAATCACCACGGGAATACCAAGATAATGAGGATATGAAGTGAATGGCATATCTCCCCAGTACGTATTGCCTCCGAATCCACTAAACCCCGGAATAATAAAAGTGAATATTTCCCACCAGTCAAACGACCAACTCGTTGCATAATCAAAGGATAAACCACCTGCACCTGAGGAAGCCCCTGCTCCCCGAATGGAAAATGGAAGATATTCCTGCATGGGCATCAATACAATGGATGCCATGTAGTATCCTATCCCCAATGAAACTCCGGTCATTCCCATTGTGGTCATCAGTCTGGTCCATGTTTCCTTCTCGATTATCCCCTGAATCAGCCGATAAAGAGAATATAATCCAATCATCAGCAATCCATAGTACGCTACCTGAGGATGGTAACTGCCGATCTGAGAACCAACTGCACCGCCCAGAAGAACCATAAATATCCATTTTCGTGTATCCCATAATTGGCGCAGAGCATACAATATTAACGGAAGATGAATAAAAGTGACGATTCGATTTGTGTGTGGTGTCCCCAGTATTTTCGTCGTAAAAGCAAATGCAACCGCTCCAGCAAACGATGCATAATATCCCAATCCATAGGATCTTAATAGCAGTAGCATGAAAATAGCTCCAGCTAGGATATTAAAGGTAAAACCCTTGGCAAGTCTCCGGAGAATATCACCTGGAATAATTTTATAAATCGTCTCTAAATTATACTGTAATCGGTATGTTCCAGAAGCATGAAACGGCATTCCACAGAAAATATATGGATACCACAAAGCCTTTTCTCCAAATTCAGCCTGGTAGTCATTTCGATATTTTTCAAAGATAATTCCCTGGGTCTTCACATCGCCGATTGCAAGTTTTTGTCCCTGTATGACTGGTTCCTGATAAAGAAAAACTATTCCCATAATCAATACAAGGATCATCGCAGTCCAAGGTTTCCACTGGATAGTTAGACGATTTATTTTTTTATCCATAATTAGTTTTAACTCAACCCATTTTATTGTTAATGGATCTTTGAATTACATTGAGATATTCACTCACCCGGTTTTCCCAAGAATACTTTAATGCCCATTCCCTTCGGGAGACTGTATTGTTCCTATCATGATCAACCATAGCGTTTTCTATTCCCTGCACAAAGGCATCGTTATCATCTGCAAGATATAGAACCTCCTCAAATTGCTCCAAAACTTCTGAGGAAGTCGCCACTACCGGTTTACCTAGTGCAAGATACTCAAACATTTTCAAGGGAAGCAATCCTTTCCCAACCTCTGTACGATTGAACGGCATAAGGCATACATCAAATCCCGAGATATATTGAGGAACTTCCTCGCGTGATTTCATTCCTAAAAAGTGTACATTTTCCAAATGTTGCAGTTTATGAATATTTGGATTTTTCTCATTTAATCCAATAATCACAATGGATACCTCCTCATAGCGTCTCGACACTTGGATGAGTAATTCAACATTAATCCATTTCCCAATAGATCCAGAGAACCCGATGATGGGCCGTGGAAGGTTCTTCATGTCATCCTGCAGTGATTCATTTGAATAGCGTTCCGGATTAAATAAATCAATATCCACACCGTTAGGAATATCAAAAACTTTAGTATTCGGTATTTTAAAATAGTCCAGCAATTTAGCTGAAACTCTAAATACAACATCCACACAGGAAATTAACTTTTTTTCATCTTTGCGAATCCTCTCCGGTTCCCCCATCCCTGCCATGGGTAAAAGTACCGCCCAATCATCAACACAATGATAAATTGCCACGGATTCATCCAGTTTCCCAATCAAATCAGCAGTTTGGTGTAAAAAGGTCCAGAGTATAGGACGTTCAAAATTTAATTTTTTTGCTGCTCTTCGAATTTTTGCAAGAAGTAATTTTTGATTCAGCCATCCAATCCACTGAAAGTGATTCCTGTAAGGTAATCGTGGATATGGAGTGAGTACGTATAAATTATCGGTTTCGTCCTGCAGTCTTCCGAATGGAACCACGGGCCACTTTTTTCCCATCATTCCAGAAAGCAATTTGCCAAAAGAGTAATTTGCTTCAACATACAGCACACGGTTATTCCTGATGAGTTCCATGGTGATATATTGCTTGGACGTCCAGTAACGGTCATCCAGCATTTGATTGGATATCAGAATAATATCTTTGCCTTGCACCGTTATAGATCCATCAGAATGGTTTTTAATTCTGCTCCCAATTTTTCTATGGAAAGTTTTTCCTGAAAAATCTGATGCCCATTTATTGAAACCGTGTGGCAAATATTTTCATGTGTACGGATGAATCGAATCTTTTCTGCTATTTTCTCCGGAGTAGGCTCCGAAGTGAAAATGTGTTCATCCGGTGTCAGAAGTTCACGGATAGCAGGCGTGTCAGCCGTTAAAGCGGGCTTACCGACAGCTAATGCCTGAAATAATTTATTGGGAATGACCCTTCTGGCTTTATCAGAATCTCCAAAAATTCCAAGAAGAAGATCTGCTTCTGCCATCTTTTGTGATAATTGATTATAGGGAATCCAATCCATCAATCGAACATTATCCAACCCCTCTTCATTTATTTTTTTATCTATTTCAGACCGGAGCTGACCTAAACCTACTAACGTAAATATAATATCCGTTTCAGATTTTAGAATACCAGCGGTTTCAATTATTTTTTCTATTCCATGAAGAGGAATAAATTTTCCAATAAACATCACATGAAAATTATTTTTAGGTTTTTCCGTTTGTTCGGGGGAAAATAACCGATCATCCGCTCCAACAAATAATCGTTTAAAATTTATGTTAGGTAGATCGAGTTCATTTCTGAAATACTGAATATGGGCTTCCGTATCGAGTAAAACAACGTCCGACATCTTACAGGCGGATCTATCCAAAAAGCGCATCAACCGGGCTTTTAAGGAAGATGTTGTAAAATAACCACGGTCAACAATTACGGTATCATACAGCGACACTAAAGGATTGAACACCAATTTCTTTCGACAGAAAAACGCTATCATTTTAGCCAAAAATATATCCAGATGACCAATGTACCCGACAATGATAATATCATGCTTCGGGATGAAGAACACGTATCGAAAAAGAAGTCGAAATTGTGCAATAAAAAAACGCAGAATAAAGGTTATTGAAAACCCAAACTTTTCCCCTTTGGTCACCGTTTTTTCCCACAAAGGAACATGGCATTCGAAAACAGTAACCGCATTCCGACGTAATCCTTCAAGAAATATAGAATTTCTTGGATAGTTTCTTTCGTAAGTACCAAAATAACAGACACTCATGATTCTTCTCAAAACAATTCAGAGGAGTTCCAGAAAATCCAGAAACGAAATAACAGAATTAGATTATCTGTTTTACTCTTGATTCCTTTTCTTGAGCTCCCCTGGTTATCATTTCAGCAATCAATCCAATGGAAAAGAACCACAATCCAAGTATAAATAACATGGCACCAAATAGCATAAGAGCTAAATGTTCATAAAACGAATGTCCAGAAAATATTTTTCTTCCAATTACGTAAAATTCCACAGTAAGTGATGCAAAACCACAAAAAAGCCCAAAAAATCCAAACAGATGGAGTGGTTGCTGAGTATAGCGGTTCATAAAAATTATCGAGATCAGATCAAAAAATCCATGAAACAACCTGGAACCACCATATTTCGTAACTCCATGAATTCGAGGTCTGTGATTAACTTGAATTTCACTGATTCGAAATTTATTATGTCCGGCAAGGGCTGGAATATAACGATGACGTCCACCGTATAAATCAAGGGTCTTAATAACTGCTTTCCGATAAATCTTTAGACCACAATTAAAATCATGGATTTTTACTCCCGTCATTATTCGTGTTACATAATTAAATATTTTTGAGGGAAATCTCTTCGAAATTGGATCCTTTCGCTCTTTTTTCCATCCAGATACAAGATCAAACCCTTCCTCAAGTTTTTTCATTAAATTTGGAATTTCGGCAGGATCATCCTGTAAATCTGCATCCATGGTAATGAGAAATTCTCCTTTAGCATGCTTAAACCCTTCTGCAAGAGCAGCTGATTTCCCATAATTTCGGTGAAATTGAATCAGGGTCACGTTTTCATCTTTTCTTGACAAATCGTTAAGAAATTCAGTAGAACCGTCAGTTGAACCATCATCTACAAATAGAATTTCCCACTTACTATAAATATGCAAAACCTTTCGAAGCTGATCCATTAACTCCGGAAGAGAACCAATTTCATTAAAAACTGGGATGATAACAGAAATCATTTGATCTGCCTGTTAATTATGTAAAATTGTTGGAGGAATTGCTCTAATTAAACGAGGATAGGACATACCGTATTCCCGTTCTTTAATTTCAATCTCAATCTGGTTTTGATTATCATTAATCTGAAACATAGCCTTAGACACCATGGATCCAACAGCGTCTGGTTTCGTTTGAAAGCTAATACTTATGGATTTATGGTCAAACATGAAATCCTTCGGATATTCTTTTCCTCTGAGTTGAGGGTCAATACCCCAGAAATACCTAGTCAAATCTGTTGGTTCAAGTACTATTAAAAAAGGATACTGACTCTGAATTTGAGTTGTTAAAAACCATTTGTCCTGGAGAATATCCCAAGCATAAACCTCATTTCCCAAAAGTTGAAGATATAATGTCCGCCGTCCGAGAAAATCACGGAATTGAATATAAGTACTGTCATTCCTTACTGTAAAATAAAAGGTCAATTTCCCCTGCAATTCTCCCTTTGATATTAGCTGGCCCTTTCCTCGACATTGTTTGTACTCTGATTTCAACTCTTCATAAGACCATTTATAATCTGGGATTATCATACCATATGCGGGTTTTTGGCTACAATTACTCAGAACAAAAAAAGACATAATTAATACAAGTATGAATCGATTATAATTCACTTAATTTTTTTCTCAAAACTGCATTATTTGGATCTATTTCCAAAGCTTTTCGAAAATAGCGAATTGCCTCTTCGATTTCCGCATTTTTTATTAATACATCACCAAAATGTTCGAGAACTACTGCATTGGTATCTTCAATTTCAACAGATTTTCTGATATAGGCCAATGCGCTGTCAATATTTCCTATTTTAAAATGGATCCAGCCATATGTATCAAGATAAGCCGAGCTCTTCGGAGAAAGAGATATCGCTTTTTTGGACATTGCAAGTGCAATATCTAATTTTTCCCCGCGTTCAACCAAGCTATAGGAATAATTGTTGAGTGCCTGAGCATCAGTACTATCTAAATGAATCAATTCATTATAAATGCTGTCAGATTGTGACCATTGGATTGTTTTATCATAAATAATAGCAAGGGAATGAAGAACATTTCTCGATTTTGGATTAATGGCCAAAGCGTGTTTGAAAAATTGCTCCGCCATCTCATAATTATTATCCAAATTATAACTCAAACCTAGCAAATATTGAATGGTAAATTCCTTTAGAAATATATCTGCCTGCTTTGAAAGAATTTGAATAACTCTCTCATGATTATTCTGAATAAGCAGAGCAAGTGAAGCGTTAATATAACCTCTGGGTTCACCAGGATGAAAATAGATCATTTGATCTGCAAAATATTGGGCTTTCTCTATATGTTCTTCTTCCCTGTTGATCTGTGATAGAAAATGAAGAGCTAAAATATTCAAACTATCCAACTCGTACACCTGCCTAAATACTTTCAATGCTGAATCAGGATGATTTATTTCATAATACCATAAACCAATTTGATTGAGTACATCCGCTGATGGTCCTTCCAAATCGGCAATTTGTTTCAACGCCTTTATTCCCTCTTTTTTATCACCATTCGTGATAGCAATATCCGCATAGTTTTCAAGATATTGGATGTTGGATTTGTCTTCCAGAGTCATCCGTTTTATAATAAACTGTGCCAAGTCAAATCGTTTGATTTTCAAGGCTATTTCTGCTGCTTTTTTAAGAGACTCAATCCTATGAGGATCTAAATCAAATGCTTTTTGGTAATAATGAATTGCTTCCTCAAACTGATGTTGCAATTTAGCCAACTCTGCAAGAACTATTATATTTTCCACATTTTCTGGATCAGATTCAGCCAAAATCTTATATTGTTCCTTAGCTCTGTCAAACATTTGACGATTGATAAATTGATGAGCTAAAATGTTTCTTGCTTCGGTATCGTCCGGATTTAAATATATTGCTCTCTCAAGGTGAAAAACAGCGCGATCCGGTTTTTCAAGTGCCCAAAAACACTCTCCAAGGGAAATATGGATTGTACTAACATCCGGATCAAACCTCAGGGCTTCCTGAAACTCAGTCACTGCCATAGGATAATTTCCCTGACTCATATAAAGCTGTCCATCCATAAAATGCTGGAGAGCTTCAGGATTGACAGTAGTTTCTTCTTTTCCCTGATCGATTGGTGGTAAATCTGAGGGCGAAACTTTTGAACCCGAATGACAGGATAATCCAAGCAAAATCAAAATAAGCAAAATCAAATTTTGATACATACGAATCACACTATTCAAACCTACTAATTCCCATTATTTTTTCAGTAACAATACAAATTGGTATCATATCAGTTTAAAAAAAGTAAAATAATTCCTCATAATTACGCATAAACTTCTACCGTATTCCCACCCAGTTTCTTTGCTTTATACATTGCTTTGTCTGCTTTTTCAATCAGTATTTTGATATTATCTGAGTCCTTTGGAAATTCGGCCATCCCCGCACTAATTGTCATTTTTTCATCAACCCCGTCCAAACTGAAATTAAATTTTTCAATATTATTAACAATTCGCTGAGTAACTGCTAAAGAATGTGTTTGGTCAGTATCTACCAATATAATCGTATATTCTTCACCGCCGTACCGGGCCACAACATCAACATTTCTGACGCTATTTTGTAGAATCTTGCCAACCTGTTTGATAACATAATCTCCATAGAGGTGTCCATGAGTATCATTGATCCGTTTAAATTTATCCAAATCGAGTACAACCAGAACATGTTTCTGCTGGAAACGAATAGCACGTCTCACTTCATCTTCAAATCTATTCATAAATGCGCGGTGGTTCAATAATCCCGTTAACCCATCATGGATAGCACTTTCATACATTTCACGATATCCTTCCTGCCAGGATAAAAAATGACCTACTGTAAATGCTAAATGTTCCATGAGCCTTTCATCCGAACTGCTATATGATCGGGATGTTAATCGTTCAAGTGCTATGCTACCGATTGATATTTTTTTCATTAAGATTGGAACAATTAAAACTGCAGAAAAATTTATGTTGAAATCTTCATCTTTTCTAAATCTTCCCATTTCAGGATAATCATTTTCCCAATATCGTGAACGGATTTTGATGCCATCTTTTATTACCTTGCCATGTAGGGAAAAATCCAAAGAAAAGGTATCACCTGCATCCACATCTTCCGTGATTCCATCTACCAATTTGACAATAGGTAAATTGTCAGACGAATCTACCATTGCAATTGTGAATTTATCATATGAAAAAAGCGAATGACATAAGGTTTGAATGGAATCATATAAAACTTCCTCATCTGAAAAGATATCTACTGTATTAAAAAGATCAAAAATCCGGTCTTGATAACTATTATCAGCTAATAACTCTTCAATTTTTTCGATCTTTGCAATCCCCAGAGAAAGTAAATCCCCAAGATTAAATAAAATTTCACGATCCCTTTCCTGCGTTTTGCTGAAATGATCAACAGTCATTAAAAGACACCCAACTGAAACATCCTTATTGACTATCCGTATCCCCAATATACATTCACTGCCTCTCCAGGTTCTTTCAGAAAACAATTGTGTCCAACTATCACGGTTCTTGTTATATTGAAAAACCTGTACTTCCTTTTGCTTAAGAATTGTCGTCAATATCTCCTGATCATGAGGAACAAATCCTGAAAATTCGTTGGAAGTGGCACTTTGGAGTGCAAACCCATTCTTGTCATGATCAATGATATAAGCTGCTCCCTGGTAGTCCGGATTTATTGAACGAATTGTATTAAAGATTGAATGAAGCAAATATTTATAACGATCCTGAAGTTCATCATCACTCTCAGAATTCTTTGGTGAATCAACTTGTTTCAGTTCATCGCCCATCAATTTCCCAGAATAATTTTTCTTTTGCGAAGTAATAAACAAAATGAAAGCCCAAATAACACAGATTAAAACTAATCCTCTAAAAAAGTGGAGATAAAATCCCCCCTCTTCAGGGGAGATGACTATACTTAAAATGAAAACTGTCACAGCAGACAGAAGAATTGCCGTAGATTTATTTTGAAAATTCATTCCAGAAAAAAATCCCTACTAAAACTTACGTAAACAGCAGGGATAAAAAAATCAGATTGTTTTTAATTATTTTTGATCTTTTACAAACGTAGCACCTCTTTTATCCAGATCGAATGGTGCTTTCGCATCCTGGTCTTTAATTGCACTTGAATCCTGTTCCAATGTAACCATTTCATCCTTTTTAATATCAGGAGGAACGGGGTCAGGTAAGTCTTGGGGAAAACTTAGCTCAATATTTGGTTGAGCTGTTGGTATTGTTATCCCATTCGTTGGCAATAATTCCATTCCAACGAAAATAAGACCAACAAGCACCACAACCATCATTCCCAAATGGAAAGGTGCAAATCCCAGGTAAGTCCTTTTCTCAGGGGATTGTAGTGAAGGACGATTTTTCTCTGCCTCAATCCTCTGTTGAAGTTTCCCCATGAAATCGGGAGAAGCTTTAATTTCCGACATGGATTTCATTGAATCCATAAGTTCACGGACGGAATCAACCAATTCTTCCCCACTGGAATGAGCTTTTAAGTACTCTTCGAATTCTTTCCGTTTCGAAGGGCTTAAGTTATTTTCTATATAATCGGATAAACAATCTTCAAACTGATAACGATCCATCGATATAGTGTACTCCTCATTTATGTTAATATTATTCTTTTAATTTACTTTTCAATTGCTGACGTGCACGATTAATACGCGACTTCACAGTCCCTAAAGGAACGTCAAGTATTTTACTAATGTCTTCATAGGAAAGTTCCTGAATATCTCGCAAAATGACGGGACTCCTAAAATGAACCGGTAATGATTGGAGCGCATTCTGAATTTTTTGTTCTGAAAATTGGACATGAACACCAATATCGGGTTCTTGTTCCAAGTCTGGAATCTCATACACTTTATCCTCTTTACCCATGTGGCTCAGTTGAATAGTTTTCCGCCGTTTCCGTTTCCTCAACTCGGTTTTAGCATAGTTACCTGCAATAGTATAAATCCATGTGGATACTTTCGCTATCTCCTTGTAATAATGCCGGTGAGTAAAAACTTTTGCAAGAGTCTCCTGCACAATATCTTCGGCCTGTTCCATATCATTCACAAATCTATAGATGAAATTCATTAAACGGTCACGGTAACGAAAAACAAGTTCATTGTAAGCGTTTTCATCTCCGCTTTGAAATCGAGCCATCAGCTCTTCATCGGTGAATTGAAACTGATTAGCCATCTTTTGGAATGACATTGAATAAAAATTGGATAAGTTCTGATTCATCAGAGACTTTTGTTGTTTTAATCCGTTCATCGATTTTACCAAGTAACGCTAATGCTTTTTCAACTTTTTCTCTTGAAAATTGCCTGGCCAGCTGAGGCAATTTCTTTTTAATTACCGGCGATAATGGAATATAACCAACCGGTTGGGAAAAAGTTCCCTTAGAAACTTTAATAAATAAAAGTTCTTGAAAAAGACTCGTAAGAGAATACATTAAAGATAAAAACGTTTCATTTTGAGAAATGAGAGATTGTCCGGTTTTTATCGCTTTTTGCAGGTTTCTATCTCCTACAGCAAGCAAAAACTCCCAACGCTTGTAATCCCGTTTCCATCCGGAGAAACGGTATACATGATCCAAGGTTAATTCTTCTCCATCCTGTAAGTAAATAGCAATTTTATCAATCTCATTTGCCAAATGATACAAGGAATCCCCAGCAATTTTCAAAATCTCTTCCACCACATTCGAATCTGCTGCAATTCCTTTCTCCTTAAAAAAATATCTCACCCAACCGCCCATTTTGTTTTCGAAGGGACTTCGGACGTCTATGGGATCAATCCGTTTTATCAATTCCTTAACAATTGCTTTCCTTTGATCAAAATCTTCAAGGATAATCACAAGACAATTTGATTGAGTAGGTTTTTCACAGTACCTGAAGATATTTTTTCGATAGCTGCTTTGAATATTTTGTGGATTTCTCAGAACAAAAATCTTTTTACTGGAAAATAAATCAGCAGCATAGAGTTTTTCAACGATCTTACTCCCACTCATTTCATTGGGTTCCAGGATAATCTTTTCACTCATTCCTTCTGGAAATAATGCAGATTCGATTTTCTCCACTACAAATTTTTGCAGATATTGGTCATTTCCCTGAAAGAGGTAAACCGGTTGTATTTGACCCTTCTCAACCTCCATTACAACCGACCGGAGCTGTTTCAGGTCCTTAGGCATGATTTTTTCGCCCATAAAACAAGCTAACAACAATTACGGCAATGAATGCGATGATAAAGCTAGCTAATCTTTCAGTGACAATGGCTTGCAAGGCCGATACATTTGCCCAAATGACAGTACTTAAAAAACCGGACAACAGGCCAGCTATTACGCCTTGACGCGTTGTTTTTTTCCACCATAGGGTAAGGACCAGCACCGGGCCAAAGGCCGAACCGAGGCCGCTCCAGGCATAGCTGACCACCCCGAATATATTTCTCCCCTGAATCTGTGACATGATAGCGATACCAAACGCAAAAAGCCCCAGAATTACAATTGTAATTCGACTCAATCTAACCAGTAATTTGTTTGAAAGTTCTTTACCAAGAAACTGGTGTATAAAATCCTCTGTAATAGCCGATGTGGACACCAGCAGTTGTGAATCCGCAGTTGACATCATTGCTGCTACAGCACCAGAAATAAATAGACCTGCAATAAAAGGAGGCAGAAGTTTCGTTGCCAACAATGGCATGGCCTGTTCTACATCAACGGTTTTAAAATAATCCGGCCCAAAATAATTGAGTGCCACTAAACCGATCAGGAAAGCCCCGGTAATCCCGGGTATGGCCCAAAGTATGGCAATAGTCCGTGCCCGTTTTACGTCATCGGGATCTCTGATAGCCATATATCGAATCACCAAATGAGGCTGCCCGAGATAACCAAACCCCCAGCTCAATCCACCCAAGACAACAGTTAAAGCAGCAAATCCCTGTTTTCCCATTGTGAAGGATGCATGAGTGTCTCCAGCCTGTAAAAGACTCTCACCGAGAGTTTGCTGCGCTGTTTGGAGCTCAATAAAGCCCACTAACGGCAGAATTACTAAGGTACAAAACATGAGGATGCCTTGAAGCATATCTGTCCAGGCAACAGCCAAAAATCCACCCATAAGCGTATAAATGATAATCACTGCGGCGCCAATGGTAATCCCATAAAAATGAGGTATATTGAATAAAGTATGCAGTACCTTGCCCGAAGCATGAAATTGTGCAGAAACATAAAAAGCGAAGAAAAACGATATGATCAGTGCAGAAAACAATCGAATAATGTTTGTGTGATCCTGAAAACGACGATGTAAATATTCAGGGATGGTCAAGACATCATATTTTTTTGTTTCTTCGCGAAGTCGCTTCGCGATCAATAACCAGGAAGAAATTATCCCAAGAATGATACCAATAACAGCCCAGGATTCTCCCAATCCCACCGAGATGGCTGCACCTGGGAGAGCCAGTAATAGCCAGGCCGATTCCCCGGATGCCCTCTCAGAAAAAGCCGTAACCCATGGACCCAGTTTCCTTCCAGCTAGGAGATAATCTTCCTGAGTCTTGTTCATACGAAAGGTCCAAACTCCCACTCCCAAGAGGAAAAGGAGGTACAAAATGAAAATAATTCCTGTCAAACTCATAGGTTAAAATATCAGTGTTAGAGTTCCAAATATAAAACAGTAAAATCCAAACCAATGAAGTTGACCTTTTTCAAGCCATCCAAGGAGCCATTTCAGCGCCAGAACTCCGACAATAAAAGAACTGAGCAAACCGCCCAGTACTGCACCCATAGACAAGCTTGAATCTGTTGGCATATCAAGGGCTGTTAATAAACCAGCACCACTGATAGCCGGAATGGCCAACAAAAATGATATCCGGGCAGCTTCATGTGGTCTCAAACCCAGAAACAAACCCGTACAAATTGTCATGCCGGAACGAGAAATCCCGGGAATAATGGCGATAGCCTGGGCACATCCAATTAACAGGCCCTGCAAGTAGGTCCGGTTACCTGCCTTCTCATTGGAAAAAACTGAGGTGAATAAGACCATCCCTGTAAACAATAATGCTCCGCTGACGGCTTTCGGATTTTCAAACAATCCTCCCAGAAAATCTTTGAATCCTAATCCTATGAACACCGCCGGGAGAGTCCCGATAAATAAAAACAGCACAAAACGCTGTGTTTCCCTTTCCGAAATACTCTGTATGATAGATTTAATGTCCTGAAAAAAAATAACCAGGATACTGGCAAGCGTTCCCATATGCACTAAAATTTCAAATTCATTCCCCGGTTGTTCAATTCCCAGGAAAGTTTGCCCCAAGACAAGGTGCCCTGAACTGCTAATGGGAAGAAATTCCGTCAATCCCTGAAGTGTACCTAATAAAATCGCGTCAAATAAATCCATCAAATCACTGCCACCCAAGAATGGCTATCATTCTCCCAGCATCTTTCCCGTCCCTGCGAAAGGAGTGATATCGTTTTTCCTGACAACATGTGCATTCTTTCAAATCAACAATTTTTTTATTTTTCACACCTAATTTCTCCAACTGGTATATAACAATACTCTGAAGGTCAACCATACTTCGTCCATTAATTCCTCTGGTAATATAAGAACTGTCAAACTGCCGGGCAACATCCTGTCCTACTTCAAAACAGCATTGTCTGATTGAGGGTCCCAAAAGAACGTTTAAATTTTTTGGATCGGATCCAATCTGAATCGTGGAATATATACCCTGTTGAATAATTCCCCCGACAACTCCTCTCCATCCTGCGTGGATTATACCAAATACTTTTTCCACCGGATCAACCAGGAAGATGGGAATGCAGTCAGCAACCTGAATAGATAAAACAAGATCCTGGTTATTTGTCACAACTCCATCTGTATTTTTTTTCATTTCCGGTTTCGTGCAGATTGTCACGTTATTTGAATGTACCTGTGAAGGTATTACCAACTGCTTTGGATCGAGCTCGAGTGAGATGGCTAATCTTTTCCTGTCTTCAGGGGGAAAATACGGAAAAGGTTTTAAAGAAATTCCAGCTTTAATCTCATGGCTTGGAAAAAACGGTGAAAAATCTGAATATTGTCTCAATTATTATGCAAACTATAAGATTCTGGTTTAAAATAAATTATTCTGAGGAAAAACACTTAATAAATGAAAACGAATCACACACACCTAACAGGAAAACCCTGTTAGGGAGCTTGGAAAAATGAAGTGATCAAAGAATCTCCTTTAAAAAATCCCAGTGAAGAAAAATTATTTTGATCATACTGAAGCACTTGCAGGGCTTTGTTTAGATTCGATGGTTCTCCAGAAAACGAAAATATTCTCTCCATACCATGGAACTCATCCATGGAATTCAATCGATCCAGGATTGTTTTCCGATCAAGATTATCCTCGTTAATGACTGCCGACAGCAGTTGGACACAATCAAATCCCTGGAAAAAGAATTCGTTATTTTTATGATGATCCGCCTGGACAGAGAATTCATTTTGAACAAATTCTTTCCTGTTGGAAATCACTATCATTTTACTCAAATGGGGACCAATATTCTCCTGGTTCAATATCTCAAGATTCTGCCAGGCCTCATTACCAATTACCTGTGTATTCAAATTATAAAGTGGGAATTGTGTCGCAAGATACGAAAGATGATTGGGAGAAATTGGCAGATATATGCCATCTATGGTGTCCAAACTAATTTTACTCGAATCTTTTGAACTCAATACTTTCTCCTGATCTTTAGGAAGATCAAAAAAATCATCAACGGAGATTGTAAACAGTGCATCCAGACTATCAATTTCCAACCCGAGAAATTCTGAATATTCATCCTCTTTTGGCAATAAATCCCAAGCCGTTTTTCTAATAGATTTAAACTGACGCCTTAAATCTTCCGGAAAATCGGAATACCATTCTAACTTCACGGGTATCTGCCCAAGCAAGTCTAATTCCTTACAAAATGAATCCACAAGATTATGTCCCATTTCGTTTGCTGGTGCCAGCACTGCAATATTCTTTAAACCAAGTTTCTGAACGGCATATCTTGCAGCAAAACGACCTCTTGTGTTTTCGTCAGAATTCAACTGCAAAATATTTTCTCCCAACGTGACTAATCCATTCTCCACAGATGAGGGTATCAACAATGGAATCATAGAGCTGGAAAGTGAGTTCGCTGCTATGAGTGCATTACCAGCATTAAGCGGACCAACAATTGCAATGATTTCCTGTTTTTTTGCCAGCACTTTAACTGCTCGAATTGTCTCAATTCCCTTGCTCCTATTATCGTAAATGATCAATGAGAGATTATGCAACTCATCTGGTTGAGATTGGATGGCAGATTTTAATCCTTCAAGAAAAAGATTTCCTTGTGATTGATATTCTCCGGACAGAGGAAGAACAACACCTATCGTTATATTTTTTCTTGGCGGATGATAGGTTGCCAACAGAAGTTCCTCATAAAAATCGAAATACCTATCAGGGACATTATCGATGTTGATGCCGCTCAAGGTTTGCGCTCCATCATCCGGTTGACCGGCATAAATGGCACCATAAGCCTTGGTCAGCAGCAGAACAGATCGGTTTTGGAGGTCAAATTCGACCGACAGCATTTCATCGACCCTTGGTAAAGAAATATTCACTTTCAAGGTGTTCATTATCCGTTGATCTATTTTCTCAAGAAAAAGTTCATCTGATTGCAACGCACGGGCACGTAAATACATGCGAAGTGCAGCTGAATATTTACCTTCATCTACGAACATATCACCCAAACAGGAAAACACATGCTTCACATAGGTGCTTTGGGGATCCGACTGTAAAACATTTCGGGCCATTTCCCTGGATTCCTCTATTTTACTGAGACCATAGTTCGCTTTCATTAATAGATACCATGTCACCGACTTATAATTGTCTCCTGATTGTTTTAAGGTTTTGTTTAGGATGGTCTCGGCAGTAGCAAATCTGCCTTCATTATAATGGACGACAGCTTTTTTTAACTGTTGTTTTACAGAACGGTTTTCAAACCAACTCTGGTGTGCAAGAAGCGGTGCAGCGGAAATCAGGACGATCCCAAGCCAATTTGTTGCTTTATTCAACAGTGATTGATCGATTTTACTTATTGTGTAGCTCTCATATTTTTGTTTACCATCGTCACAAAATCTGCAACCCCCTACTACCAAAGCAGGATGGGTTAGTGATTGATTAATTCAATCTTGTTCTTTAGTAATTGACTTATGATAAAAGTTGAAGTATGGATTATTGAATTCATATTTTCTACATCAAGTTGGATTATTTCATCTGATACTTTGTGATAATGGTCATAATTATCGAAATCAAAACTTACTATAGTATGACAAGGGACCTGAAATTCCTCGAAAAAAGGATAATTGTCGGAGTAATAAAACAATCCAGAATCTAAATATGCTTGGGAAAAACTGACGAAAGTATGATCGACTATTTTATTCATTTCTTCGGCACAATTCGATTTCGAAGAACCTGTCAAAAATACTTGGTTCTCTCCAGTGGATAGAGTTTTTCCTATCATTTCAAAGTTCAACATATAAGACAGATTTACACTGTCTGATTTCAATTTTTCAGCTAAATGTCTCGAGCCTATGAAATCAATTTCTTCTCCTGTGAACAAAGCGATAATTATATTTTGTTCAAAGTTATACTTTCTTAATTGTTGGGCTATTTGCAAAACAGCAGTGACTCCGCTAGCATTATCATTAGCCCCATTATATATTGAATCACTTGCTATTTGCGAAGTAGTCAGTATGGAATCAGATTTCTCTGCCTCATTTCTTTCTTCTTCAGTAGATATTCCAAGATGATCAAGGTGAGCTCCGATTAATATATGCTTGTTATTAGGGTTTCTTTCTCCAATTAACCCTACAATGTTATATGATGCTTTTCCATTTACAACTACAGAATCTTTATAGTTGTTGTTAAAAAAAGGAAGTATTCTATTTTTCGATAGAAACGATTCAACGTAGTTTGCGGCTAAACTGAAACCTTCTGTACCAGGGTCTCTTCCGGCAAAAGCATCAGATGATAGTTGTGATAGTATTTCAGTAGTACTTTCAGTTGGTTGTTCTTTTTGTATTCGCTCTAAAGATAATTTCTGGGCAGAACCATATCCATATAGTGAGACTATTATTATAAGTGTTAGTATCTTTTTCATCATTACTCCTACTCTACCGTTACACTTTTAGCAAGGTTTCTTGGCTGATCAACTTCGCATCCTCTCAAAACGGCTAAATAATAGGCAAGCAATTGAAGAGGAATTGATGCTACGATGGGAAAAATGCGTGTATGTGTTGTCGGGACCACAATCTGGTAATCTGTTAATTTATCCAATCTTTTGCTTTTTTTATCCGTTACTACAATTATCTTTCCCCTTCGTGACTTTACCTCCTGAATATTGGAAATTACCTTTCCAAATGTCAGATCATGAGGGGCAATGAAAACGACAGGCATTTTTTCATCTATTAACGCAATGGGACCGTGTTTCATTTCAGCGGCGGGATATCCTTCCGCATGAATATAGGATATTTCCTTCAGTTTAAGAGCACCCTCCAGAGCTACGGGAAAATTTAAACCACGACCAAGATACAAAAAATTATTCGCTTTAACTGTTTCCCCGGCAATGTACTCAAGGTTTGAAGTATCATCTAAAGTTGATTCGATCGTCTTCTCTATTCCAACCAGAGATTTTGCTATGTTGATTCCTTCTCTTTTCGACAGGTTTTTCCTGCGTCCCAACTTTAACGCAAACATGGAGAGCACTGTCAATTGAGCAGTGAAAGCTTTGGTAGAAGCCACACCAATTTCTGAGCCAGCACGGGTGTACACTCCACAATCTGTTTCTCTTGCTATTGAACTTCCAACGACGTTACAAATTCCAACAGTGAGAGCTCCCATTTCTTTTGCTTTTCTGATTGCAGCCAATGTATCTGCAGTTTCCCCTGATTGACTGATGGCTATAACAACTGTGTCACTGTCAATAATGACTTTACGATAACGGAATTCAGAAGCATATTCCACATGAACCGGGATATGTGCACACTCTTCAATAAGATATTTGCCAACGAGTCCCGCATGCCAGGATGTTCCGCAGGCAGTAATATAAAACCTGCTTGCGTTTTCAATTCGATCCAGACAATCCATAAGCCCCCCTAAGTGGGCAGACCCTTCATCAAGGATAAGTCTCCCCCTCATTGTATCCATAATTGTCTGTTTTTGATCAAAAATTTCTTTCAACATAAAATGAGGGAAATTCCCTTTTTCTATCTCTTCCAAACTCATATTCAGTGTAGTAACTGCTTTAGAAAGCACTTTATTCTTATAAATCTGTTTGATAGTATATCCATCAGAATTAAGAATTACCATTTCACCTTCATCAAGATAAATCACATTTCGGGTATGTTCTATGATGGGCGACGCATCACTGGCAAGAAAATATGCCCCATCACTTAAACCTAAAACCAGAGGGCTTCCGTGGCGGGCTGCAACCATGACATCCGGTTCTTCCTTGCAGAGAGCAACTATACCAAAAGTTCCCACAACTTCCTGTAGAGCCGCTCTTACAGCTTGTTCAAAAGATAATTTATCTCTACGATAGAACGAAGCGATCAACTGAACCAGAACTTCTGTATCGGTGTCGCTTTTGAATGTAACTCCTTCTTTTTGGAGCGCTTCCCGAAGGTTGCTGTAGTTTTCTATTATTCCATTGTGAATGAGCACAATGGTTCCGGTTTCATCCATATGTGGATGAGCATTGAGATCATTGGGTTCTCCGTGAGTTGCCCATCTTGTATGAGCAATCCCAACGGACCCTTTCAAAGTGGATTCCTCAACAGAAGACTCTAATTCTTTCACTTTCCCAGCTTGCTTTAGTACATTAAGCCCGCCCCCGTTTATTACTGCAATTCCCGCTGAATCGTAGCCACGGTATTCCAGACGTTTCAATCCATTGATTAAAATTGGAATTGCATCTTCATTTCCATAATATCCAATGATTCCGCACATAACTTATCCTCTTTAACTAATCCAAAAGTTGAAGTTAAGAGCAAACACAACATATTGAAATAAATTTTTCATTTTATTCTCACCATATTTTTCTGATAAAAACATATATTCTCTTGTAAAGTTCCAACCAATTCTTGAAAAATTACAGATATAAATTATTCCCATTCTATCGTCCCGGGTGGTTTGGAAGTAATATCATAAACAACGCGATTTATCCCTTTGACAGAGTTTACAATTTTATTGGATATCTTGGAAAGGACATCTGTAGGAATCCTGAACCAATCAGCTGTCATACCATCGTGGCTGGTAACAGCCCTGATTCCAAGGAGGTTCTCATAAGTCCGCTTATCCCCCATAACACCCACAGTTTTCACTGGTATCAAAATAGAAAACGCCTGCCAGATTTCATCATAAAGCCCTTCTTCGTGTAAAATATTTAAATAAATATGGTCCGCTTCACGAAGGATCTCCAGCTTTTCTCCGGTTACTTCCCCAATAATACGAACCGCCAATCCCGGTCCGGGGAAAGGATGGCGATGGACCAGAGATTCGGGAAGACCTAATTCTCTACCGACTTCTCGAACTTCATCCTTGAACAAATCCTTGAGAGGTTCTATCAGTGTAAAATCCATCCTTTCTGGAAGTCCTCCCACGTTGTGATGACTCTTTATGACAGCCGCTTTCCCTCCTTTCCTTGGAGCACCGCTCTCGATTATATCAGGATAAAGTGTTCCCTGGGCAAGAAATTCAATATCACCATAATCTTTCGCTATATGTTCAAACGTGCGAATAAACTGCTCTCCGATTATTTTCCGTTTCTCCTCAGGATTTTCAACCCCTTTTAATTTTTTCATAAACAAATCAGAACTGTCATGGAGATTTATATTTACTCCCAAACCATCCCGCAAAGCAGAAATGCACTGCCCGGCTTCATTTTTTCTCATCAATCCATGGTCAATAAGAACTGCAATAGATTGCTCTCCGATGGCTTTATTTAGCAGCGCTGCGACAACGGATGAATCCACTCCGCCGCTCACTCCAACCAGAACCCGTTTCCCTGCTGTTATCTCACAAATTTTCTCCACATGTTCATTAATAAAATTCCCCGCTGTCCAATCGGGAGAACATCCTGCAATTTTGAATAAAAAATTATTCAGGATCGTTTCTCCCTCAACTGTATGATTTACCTCCGGGTGAAATTGAGTAGCAAACCGTTTTGATTCCATATGACCCATTGCTGCCACAACTCCATTGGAAGACTCTGCCATGATCTCCCAGCCAGGAGGCATCTGAGTAACCCTGTCCATATGACTCATCCACACTTGAGTGTTGCTGGATACAGATTGAAAAAGATGTTTTGAATTCATAATATTAATCAACGCAAAACCGTATTCACCATGAGATGATGATTCTACCTGACCATTATAATGATGAGCCATAAGCTGCAATCCGTAGCAAATGCCAAGGATTGGAATATCCATCGCAAACAGTTTTGAATCGTATTCCGGGGAAGAGTCTTCATAAACGCTGGAAGGCCCGCCGGATAAAATAATCGCCTTCGGGGATCGCTCCTGAATTACGTCTAATGAAACATCCGATGACATGATTTCTGAATAGACATGCTGTTCACGGATTCTCCGGGCAATCAGTTGTGTATATTGAGATCCAAAATCCAGGATAATGATACCATTTTCATGAAAATTACTCATGAAAAATCCCAATCATTTAATTGTTTAAGGAAATTATTATTTGTTAATTCATAATGAATCGGCGTAATACTTACATATCCATCTTCCAGGACACTGCTGTCCAAATCAGATGCATCAACTGGGTTTACAATCTCTCCCGTCATCCAATAATATTGTCTTCCACGCGGATCTTCCCGTTTTTCAAACCTGTCTTTGAAAAAAACATGGCCTTGTTTTGTGATTTTAATTCCCTTGATTTTATCCGGAGGAATAGCAGGAACATTTACATTTAGGAGTGTTCCCTTTGGCAGCCCATTTTTTAAAACAGCTTTGACTACTTTCCGTGCTATTTCAGTAGAAAAATCGAAATCCTGACTTTTTTGAGAATCTAAACTGATTGCAATGGATGAAATATTGTACATAGTCCCTTCTGTTGCTGCAGAAACTGTGCCTGAATAAATAATATTATTCCCCACATTGGCTCCGGCGTTGATTCCGGAAATAACAATATCCGGAGGATTTTCACAAATGGCGGTGACGGCAATTTTAACGCAATCTGCGGGAGTACCACCAACACTAAATCCTCTGAAGCCTCCATTTTGTTTAAATTCTTGAATCCGGATCGGGTCAGAAATAGTGATAGCATGTCCCACCGCGCTCTTTTCTGTATCTGGAGCAACTACGATTACATTACCTATTTCCTCCATTGTTTCCCACAACCTAAAAATCCCACGGGAATGAATCCCATCATCATTAGTCACGAGAATATTTGGGCTTGGGGTCATTCAAGCATTCCTATGATATTTGTCAGGGTTTCCTTCATATCTTCACGAGTAATGATATGATCCAGAAAACCCTTTTCAAGTAAAAATTCCGAACGTTGGAACCCACTGGGCAAATCCTTCCCAATCGTCTGCTTAATCACCCGGGGACCTGCAAATCCAATCAAAGCGCCCGGTTCAGCAAGTATGATGTCTCCCAGCATTCCAAAACTGGCCGTCACACCTCCTGTCGTCGGATCAGTTAAAATTGGAATATACAATCCACCCTCTTCCAAAAATTTTGCAAGATGAGTAGATGTTTTTGCCATTTGCATCAGGGATATTGCTCCCTCCTGCATCCGAGCGCCTCCAGATGAACAAATTAAAATAAAAGGACATTTTTGCTCACTCGCATACTTAATTGATCTCGAAACTTTCTCCCCTACAACAGACCCAAAACTTCCTCCGATAAATTGAAAATTCATTATTCCCAAAATGACTTCAAAACCATTAATATTTCCTGAATAACACTGGATTGCTTCATTTTTTCCGGTCATGGAAACTGCATCTTTTAACTGATTCCGATATTTTTTCTTTGCTTTAAATTTCATCGGGTCTAAAGATTGTACATTTGAGAATAATTCCTCATGGGAGTTTCCATCAAGCAATAAATCTAAATAAACCTCCGGTGTTACCCGAAAATGATGTCCGCAATGCCTGCAAACATTGTACGTTTTCTCTAATTCTGGTTTGTATAGAATTTCACTGCACGATGAACATTTCTCCCACAACCCATCGGGCATGGATTTCTTTTCCCCCTCCTTTAATTTTTCGTCTTTGCGTTTAAACCAAGCCATTATTCTATTTAATTAAAAAGGGAGATATGTAGTCAGGAATTAGTTTATATGGGTTATCAGAAATCCATTCCGTGAAATTCTTCTCCGCTAAAATCCCAATCCAGTGCGCTGAAGGTTGAATTTTCTTTAATCCTGACACATTTAAACTATTCACTAGGGGCTCACCTCCGAAAAAATAAATCATCTGTTCCTGGTTGAAATTACATTTAATTTCATCCCATTCTAACACATCAATTTCCGATATATTTTGCAATTGCTCATTCTTCCAGAGAAAATCTTGTTGAAAGAATGTTTCCCGATGAGAGTGGAGCAAGATTCGTATTGTTCCTTCAATTTTTCCTTTCGCAAAAACGAGAGCCTCAAGAGTTGGTACAGGAATGATGGGAATTCCATGGCTGAAAGCTAATCCTTTGCAATAACTAAGACCAATTCGCAAACCGGTAAACGACCCGGGACCAATGGATACTGCGATCCCGTCTAAATCTTTTAGCTTTATACCTGTTTCTTCAATCAATTTATCGTAAAATAAAGGTAGTTTTTCCGCATGGGCTCTCGGAGTTTTTCTTTCCATTAAACCAATGCATTCTCCATCGAGAATATATCCAATCCCACATATTTCAGTTGCTGTTTCTATTGCCAGGATTTTCATCTATTCCAACCATTGAAAGAAATAATTCTTTCCTCAGGCTTTTTGGGAACACGCTCGAACTGAATTGTAATTGTATCGTCCGGCAATAAATCCTGGATAATATTTGCCCATTCAATTAATGTAATGCCATCAATCGGGTGCAAGAAAAATTCTCCACCTATATTGAGAAAATCATCGCTCCCTCTCATACGATAACAATCAACATGATAAAGATTTATCTCCCTCCCGGAATATTCACTTATCAATTTAAATGTGGGTGAACCAACATGATCTTCCACCCCTAACCCTGAAGCAAATCCCTTAGAAAATATTGTTTTACCTGTGCCAAGATCTCCAAAAAGCGCGATAACCGTCACGGGGAGAATATCCCCTGCCATTTGGGCGGCTAAAGTCTTCGTTTCATCTTCAGACTTTGAACAAACCCGATGAATGTTTGTCATAAATTACTGCAATCCCTTCATGATTGCTACAGGGACCAACATTTCCTCCATGGAAATACCACCGTGCTGGAAACTTCCCTTATATAAATTTTGGTATTTCCGGAATTGAGTCGGATACAAAAAATAGATATCATTTTTTGCTATTAAATATGTTGTCTGAGGTACAAGTTCCGGTAATCGGAATTCAGATGGCTTTTTCAAAACCAGTGCATTTTTGTCGGTACAATTCAGGTTCCGGCCATATTTATACCTAATTCCGGTGGATGTTTCTTTATCAGCCCCGACAACAACCCCCTGATGGACTTTAATACTCCCATGGTCACTTGTGAGAACAACATGAAATCCACTCGTACTCAACTTTTTTAAAACCATAAATAGCCACGAATTTTCAAACCAGGTTTTGATTGCTAACCTGTATCCCGATTCATCTGGAACCATTTCCTTCAACACATCCGATTCAGACCGTTTATGTGCCAGCATATCCACAAAGTTCACTACAATTGTCAGTAATTCAACCTGTGCTAACTCTGCTATCCTGTTTTGAAATCGATTTCCTTCATCCACTTTCCAAATTTTATGATAGTGCATTCTGACATCAGGTAACCCTAATTGTTTCAACTGGTCCTGAAGAAATTCACTCTCATACTGATTCAAACCAGGGTCATGCTCCAGCAGGGCTTTCTTCTGTTTGGGATATTTATCCAATAAATCATCGTTAAACAGGCCACTGAATATTGCGTTCCTGCTGACTGGAGTCGCTGTTGGTAGAAGAGACAAATGATATTCTACCTGCACATCAAAAAAACGATTGATTTCTGGTAAAAGAGTCATCAATTGATCATATCGAAGACAATCTACAACTATGAAACAGACTTTTTTATTTTTCTTAAGGAAAGGTGCAACAAATCGGTTTATGACATCCGGAGACATAGGGGGACGATCAGAATTATTCACCCATCCAGAATATTGATTTTCAATAAAATGAGCAAATTCCCGGTTACAGGTTTGAATCTGCTCAGCCAGAATATTCCCTAATCCAGTATCCTTGTGATTATCAAATTCTAATTGCCATTTTACCAATCGCTTGTATATTGCCCACCAATCATCGACAGATAATTTTTCTTGAAGACGAGATTCAATTTCTTGAAATTCCTTTAAATAACCACTGGTAGCTTTTTCCTCCTGTATCTTTGATTTTTCCAGAACTTGTTTACAGGCCATGAATATCTGAGTCGGATTGACCGGTTTAATAAGGAATTGTTCAATTTTTTCCGAAATAGCTTCATCCATTAACCACTCTTCTTCACTCTTAGTGATCATGATCACTGGCAGGTTTGGCTTCACTTCTTTTACCTGGCGCAATGTGTCCATTCCATCCATGCCCGGCATAAACTGATCCATCAAAATAAGATGAAATTGATCACATTTCACCATTTCAACCGCATCCCGACCATTGGTGACAGTTGTTAGGTTAAACCCCTTTTCTTCCAAGAAAAGGATGTGAGGCTTCAAATGATCAATTTCATCATCCACCCAGAGTATTTTCCCACGGTTTTTTCTCATAATTAGAAACAGACTAATGTGAGGTTAAATGGGTGTTCCTTTAAAAAAAATAAATTATTTCGCAGTCAGGGTCCAAACACCATCCCAATCTTTTCCGGGAGGATTTTCCTTCAAAGCTTTACAACGATCAATATAAACAGTGGAAGGATTGGTGTTTCTACCAGCAAACATATTTTCCAGTTTTTCAGATTCCTTGAAACCATTAATAGCTTTATCCCATTCCTGATCAAAATAAAGTTCCTGTGCACTATGAAATTTATCTATACAATTTTTTGTATTTTCA
>CAJWIT010000005.1 GCA_913041945.1 uncultured Fidelibacterota bacterium
CAACGGGATCATAAATCTGCCAGGAGACCTCGCTCTGCCAGGAACCGCCGTCACACGAAATGTTGACATCGGTGGACCTGAGACCGGGGTCATAATCAGGATGAACTTCCGAAACGATTGAGGTCGGTTCTTCTCCTTGAGGAGCTTTATAGGTTGCTTCCTTTTTTGCATCTTGCACTGATTCAATATCAATTAAGGGTTTATCCTTATTCTCCAACCCAATATCTGCAAAAACAGAAGAAACCATAAAAATGGTTGAAAGGGTTAATATCAATGTTGCTTTAATGTTAAGTAGTTTCATTTTCTACTCCTTATTGTTTTATTGTTTATCGTTTATTATTTTGAAAATTTGTGTGGAACACACAGCTTGTGGATATAAGAATTGGGCGCAGAAAGGCCCAGAATGGGGGGTATTTTTACCTGATTGTCTATGAGCGCTAATGAACGCGGTAGAGCAAGTATTAACTATTATACCTATGTCTTACCTCCTATATCGATGGTTTACAAACGTTGGATAAAATACTCCAGCCGTTCATAAAACCAATTGCCCAATGATTATCCACAAAACTCAAAGTCAATATAAAAAGTCAAGGTTTCCCTTACAAGAAAAATAATGGAGGCGCCCTCCAAAATTGACCCAGATCACACTTTTTACAGTCACTCGTCGGTGAATAATGATAAAAATAGTCTCTTTTTATTCTCTTTTTACGTTTCTCTTTACTGATCATCCACGATCTGCAACCATTCACAACTAATTCAAAGAATTAATGAGAATGGGCGCAAAAAATAAAGCACTTATCTCTTTATATCAAGTAAAATCTTTTCCTATAATTTTACACAATCTGCAGCGGCCAAACCTGACTAATCCAAAGTTCACTTCCGCTTATATATATACATAAGGGGTGCTAGGATTTATAATAGGTTGCGAATAAACAGCATATGGTATGGTTGCGATAACTCATTTGAAGTAATTTCCAGTGAAATTATTTATCGTAGATTAACATTTAAAGGAATATCAATGTTGCTTAATACAATTTTGGAAACCATCGGGAATACACCAATCGTCCGATGCAATCGGGTCGGATCCGAACTGGACTGTACCCTGTATGCCAAGTGTGAATTCCTGAACGCAGGGGGATCCCTGAAAGATCGTATCGGGATCCGCATGATAGAAGAAGCGGAAAAATCCGGTAAAATCAAACCTGGCGATACTCTCATTGAACCTACTTCAGGAAATACGGGAATCGGAATGGCGCTCACGGCAGCGGTCAAGGGATACAAGCTCATCATTACAATGCCGGAAAAAATGAGCATGGAAAAAGAAGTTGTCCTGAAAGCGCTTGGCGCAGAAATCGTTCGGACGCCAACTGAAGCTGCCCATGATGATCCGGAAGGTCTTATCGAAGTGGCAAAGCGCCTGAATAAGGAAATACCCAATTCACACATTCTTGACCAATACGCCAACCCCAATAACACTGACGCTCATTATTACGGAACTGCAGAAGAAATCCTGGAAGAATTTGGTGCTGATCTTCACATGGTGGTCATAGGAGTTGGAACCGGTGGTACAATTACTGGAGTTGCAAAAAGATTGAAGGAGACAATCCCGAATGTCCAGGTCATTGGTGTAGACCCATACGGATCGATTCTTGGCGGCGGTGATGAAGTGTTTCCATACCATGTGGAAGGAATCGGGTACGACTTTTTCCCCGATGTGCTCGACAATTCACTCGTAGATGAGTACGTGAAAATAAACGATGAAGATTCATTTAACATGGCTAGAAGACTTATCCGTGAGGAAGGTTTATTAGTTGGTGGATCCAGCGGTTCGGTTGCGTGGGCAGCCCTCCAAACTGCAAAGAAACTGGATAAAGATCAGAATTGCCTGATGATACTGGCGGATGGAATCCGGAATTATTTAGGAAAATTCGTTTCCGATGAATGGATGAAGAAACAGGGATTTGATGATTAAGAACAAAATAATTAAGCTATTCCGGACCAACTTTTGGTCCCTCCTATTTTCATTTTTCCTGATATCAATCATTCGTCCCCAGGCACCTGATGAGCGCGGGTATATCGTAAAAATCGGTGACCCCTGCCCGGATTTCAAGTTGGAATTTGCCGATGGTTCCTACACCACTGCTAAAGAACTCAAGGGTAAAGTCATCATGTATCAATTCACTGCCAGCTGGTGCTCAGTATGCATAAAAGAAATGCCCCATATTGAAAAAGATGTCTGGGGGGTATACAAAGACCTGGGGCTGGTGGTTATTGGGATTGATAGAGATGAACCGGTACAAACGGTTCGTAAATTTGCAAAGGAGACTCATATCTCCTATCCCCTTGCCCTGGATCCCGGTGCCAACATTTTCGGATTATTTGCCCACAAAGAAAGCGGTGTCACCCGGAATATCATCATAAATCCAGAAGGAGAAATTGTCTTTCTCACTCGATTGTTCGATCCGGAGGAATTCAAAAAAATGATCCAGGTTATTCACTCCGAACTGGAGAATTCAGTCACCCAGGAGCAAATCCATCTAGGACAGGAAAAATTATCGTTGGAGGGCCAATTAACTGAATTAGACAACTCTATACAGGAAAAGGATAACGATAAAGGACTGAAAAACACAATTCATGAACAGAGAAAAAATATATTTGCAAAGATTAGAGACATTAAAAAAGAGGAAGAAAAAGTTCGACAGAAAAAAGAAAAACTCAGGGAAATCAAAGCAAGCTGATGCACCTATTTATTATTCATAAAATTTTGGGCCGCCTTAATTACTTCCTTTGCGGTTTTCTTCGGTATCCGAACCTTTTCTGAAACAATTTTATAATTAGTTTTTGCTATACCTTTTATATCTGAAAACTCAACAAATAATGTTTTCATGCGCTTTGGACCTATGCCTGGAATTGATTTAAATATTGAGTCAGTTATGCTTTGGGTCCGTTTCTGGCGCTGAAATTCAATAGCAAACCTATGGGCTTCATCACGAATCTTCCGGAGATATATTAGTCCTGCTGATTGTTTTGAAATAGTCTGTGAGTCAGAACACCCCGGCAAAAATACCTCCTCCAATCGTTTTGCCAATCCCACAACAGCAATATAATCCAACCCAAGTTCCCTCAACGCAGAGACGGCCATAGAGAGCTGCCCCTTCCCTCCATCGACCAATATGAGGTCAGGAAGCTTTCCCTTTTCTTTTTGCACACGCTTATACCGGCGGAACACAACTTCACGCATGGCTGCAAAATCATCAATTCCCGCCACTGTTTTTACAGTGAATTTCCGGTACATATTTCTTCGGGATTTTCCATCAATAAAACAAACCATGGATCCCACCGTGTTGGTTCCTCCCAAATGAGAGATATCAAACGCTTCAATATGCCGCGGCGGTGCTTTCAATTGCAGATCATCCTGAAGTTGTTTGAGAGAATTGGGAATATACTCCATACGTTTTTTTCGTTCCAGGATCCATTCACCTAAGAGCAGCTTGGCATTTTGGAATGCAATCCGTATTTCCTTTGCTTTTTCTCCACGCTGTGGATATGTAAAATGAACGGCACCCTGGCGTTTTTGCCGTAACCATTCAAGGAGCTCCTTTTCATCATCCGGTGTAAGTGGAAGAGAAATTTCCTTTGGAATAAAATCGCTGTCCAGATAAAACCTCCCTATGACGAACCGAAGAACTTCATTGTCATCATCCTGAGACTTTAAAGGGATTTTTTCCCTGCTGAACAAACGTCCCTGACGAATCCGAACAATTACGACAAAACCAAATTCACTCTCCCGTGCAAGTGCAAACACATCCCTATTTTCGAATTTTGCTGTTAATTTTCTCTGCCGTTCCTTGAAACTTTTTACAGCTTTTAATTGATCCCGGAATCGCCCGGCATCCTCATAACGCAATGTGCCTGCTGCTGCTTCCATCCTATCTAAGAGATAGTTTTCTGTCTCCTGTGTCTGACCATGAAGGAACTGAATAACGTGTTTGATCATCCTGTTGTATTCCTCCCTGCTTACCAGGCCTTGGCAAGGACCTTCGCATTTTTTGATGTGGTAATCCAGACATAAAGATATCTTTTGCTGTCGTACAATTTCATCATCCATAAAAAAACTGCAACTGCGAATCTGATAAATTTTATGAAGCATCTTTAAAATTTGCCGCAGGTAGCGTATATCTGTGTAGGGACCAAAATATTTTGACCCGTCTTGCACAATATCCCTGGTTAAGAACACCTGCGGATAAGGTTCGTTAGTGATCCGGATGAAGGGATAGGATTTATCATCTTTCAGATCGATGTTATATTTTGGTTTGTGCTGTTTAATAAGATTGGCTTCCGTGAACAGAGCTTCTACTTCACTGGAAACTACGATCCACTCCAAGTCTGAAATCCGTTTGATCATGGATTGGTTTTTCGGAGTCTGATACTTATTCTTCTGGAAATAGGACCGAACCCGGTTTCGGAGATTTTTTGCCTTCCCGATATAGATCAGGTTATCCTGTTTATTTTTGAAAAGATAGACACCTGGATCAGTGGGAAGTTTCTTTATCTTTGAAGTAATATCCATTTTCTATGGGTAAAATTGGGAAATAAAGAAATCTAAGGAAAGAGGAAAGAAGGTAAAATTAGGTAGACCATTCAAAGAAATAAAAAAATGATCTGCCTTTATCTAAATCATTAAATCAAATAAATCGTTCGGTTTTTCTCCCCATTTTATTTGGGTTTCTGCGCTAATTCCACAAGGACACCACCCGTGCTTTTCGGGTGAATAAAAACGACCCGATTCTCCTCTGCTCCTTTCAGCGGCACATCGTTGATTAGTTGAATATCAGCCTGTTTCAACTCTGATATCGCTTCTTCTATATTTTCTACTTCCAGACAGATATGGTGAATTCCGGATCCTTTTTTTTTGAGAAATTTTGCAATGGACGATTCTTGACCGGTTTGCTCCAATAATTCCACCTTACCCCTTCCGGTATCGTAAATATCAGTGATCACTCCCTCCCTTTCAACTATTTCCCTGTGTGTACGGTCTAGCTTCAGCACCTGTCTCCAAAACGGTGCAATTTTATCTATACTTTCTGTAGCAATGCCTATGTGTTCTATTCCTAATATTTTCAATTTTTCTTCAATTCACTTTGGACATATTATTATTTCAGTGAGACTATCCTTCACTTAATTACGAAAATCCGGCTTTCGCTTCTCAACAAAAGCAGTGAGACCTTCATCCGTTTCGCCACTCCCAAAAAGTTCACTGAATGCTTTGACTTCCAAGTCCAATCCCTCATCCAATGTTATGTCCATTCCTTTGTTAATGCACTCTAAAGAAATACGAATTGCTTCCGGTCCATTTTTCAGGATGGATTGAGCAACCTCGCAGGATTTATCTAATAATTTATCTAACGGAGCCACATGGTTTACCAAGCCAATATCCAGGGCTTCCTTTGCTGTGATCATCTCACCTCCTGTGATAATTTCCACAGCTTTCCCTTTTCCTACCAATCGCGGTAAACGCTGGGTTCCGCCCCAACCCGGAATAATACCTAAACGGACTTCCGGCTGAGCAAACCGGGCATTTTCACCAGCGATACGAATATGGCACGCTAAACTGATTTCACATCCTCCACCAAGGGCAAACCCATTTACTGCTGCAATGACCGGCTTTGGTGAATTCTCAATGATTCGAGTTAAATCCTGTCCGCTCTTCCCAAATTCCAGTGCTTCGGATGGTTTCATCTTTTGCATGGCTTTTATATCCGCCCCGGCGATGAATGCCTTTTCTCCTGCTCCTGTCAGGATAATAACTCCAACTTGTGAATCTGCAATACAGGATTCAAACGCTTCCTTCAATTCAGATATTACTTCCAGATTCATCGCATTGAGGGCATCCTGCCGATCTATGGTTACGATAGCAATATGGTCTTTTATCTCTACTCGAATGTACTTCATCCGGTCTCCATTTATACGATAAAGGTTAATTTATCTTCTGAACGTCCGGCTAAACAGAACCACAACTGTAAAAATCTCAAGTCTCCCCAGCAACATACAAAAAGTAAGAAGCCATTTACCAACACCAGGCATCAAAGCATAATTGTCAGTTGGGCCAAATTCCCCCAATGCAGGACCAATGTTGCCCAAAGCTGATGCTGCAACCCCCATGGATGATTTAAGATCGATATTTAAAGTCGTTAGAAAAAATGAGGTAAATACAAAAATAAAGACATAAAAAAGAAAAAAACCCAATGTGTTGCGAATAACATCTCCACTGATATAACCCTTCCCGATCCGAATCGGGATAATTGCTTTAGCATGCAGCATTCTTCGAGTTTCCAACGCTGCATATTTCAGTATCAGCATCACTCGAACAATCTTCATCCCTCCTCCGGTTGATCCACCCATGCTACCGACAAACATAAGTATTAAAATGAGAAACTGGGCAAAAAACGCCCATAATTCATAATCTGCGGTTCCATATCCGGTTGTAGTGAGAATGGAAACTGTTTGGAACAATGAATCACTGAAACAGGCATGTGACCAATTCCCTGATCTAATCACAAGGCTGATAGTCAACACCACCGTGACAAGTGCGATTAACCCAAAATAGGTCAAAAATTCACTATTCCTGAAATAGGATTTAATATCTCCTGTAATTGCCCGGAAATGGAGGGAAAAATTCACACCTGCGATGAACATAAAAAAGATTATTATATAATGAATGCCCACATTATCATAAAATCCAATACTGGCATTTTTGGTAGAGAATCCCCCGGTTGGCATAGTGGTAAACGAATGACAAACAGCATCAAACCAATTCATACCTGCTATCTGTAACATTATAATTTCTGCTATAGTGATACCAATATAAATCATCCATAGATATTTAGCTGTTTCACGAACCCTGGGGCGAATTTTATCTGAAACGGGGCCTGGAACTTCAGCTTTAAAAAGCTGTACTCCACCCACTCCTAAAAGCGGAAGAATAGCAATGGTAAAAACAATGATACCCATCCCTCCAATCCACTGAATAAACGAACGCCAAAAAAGAATCCCATGGGGTAAACTCTCAATTCCATTGGGCAGATGAGGTAATGTTACGGGATTCCCGATTATGGTGGCACCTGTTGTTGTCACCCCAGACATTGATTCAAAAAAAGCATCCGTAATATTTGGGATTGCTCCGCTTAGATAAAACGGTAACGCACCGACGATTCCGGTAATAATCCAGGCAAAAGTTACTATGGCAAATCCATCTTTATTTGTAACAGAATACCCTTTTCTGGTAAAAAACCAGATCGGTAAACCAATAATAATTGATATTGCAAATGAATAAAGAAATCCGGAAAGATCACTTTCACCAAAGCCAAAAGCAATGCCCGCTGGAATGAGCATGGAAATTCCCAACAGGGTCAACAAAGCTGCCAAGATATTTAAGATGGACCTTATGTTCATGGTTTAATGAATAGTTTCCGAAGTTTTGGCACCGCTTTATTTTTTGCAAAAACAAGGACAGTATCTTCATGAGTCAATTGAGAATCTCCACGGGCAATACTAAGATGTCCATGGTGGTTAATTACACCGACAATGCTTTCTTTTGGGTAATCAATTTCCGAAAGGGGAAATTGTGTCACCCGGCTGCCGGGTTCAGGCATAATTTCAATTACCTCAACATCCAATTCATCAAAAGTAATGAGAGAAACCTCAGACTGATCACTTCGAATTTCCCTAATTATTGTATTCACCGTGGACATATTCTTACTGACAACTGCACCAATCCCAATTTCCTGAATGATAGGTAAATAATCGGTGGTGACCATATGCATTATTGCTTGTTTTACTCCTAAATGATGGGCTAAAAAGCCAGACAGAAGATTTGTTCTTTCGTTTTCCGTCACAGCAATGTAACTGTCAATTTCATGGACGTTTTCTGATTTCAAGAATTCCACATCAGTTCCATCGGCATGTATCACCATTGTATCTTGAAGTTGATTTGCAATTATTCCGGCTTTATCTCGACGGTTTTCCACCATTCTGACTGACATCTTATCCTGCAATTCTTCTGCAAGAGACCTCCCAATTTTACTTCCACCAGAAATCATGATGCGTTTTGTTTTCACTGCAGGTATTCCAATTAATTCCAGCAAATTCTCCAATCGCTTTGTTTTTACTATGAAATTAACTGTCGAATTTTCCTCAAAAATAAAATCACCCCAAGGGATTACAGTATTACCATTTTTCTTTACCGATACAACACCGAATTTAAAATCGGTACAGCTTTCACATAATGACCGAACAGAGCTCCCCACAATTTTACAATCTGCGTTTATCCGGAGCCCTATCATTAACAGCCTGCCTCCTTCAAATTCCTTTATATGTTTTGCGTAGGGATGGCATACCAACCGGACAATTTCCTCGCAAACGACTTTCTCCGGATGAATAGTTAAATCCACACCGAATTTCTCGGGACGAATAATAGAATCACGCTCACTATATTGTTGGTTCCTGAGCCTGGCAATTATTTTTTTAGCTCCCAAGACATGTGCCTGCTGAGAAGAAATCAGGTTTACTTCATCCGATCTTGTGAGAGCCAATACATAATCTGCTCCCTCAACATTTGCTTTCAATAAGTTTTTCGGACTTGCACCATTCCCTTCCACAACGATTACATCCAGATGTTCAGTAGCTCGGCGACATTTTAATGGATCAATGTCAATAATCGTAATATCAAAATTCTCCTGACTGAGTGCTTTTGCTACATGGAACCCAACCTCTCCTACTCCAATAATAATAATTCTCATATAAAATCCTTTCGCCAGATTTGGACAATTGTTAAATCTACAATAAACATAGAAAAAAAGGTAAAAGAATAAACCCCTTAATTAAGCCTGGTAATATCAGCTCCGAGACTGCTGAACTTCTCTTCAATCTTTTCATAGCCACGGTCAATATGGTATACGCGACTAATTTCAGTTTTCCCTTCCGCCATAAGTCCTCCAACTATTAATGAAGCGCTGGCACGAATATCGGTCGACATAACCGGCGCACCAACCAAATCTTTCCTTCCTTTTATACAAGCAACATTATCCGATACCTGTATCTCAGCACCAAGCCGATTTAACTCAGGTACATGGGAAAACCGGTCATGATACACCGTATCGGTTACAACAGAATCACCTTTTGCAATAGTCATGAGAGCTATCCATTGCGCCTGAAGATCTGTTGGATAGCCAGGAAATACTGCCGTTGTTACATCAACAGGCAAAATGACATCACTTTTCCTTACGCTAATTTTCTTCCCTGATATTTTTATCTTTGCTCCGGTTTGTTCCAGCTTCTCCAAAAGTACTTTTAGATGACCTGGCTCTCCACCGAGAACTGTCACCTCACCAAGGGCAGCCCCTGCAATGAGAAAAGTCCCTGCTTCGATCCGGTCAGGAATGACAGAGACATCACTTGGTGATAACTCTTTTACTCCTTCTACCGAAATTTTATGTGTGCCAATCCCGGTTATTTTGCCGCCCATCAAATTGAGGAACTGACATAATTGGACGATTTCCGGCTCACAAGCTGCATTTTCAATAACGGTGGTCCCATGAGCAGTGACAGCAGCCATAAGGATGTTCCCTGTTGCACCAACAGATGGAAAATCAAAACGGATATGGTTTCCTTTCAGTCGTTTTGCTTTAGCATGGATATATCCTTCATCAAGGGTGACCTTCGCACCAAGCAGTTCCAGGCCTTTCAAATGAAAATCAATCGGTCTTGGACCCCAGGCACACCCACCGGGTAAAGAAACTTTTGTTTCGCCGAATCGGGCAAGGAGCGGTCCTAAAACATAAAACGAGGCACGCATAGTTTTTACCAAATCATAGGGGGCTACTGGCGTATCGACATGTTCACTATCAATCCAGAGGTCATTTCCTTTTAAATGTGTCTTCGCCCCAACTAATTCAAGAAGTTTAATCATTGTCCGGGTATCCCGCAAATCTGGAACCCTGCTTATATGAGTTGTACCACCAACCAGTAAGGAAGCTGCCATGATCGGAAGAACAGCATTCTTCGCCCCGCTTAGAGTGACTTCCCCTTTCAGTGGTTTCCCACCATGAATGATAATTTTATCCATGAGCTGTTTTGGTAAACAAATTAAATGGTTGATAATCACCATCTGGTAAATCACCAACACTCAATAGCTGGTTAATCACATCCAATCGTTCATTTTTATCGAGATATCGAATGGTTATATAAGTGTCTGAATCCTTGATCGTTTTGTTAATATGGATATGGTGGTTTGCTTTCGAAGCAATTTGTGGAAGGTGTGTAATACAAATGACCTGCCTGTTCCTGGATATTTTCACCAGGCTCTCCGCAACCGTTTCTGCAGTAGTTCCCGAAATTCCAGAATCAATTTCATCAAAAACCAATGTTTCTACAGGATCATTTTTTTGAAATACTGACTTAATTGCCAGCATTATACGAGAAATTTCTCCACCGGAAGCAATACCAGTCAAAGGTTTTATCTGTTCACCAGGATTAGCACTCATATAAAATTCAACCCAATCATATCCATTGGAATTTATTTTTACCGGCTTGTCATGAAAAGAGATGAAAGATTCCTCTTCAATCTTTTGGTTGACCCTGATTTCGAACTTGGCAGAGGGCATACTTAATTTATGCATTTCCTGTTCAATATGTTTAGAAAGTTTTTCAGCTTGAACAATACGAACCTCATGTAGATGGTCAGAAAGCTTTTGAAATTGTTTTTCCAAATCGTCAATTTTATTATTGAGCGCTTCTGTATCTAATTCGAAATTTATCAGGTTGTCTAACTCATCTTTAATTTCTTTTCGATAAGCCCTGACCGCTTCCAGCGATCCTCCATATTTCCTCTTTAAACTCTCAATTTCTTGTAAACGAATCTCAATAGTATTCAAATTCTCTTTATCAGGATTAAGTGAATTAGAATAATCAGACAAACTCATTGAAGTATCCTGAATTGTTGTAATAGCATTACTCAACCCTTCAAGATAATTATTTAGATGCTCATCATATCCTCCCAGTTTTTTCAATTCCTTCGCAGTGGCTGACAACCGGTTATAAATTGAATGATCACTTTCAGTAAAATCCTGTGTTATTTTTTCAATACTGTCAACTAATTCATCGATATGGTTAAGAATCTTAAAATCATTTGTAAGGTGGATATCTTCCTCATCTTTAGGGTTAACTCCATCAATCTCTCTTAATTGAAATTCTAAAAGTTCTTTTCGTTCTTCATTGCTTTCTTGGGTCTCCAATGCAGTTTTTAATCTGTTTTTAGTAGATATCACGGAATGAAAAATATCTGTAATCTTTTTCACTTTTTCTTCCAGACCACAATACCGATCCAAGTAATCAATATGTTTATCGCGATTCATTATAAATTGCTGTTCATGCTGACCATGAAAATCAGCCAGAGGAGCCGTTCGGGATTTAAAGTCTATCTCTTTAACAGGCTCATCTTCGATATATGATTTCATCCTTCCTTTATCTGAAAGAATTCTCCGATAGTTCTTCCCATCAATATCAGCTTCAACCACTGTTCGGCTTTTTCCACTTTTAACCATATTCTTATTCCCTTTAGCACCTAAAGCCAAACTCAAAGCTTGTAAAAGAATTGATTTCCCTGCACCAGTTTCACCAGTTATGATGGTGAACCCGGGCATAAACTCCAGTTCTAATTCTTTCAAAATGGCGAAATCTCGAGTATATAAACGATTAATCATTTTCCCTGGAAATCCACACTGTTAATACACTACCAAAAATAATCCCCGATACATCAGCTAACATATCAAATTGACTCGATAACCGCCCTGGAATAAAGCTCTGCCAGTATTCGTCAAAACCAGCGAAAAGCATTCCATAGATTAATATTAAGGGTATCCAGTTCCAGGTTGGATTCCGGACACATTTCACAGTAAAAAAACCAAGTATGGAATATTCAATAAAATGGAATAATTTATCTAGGTTATATAATCCAATATCCGGGAAAGCCCCTCCTGGTATACTTGATACTGCAAGAATGGAGACTGAACAAACTCCAAACAGTATACGATAATTAGCAATACTCATACTGTTTGATAGCTTCCGGAATGGTCTCAAGAAGATCACCTGCTAAAAGTCCCCTGTAGCCTAAATCTCCACTAGCTATATCTCCTGCAAGTCCATGAATATACACTCCACACTGCGCCGCTTCAAAAGCTGGGATACCCTGGGCTAAAAATGATGCAATAATACCAGCTAAAACATCACCTGTCCCGGCAGTAGCAAGCCCGGGGTTCCCGGTGGTGTTCATCACAACCTCGTTCCCGAATCCCGTACATGTGGGAGCATTCTTCGCTACAATCACTCCGGGAAAATCCTTTAAAAATGACTCCAGCGTCTCAGGAAAATTGCTTTGAATTTCCTGAATGTCTTTTCCAAGAAGGGAAGCCAACTCGCCATAATGAGGTGTGATAACAAAAGGAGCAGAAATTTGTTGGAATAAATCCAGATTGTTAATAAAACACCTAAGGCCGTCTGCATCAATAACCAGGGGCTTCTCTGAAGATAAAATAATTTTTTCAATCAATTGTCTGGTTGTTTCCTTGGCTCCTAATCCCGGCCCAATTAAAATAACATCACACCAATCCAAGTGTGAATGAATTTCTTCAAAATTCTGTTCAGCTAAATATCCTTTTCCACCATCTTTACACGCGAATGTCATTCCTTCCATGAGATTTGTTTCATAAATAGAATTCAAAGATTCCGGAGCAGAAGTCATTGTTAAACCAACACCACTGCGCAATGCTGCTGTAGTCGAAAGAGCTGCCGCTCCAGTCATCCCATTTGAACCAGCAAGGATCAATACTTTTCCTTGACGATGCTTGTACGTACCTGAATCGGGTTTTGTTAAATGCTCAAATGCTAAATCCTCCTCAAAGGATCTCCAATTCACCCCTTCCAACTCGTCCAGCACATCAGGAAATCCTATTTGTGCGGGATAAATTTCTCCGCAATAGCTGGATCCTGGATTCAGCATCATTCCAACCTTTGCCCATCCCATAGTGACGGTTAAAAGAGCTTCCACAGCGTCCTTTGATGCTGAACCGGTATCTGCATTCACTCCCGATGGTATATCAATGGAAACCACAGTGCAATCCTGCTGATTGATCCATTTCGTCCATTTCTTTAAAGGAGCTCGCATCTCTCCAGAAAACCCTGTTCCAATCAGCCCATCGATAATTAAATCGAATTCGTTCGATGTCGGCAATTCATATCCATAAACTATTTTCATTCCCTTTTCTACACATTTATTATAAAAATGCAGGGAATCACCCAAAATATCCGTTATGGCAGGTAATGAAAAAATAGTCACATTAAAATGATCTAAATGAAGAGCGGCCGAAAAACCATCTCCTCCATTATTTCCTTTTCCGCAACAAATCGCAATCTGTCTCTCTTTTTTTCCCCCCTCCAAAATAGATTTTGAAACCTCGGCAACTTCTTTGCCGGCATTTTCCATAAGTATGAGGCCTGGGACTCTCATCTTTTCCATGGAAACTTGGTCTAACCTTCGAGATTGATTCCGGGTTAACAGGCGCATCATGAAACCTCAAGCAAAGCAAAAGCTACGGCAAATTCATCGGTATGCGAAATGGATACTTTACACGTTTGAAGCAGGGGCTGTTTTGTATGAAAATACACTTGAGGAGCACCTTCTTTATCAGGGAGTATCTCTATTGAACACAATGAAATATTAGAAATTATTCCAGAAGACAGGAGGGCTTTTTTAATAGCTTCTTTAGCAGCAAATCGACCTGCATAGTGTATTGAGGGGTTCGCTTTTCCCTCACAATAATCTATTTCACTTTTCGTAAACGTATGTGTGTTAAATCGATCTTTATGATGAGAATCAAGGATTTCCCTTATTCGCAGAACAGATAAAATATCTGTCCCAATGAAAAATTCAGGCACCATTCAGCTCTTTTATAATCCCGACTATTTCATAGATATCATTTACATCCCAATCCGCTCCGGAGTGCTTTGTCTCAAAGGTATCACCATATCGTGCAAAAATCGTACGCATCCCAACCTTTTTTGCTCCTTCCACATCACGTTCCGGCCAATCACCAACCATTATAGCGTCATCTGCTTTGATTTTGAGAGATTCTAAAGCCATTGCAAATGGCTTCGAGGATGGTTTTCTTGCTCCAGTATCATCAATAGTAAGTACAAGATCAAAAACGTGGTGTAAATTCAAATAATAAATCCGCATCCAAGCTTCCCGGCTTGGTGCATCAGACACAACAGCAAGTTTAATCCCCATCTTAAGTAATTCGAATAATGTTTTATTTACATTTGGATATAACTGCAAACTGGCTTCCCGTGCCCGTCGATACGCAACGATACCAGCTGCCAATAATTTATGGTCAACAGACCCGATTTCTTTGTCTAGAAAATCATTAAAAATTGATTGATTCTCCCAGCCTCCCTCCTCGTACATCCGGAATATATTGTTACACGCTTCCCCTTCATCCACTTCCAACCCTGCTTCCACCATAGAAGATATTGCTGCCTGAACAGCAAATTGTTTCATTTTAATAAAATCTAAAAGGGTGTTATCTAAATCAAATATTACTGCTTTAATCATTAATCTGATGTCAGAGAGTATATAAAGTATGGATTCAAAAGATCAATTAATAGTAACCAAAACAATGAAAATAATATGGATACAAAATAAGGTTAATTCAATTGAACTTGATAAGAAAATAAATTAGATTTTTTATTCAACATATTTATGTGGGTTATTAATCTTATCAATTTCATATTCGGCCATTTTTCTCCAACTTCTGTCATTTCGGGCTTTTTCCAGAGAATGTAAAGCAACGGTTTTATTCCCATCTCCTTTACACCATTCTGCTATCCCTAACTCATACCATCCTCCACCGAAGTTCTTTTTTCTATCTGTTGCTTCTCTCGCTGCATTTTGAGCAGCTTCACAATTACCCAGTTCGTTATGTGCGTGTGACAGCCTGAACCAGGACTTAGCATCTTTTGGGTTTAATGCAACCCCCTTTTCTAAATTGTCTACTGCATCTTCAAATTGGTTCAATTCTGTATACACAATTCCCAGCAATAAATAACTTTTTGAATAACTTGAATCAATCTTGGTGGCAGTATTTAACACTTCAAATGCCTTAGTATATTCTTTCAAACCAATATAGATTTCGGCCAAACTGGAATAGGCTTTCACATAACTGGAGTCAATTTCAATTACCTGGTTAAATGCATCCAGAGCACCTTCTTTGTCTCCCCCCTTGGATCTTGCTAATCCTAAGGCAAACCAACATTTAAAAAAATCAGGTTTAATTTTCAAGGCATTCAAGTAGGATTCGATCGCGCTTGAAAGATTTCTCATCTTTGCCTCAATAACCCCAACCTGGTAATAAGCCCGATAAAAATTATTATCCATTTCAAGCACACGATAATAGGCAGCCAGCGCTCCTTCTAAATCTCCACGACGATAGGCGTTGTTTCCATCATTAAAAATATTTCTCGTAACATTGGCCATCGCTGCCTGCGCATTTTCATGCAATGGATTCAACTCAAGTGTTTTATGAAAATAAAGTACTGCTTCATCAAAATCCTGTTCTCTGAATTTTGCTAAACCCATACTGTAAGCCGCTTCCGAAAAATATGGAAATTGTTCTAATACAGTCCCAAATAATTGGAATGCTTCATCAAACCTTCCTCCTTTTAGTGCACGGCTTCCATCATTCATACTGGTATTGATTTCATTCATTTTATTAAACGTATCTATATATTGTTCACGATCTATTTCCACAGCTTCCCGTATATAATCTTGAGCTTTTTCCATATTCCCCAATCTGAGATTTAACTGAGTCAATTGAAACATGGCGGGTGCATATGTATTATCTAATTCCAGCGCTTTATTAAAAAGAGAATCTGCTTGTACAAAAGCACCTTCTTTTATTTTTTCCTGCCCTTTAGAAAATAATATTTCTGGGGATTGTGCGCAAATTAAACCACCGGTAACTATAAAAAGAAATATACTTTTTACACATTTTTTCATTTATTTTCCTCGCTTTGAACTTGTGCCGAAGGCCGGACTCGAACCGGCACACCCTTTCGGACACTACCCCCTCAAGGTAGCGTGTCTACCAATTCCACCACTTCGGCAATTTATTTAAGTTAGAGCAAATGCTCCAAACCAATCAAATCTCTCAAGTCTGAACTAACGATCAAATTTTAAATAGTCTAGGTTACTGTTTTTCTGGAACTGTCGGCAATGAAAGATCAGCTCCGGGTGTTATGACCCGACTTTCTGCTTCTTTTTTCAGCAATGATTCCGTTTCAGCAACTGAGGGTGAACTGAAAAAACTGATTAACAAAGCCAACGTCATGAATATAATAACCAGCCATGTGGTAAGTTTGCTTAATAATGAAGCTGCGCCCCTGCCTCCCATGATCGCACTTGTAGCACCGCTTCCAAATGTACCCGAAAGTCCACCTCCCTGGCTTGCCTGCATCAAAATCACCATAACTAGCAACAGACTAACAAAAGTATGAATCGTGATTAAAAATCCTTGCATGATATCTCCTTAATATTTTTTATCAACTTGTTGAACAATGGAACAAAATGATTCGACATGTAAACTAGCTCCTCCTATCAGAAATCCGTCTATTCCTCCCGTTTGGATAAGTTCTACAGTATTCTCCGGGTTCACAGAACCGCCGTACAGGATGGAAACTTTATCCCCAGTTTCTACACCGTAGAAATTTCCGATCCAGGATCGAAGAATTTGATTCGCTTCTTCAACCTGTTCCGGGAATGCATTCTCTCCCGTTCCTATCGCCCATACAGGTTCGTAGGCTAAAATAACTTTTTCCAAAGACATGATTCCGGACAATCCTTCAGTTAATTGCCTCACGAGAACACTTTTGGTTTCCACTTTTTTTCTTTCCTGAGATGTTTCACCGATACAAAATATAGGTTTCATCCCGCATTCCAATACCGCCTGAACTTTTCGATTTATCCACTCGTCTGATTCACCGAACACATGGCGACGTTCAGAATGGCCGACTATCACATATTCCACACCACATGTTTTTAACATCTGAGGTGAAATCTCACCTGTGAAAGCTCCCTGTTTTTCCCAGTGACAATTTTGTGCCCCAAGAGAAAAACTTGTTCCTTCCAGAAGTTTATCCAATCCAAACAGGCCTGGAAAAGGCGGGCAGAATATAACTTCAGTCCTTTTTATATCCAAAAGTAAATTGACGATTTCTGTAAGGAAAGGCCGGCCCTCAGCAGGGGTTTTATTCATCTTCCAGTTTCCCGCTACTATATTTTTTTTCAATTATTTCCTCTCAATACAAAATTACTTGAATTCTAATGTATTTTTCTTAATTATTTTTCAACAAATTAAATACAAAAAAGTTTATTGTTCTAATGCAAATAATGCGGATAATTGATTTCCACTTAGTAATTCCAGGGATGCTCCGCCTCCGGTTGAAACATGAGACATGTCATTATGCACATCAAATTGTTTGACTGCAGAAGCAGTATCACCTCCTCCCACTACAGTAATAACTCCTTCATTTGTTGCCTTTGCCATAGCCTGAGCAATTTCCCTGGTTCCGATTGAATACTCCGGCACTTCAAAAATTCCCATGGGTCCATTCCAGATGATGGTGCCTGATGATTGAATTATTTCCGAAAATTGTTGAGCGGAAGCAGGACCAATATCGACACCCATTTTCGTCGATGGAATATGATCAAGTTTCATAATCTTTGCACTACCTGGTTTTTCAAGTTTTTCTACACCAATAAAATCACTCGGAAAAATCATGTCTATCTTCTTTATCCTTGCTTCTTTTAAAATGGATTTTGCTGTATCAATCATAGTATCATCGACTATGGATACACCAACATCATAACCTTTTGCCTTCAGAAAAGTAAATGCCATCCCTCCTCCAATTATAATAGAATCGGCATTGTGTATAAATTGATGGATCAATTCAAGTTTTCCTCCAATTTTTGCACCTCCCAAAATCAAAGTCAGTGGACGTTTTGGGTTTCGGACCACAGAATTCAGAAATTTTAATTCTTTTTCAATCAGAAACCCCATTCCTTTTTGGCTAAAATTTTTAACTACGCCCACGTTGGACGCATGGGCACGATGAGCAGTACCAAAAGCATCATTGATGTATATTTCCCCATGTTTGGATAATTGATAGCTAAAACGTTTATCATTTTTTGTTTCATCATCATGAAATCGAAGGTTTTCCAACAAATGTACTTCACCTGGCTTTAATCCCAGCGAAACATCTTGGGCATCGCTTGAAACACAGTCGTCTGAAAATTTAATGGGCATCTCCAGAAGTTCTGCCAGTGTTTCACCTGCGGGCATTAAACTCATTGCAGGGTTGATTTGTCCTTCTGGGCGGCCTAAATGGGACATGAGAACTACAGAAGCTCCTTCGTTTAAACAATGCTTTATTGTAGGCAATGCTGCTCTAACCCTGAAATCATCAGCAACTTTTCCATTCTGAAGGGGAACATTAAAATCCACACGAATAAGAATCCGTTTTGATTTTAAATCAAATAATGTAAGTATTTTCAACAAGCGAACTATTTCCCCTGGCTAAAATTTTACTTCTTTTCCAGTTTTGGCGTACTGCAACTAATTGCAAAAACTGATTGAAATCCCTTCTCCTTTAACATGACGGCACACGCAGACATGGTAGACCCTGTTGTTAAAACATCATCAATAATTCCGATAGTTATTCCCTTTATTGGCTTCTTTACTTCAAACGCTTTATCCATATTTTTCTTCCGCTCTGTGCTGGATAACATTGTTTGAGTCTCTGTATATTTTTTTCTCTTCAGAATGGAAGAATCTACTGGAACTTCCCAAATAGACGATAATCCCTGCGCAATCCATTTTGCCTGATTATATCCCCTCTCTCTTTTTTTCACAGAATGAAGTGGAACCGGTACTAAGAAATCCAAATCTCCTACCTGAGCCGAAGGTAACAAATTTCCTAAATGATGTCCTAGCTCCCATCCTAATGTAGCCCTTTCTTCATATTTTAATGAATGTATTACCCGTTGAATTTGATCATTAAAATACCATCCCGAATAAACTCCGTCCAACCCTTCAGAGTGAGAAAGATTTTCGACCCAGTTACCCAAATTTGTTTTTTCAAAACTCATGAGGCACTGGGAACAGACACTATCACTCGATCTGAAGATTCCTTTATTACATACCAGGCATTGGTTCGGGAAAAAAATATCCAGGAAAAAATGACGATAATCAGAAATTGACAAACTCACGTTAAACCTATTCACCTTTAATGACTGGAAAAATTAATTGTATTATCTACACTATTCAAATATTTTCTAAATGAGAATCTCCTGTTTTTTAATTCAACCTATTCTCTTAATTTATACTGATGCCTCCCGGAATAATAACACAAAATAAACGCATTGACTTTCAGGACCTCATGCTCTACAGAGTCCACGAAATCCTATTAGTAGCCAGTCCGTATGATGCGTTTATTTTGGAAGAAGATGGAAAATTGACGGAACAAATCCTCCATGAATATATTGGAATGAATTTCAATTATGCACCTCGAGTTTGGCAAGCAAATTCAGCCAAGGCTGCATTGGAAATGCTCTCAAAACGAAAGCTTGATATTGTCATCGTCATGATGAGGATTGCAGATATGAATCCGCTTTCTTTCGGTCTTAAAGTCAAAAAGATGTATCCGAGGAAACCAGTGATCTTGCTTGCATTTGATGAATCTGAGATTAAACAATTACCGGAGGAAACTCTTCAGAATTCAGTGGATCGTGTGTTTGTATGGTCAGGGAATGCAAATGTATTTCCCGCTATCATTAAACAGATAGAAGACAAAAAAAATTCAAAAAGAGATATTTTAGAGGGAGACGTCCGGGCAATTATCCTGGTGGAAGATACATCAAGATACTACTCCCTCATGCTTCCCTTCATATATCGGGAAATTATGTACCACACAAAACACCTGGTGGGAAAAAGTTTAAATGACACTCAACGTCTTCTTCATATGCGAGGACGCCTAAAAATCCTTCTTGCAACCAATTATTCAGAAGCAAAAACATATTTTAATCAGTATCAATCTAATATTTTAGGAATCATTTCTGATATTAAGTTTCCCATGAACGGAGAAATGAATTCCAAAGCTGGAATTAAATTTATTGAATACGTAAGAAAAAAAGAACCGAATATGCCGGTTATGCTTCAATCTACAGATGAAAAACACGCAATAAAAGCTCAACAAATACGTGCCGTATTTTTAAATAAACAATCAAGTACACTTCTACAGGACCTCAGGAAATTTATTCTGAATAACTTCGGTTTTGGGGATTTCATTTTTCGGAACAAAGCCGGTAAAAAACTTGCGCAGGCTTCTGATTTAAAAACTCTTCGTAACCGATTGCTCCGCATCCCGAAAAGTTCATTAGCACATCATGCTTCCAGTAATCATTTTTCTAACTGGCTTGCTGCACGGGGAGAATTTGACTTGGCGGCAATATTAAAACCCTTAACAATCAGTGATTTTAAAGATATTGATCATCTGCGCTCTCAAATGGTTCAGTCCATAAATGAAATTCTTGATATCCAGCAAAAGAGTCAAATGACTGAATTCACTTCAGAAGTGAAACCACAGGAAACAGATTTTATACGAATTTCAACCGGATCCCTTGGAGGGAAAGCCCGCGGACTCGGATTTATGAATTCCGTCATCACAAAGTCCCGTCTTCAAAATAAATTCCCAAATGTGAATATCCGTATCCCTCGATTAGCTGTTATAGGAACCGATGAATTTGACCAATTTATGAATGACAACAACCTCTGGGAAAAAGCCTTAAATGCTCAATCCAATAGCTCAGTCGAAAAGCTGTTTTTACGTAGCAAATTACCTAAAATCCTTCGAAAAAAACTGAAAACTTTTCTTTCTGAAGTGCAATATCCTATTGCTGTACGTTCTTCAGCTTTATTGGAAGATTCTATGTATCAACCTCTTGCAGGAATGTATGCAACCTACATGCTTCCAAACACAGCAAAAAATAAGGAAACACGATTTAACCAGTTATGTGAAGCAATAAAACGTGTGTATGCTTCAACATATTTTCAGGAGCCGAAAGCTCTGTTAAAAAGTTCAGTTCAGCGACGAGAAGAAGAGAAAATGGGAGTAATCCTTATGGAATTAATTGGTCAAAAGCATGGTTCCCGGTTTTATCCCACTCTTAGTGGAACAGCTCAATCTTTAAATTATTATCCCGTATCATACATGAAACGTGATGAAGGGATTGCAACAATTGCTTTAGGAATGGGTCGAACAGTTGTGAACCGGGAAAACGCCTTGCGTTTTTCTCCGAAATATCCCACAATTCTCCCCCAGTTTTATTCGGTAAAAGCAACAATCCAAAATTCACAAAATTCGTTTTACGCATTGAATCTTAACTCAAATAATAATTTTCTTAAATATGGTGAAAAGGGTAATCTGAAATCCTATGATCTGGACACTGCAGAAAAGGATGGGACTCTTGATTGGGCAGGAAGCGTAGTTTCTCTGGAAGATAACATAGTCCGAGATTCCTTACAGTATCCAGGTACACGGGTCATCACGTTCGCACCTGTCTTAAAATGGAATTCATTTCCTCTTGCTGAAATCCTTGCTGAAATCTTGAAAATTGGGAAAAAATCTTTAGGTGGTCATGTAGAAATTGAATTTTCTGTAAATCTTTACGAAGATATAGATAGACCTCCTGAATTCTGTCTTTTACAAATCAAACCAATGCTTTTGAGTACACTGAATATTAAAAAAGATTCTACCTTCATTCATGATAAAGATATTATTTGCAAAAGTGGTGTGGTATTAGGAAATGGAAAAATAGAAGGAATCAAAGATATTATTTTTATTAATCCCAAAACATTCCATACTGAAAATACTATCAAAATTTCCAAAGAAATTGAATCGTATAATAAAAAACTCGGATCCACTCAACCATATATCCTGGTTGGGCCTGGGAGATGGGGATCAGCAGATCCATGGCTGGGAGTACCGGTTAACTGGACACAAATTTCCGGAGCAAAAGTCATCGTTGAACTTGGGCTTGAAGAATTCCCTGTTGACCCTTCCTTTGGAAGTCACTTTTTTCAAAATGTTACTGGAATGAGAATTGGATACTTTACCATCAATCATAAGGGGAAACAGGATTATTTTAATATGGATTGGATTCACAAACAAACTGTAAAAGACAAAAAGACCCACACAGCTTGGATTCAAACTGAAAAATCGTTAATAGTAATGATCAATGGACAAAATGGCGAAGGTATTATACATCGTCAACCGGATATTGTTGAGGAAATTATGGATGAAGAACAATCAACTGGAATTTAAGGTAAACAGAAACTCATCAGGTATTTTTACCTTATGAAACAAAAAACGCTCCAGAATTTCTGAGGCGTTTTTTGTTTATTTAATTAACTGTATGGTTAAACAACACCCTGATCAAGCATTGCATCTGCAACTTTGATGAACCCGGCAATGTTTGCGCCTTTTACGTAATTGGTGAAGTCACCTTCCTTGCCATGAGTTACACAAGCATTATGAATACTCTTCATAATTTCGTGAAGTTTATTATCAACTTCCTCCCTGGACCAATTCAATCTCATGCTGTTCTGGCTCATCTCCAAGCCGGAGACAGCTACACCGCCAGCATTTGCGGCTTTACCGGGACCGTAGAGAATCTTATTGTCAAGATACACTTCAATCGCTTCAGGAGTTGAAGGCATATTTGCACCTTCGGACACACAGGAACATCCGTTTTTCACAAGTGTTTCAGCATCTTCCTTGTTGATCTCGTTCTGTGTTGCACCTGGCAGGGCTACGTCGCATTTCACTTTCCATGGACGTTCGCCTTTCCAGTATTCCACACCGTATTTTTCTGCATATTCACGAATCCTGCCGCGTTTTACATTCTTCAAATCCATCACATACGCTAGTTTTTCACGGTCAATTCCATCTGGGTCATAAATAGAACCGGAAGAATCAGATAGCGTTACAGGTTTCCCGCCAAGATCCAGGACCTTTTCAACCGAATATTGTGCAACATTTCCAGAACCGGAAATTGCAACGGTTTTTCCTTCGAAGCTTTCACTCCTGGTTTTCAACATCTCATTGGCAAAATAAACGCATCCATACCCTGTAGCTTCCGGGCGAATTAAGCTTCCGCCCCAGTTCAAACCTTTACCTGTCAGGGTGCCGGTAAATTCATTTCGAAGACGTTTGTACTGCCCAAACATAAAACCAATTTCACGCCCGCCTACTCCGATATCCCCTGCCGGCACATCCGTGGCAGGACCAATATGACGTTGCAGTTCGGTCATGAAAGACTGGCAGAAACTCATAACTTCATTATCAGATTTCCCTTTTGGATCAAAATCCGATCCGCCTTTGCCCCCTCCCATTGGAAGGGTAGTTAAACTGTTTTTGAACACCTGCTCAAAACCGAGGAATTTCAAAATACTAAGATTAACAGACGGATGAAATCTCAATCCGCCTTTATAGGGGCCAATTGCAGAATTAAATTCCACTCTGTATCCGCGGTTTACTTCTACTTCCCCCCTATCATTACGCCATGGAACCCGGAACATGATGATCCGTTCTGGTTCAACCATTCTCTCCAGAACCCTTGAATGGAGATAATGGGAATGTTCTTGCAAAAAACCCCAAATCGATTCCACCACTTCGTGCACTGCCTGATGAAATTCCTTTTCACCAGGACTTCTTGAATTTACAACATCCATAAAAGATTCAACTGATTTGTACATGGAAATACACTCCTTTATTGATTTGAAAAATATTCGGGAAAATTATTAAAATTAATTGAACAAACATTAACTAAATTAAGTAATAAAAATCATTAAATTTTTATGCTATTTTGGTTGGTTATCTTTGAGGTTTAGGAACTGCACAATTTTGGCGGAGTAGCTCAGTTGGTTAGAGCAGTGGAATCATAATCCACGTGTCGGGGGTTCAAGTCCCTCCTCCGCTACAATAATTACAGTAATCTTCACAACATGCTGAATTGTTCTATATGTTCTTCTTTTTTGCCCATCTCTTCAATTTACCCCATCCCCACTTTTTTACAAAGAGGTGGGGTTATTGAACTTACATGCTGTGTGAAGGATTAATACCTTTACTTTACCAATCAGATTGTTCGTTTAAGTACACTTCTTGTCCTGCGGCAAAACAATCACTCCATCTATTAAAAACCGCTTGGGCTCCATCTTCACCATATTTTTGTAATAATGGAGGTCCAATATTATATGTAGCACCTTCAATATATGGGTCGGCAATGAATAAAAATGTCCAGGTTGAATCATCATTTACCTGGGTTGGCCTGAGAATTCTTATAGTTTTTAACGATTTTTTATTCAGCTCATGTTTTTCATCATCCTTATCACGATATTCAGCAGCAGCTGGCATTACTTCTCCAAACAGTATTTTGTCGAACTCCTGTTTTTTATCAAACTTGATTTTGTTTATAACCAACCATACTTTTTCTCCATTTTTTGCAGTTTGCCTGCCTACCGCTGTGCCTGACTGTGCAATCAATTGAGAGGCAACGGTAAAAAGGATTCCACAAATAATTAGTGCTCGATTCATTTTATTCTCCTTTTAGTTAATTAAACAAACAATGCTATAAATAAAAGTCTCTTCAGTTTACCCAGAGGAATCAATTTGGAGTATGCTCCCATTCTTCTACAATTGCTTTAGGAAGTGGATAACCAAGGAATTTTATATTGTTTCCAGACTCAATTAAAAATCATAAGTGAAACTAATTCCCGCAGTTTTATTTTTTAAATCATATGTTGGGGTAAAACTAAAATCTAATGTCTTTCCATATTTAAAGCGTACTTTATCCCTCTTACTTTCAATAGTTCTGATTCCATGAATATAATCATATAAATAATCTCCAATCAGTACACCTATCCCCAATGGGATTAGAAAAGATGCACCAGAATACATTTTTTCCAATTCAACATATTTATAGTCAATTGCTCCTCCGGTTTCACCTATTGGTATCTTTTGGTATCTTTTCTCATCATCTGTTCCAGGATTTTCAATATATATTTCATAAGGTGATTTCCTCCAGCCATCTTCTTTCATTGACATCGCACCTCCAATGATAGCTAATATACTTCCAGCAGCGACCCAACGTATATTTTTTGCTATTTTTTTTTCTCCCGCATAGTGGTGAATCGTTCCTGGAATAGGTATAGCTGCCAGAAGTAAACCAACATTTAATCTTCTATTCATATCCTGATATTCATCAAAGGTCATTTCTGCTGGAATAGGATAAATAGGATTTTCGCTTAAAGTATCATTTCCATATCTATTCCTCAAATTATCATTTTGAGAAAAACTGATATTTAATATCAATGTAATAATAATTAAAGTAGTATTCTTCATTTATATCTCCTTAGAAAGAGTTGGTATTTTGGATAGTACCCGGGGTCGGACTTGAACCGACATGCCCTATACGGGCGAGGGATTTTAAGTCCCTTGTGTCTACCAATTTCACCACCCGGGCACTATAAATGGAGGCGTCGACCGGATTCGAACCGGTGAATAACGGTTTTGCAAACCGCCCCCTTAAACCACTTGGGTACGACGCCAATTATATTGGTTTTACTATCCTCCAATATTAATAAAGGGATAGAATTTACACCTTCTATTTTTTCCCTCCAATCATACAAATGTGATGCTTCTCCACCAATCAATAATTATATCAATAGGGATATTCATTGGCTATATTCTTTTGATGAAAATAAAAAATATTGATCGGTACCAGCGTTTACGGGATTTTCATGTTCCAATTTCAGTATTGGATGATATTTTTGGTAATCAGGATAATTTATCAATCCTGAACACAGCATGGGACGCGCTCATAAATGATGATTGCAAAGGAGATGATATTGCTAAGGAAATTTCCCAATTGATCTTCAGGGATCTTGATATTATCCCGGAAGAAGATACAGAGGAATAATAACGATTTCTTATCTAACCATGGTGATAATAGTATTTCCAATCCAGGAAATAGTATTCAAACACTGGAATAAGATAATTAAAAAGGAATTAATTATTTAGGCCTGTTATTGAATCATTTAGATATTAATAAATCCACATATAATGAAGTGAATGTAATGATTGTGCAATATGCAAAAGTAGATGTCCAACTACGCATCTGTTTGCTTTGAGTAAAATCTGCGGTAATTTGTTCCTGCTCAATATCCACAAATAATTTATTGGATTCTATCACATCTTCACATCGCCTCACATCATAATAATAAACAGGCATTTCAAAAATAGACAAAGACCGTAAACCGCCTTCCCGTGCTTTTTTGATATACGTAGATTTACAAGGATTTTCTTTCCTCTCATTTTCTGTTTGCTGAGCATTTGTAATAGAAGAAAGAATAAAAACCACGACTATGATTACTTTCATTTTTACCATCCAAAAATCACTTTCACTGTAACAATCGGTTCCCCGGAAATTGTCATCTCAGGCCCAACGACTTTTTTGCCTTGAAACTTCCAATTTTTGTTATCATAATAATTATTCATAAATCCGGTTTTAATATCAATGGCGCACCAGGAACGGATATAATATCTTAAACCAATAAAACTGGCAAATCCGAACCAGTAAGTTGTCATTTGATCTGAACTAATTACGGAAATAGGACCCTGTGTATCATTAAAACCAGTTAAAAAAGTGTCCCATTCGGTAAAATTCTCTTTAGCATCAAGATGAATACTCCCCTTATTCCATGTGGGCGCCAGGGAAAAATTCCATTCCAATCGTTCCCGGGCCAAAAAGAATGTTTCTAAAATGAACATTCTATAGGATAAAATTCTGGAAAACGGGGTCCCAGATTTTGTTTGGTCTATGTGTATAGAAAAGGAATGTGAAAAACCTACTCTTGCTCCTGGAAAGAACTGATAGAACATGCTATAACCTGGAAGAATATCTGCTGAAAATCCAGAGGCTTGAGGGAGTTGATTTTCACTTGAAACAGACATTCCTGGTTTATAATATCCCACATCCATACCAATTGAAAATTTTGGCTGAGAAAAAAGAATTCCCACAAAAAAAGAAAATATGAATAAATATCTGTTTTGAAACATTTAGAGTTTTTATTTAATCAGTAAAGTTAATAAGATTAAGGTAAAATGAAGCATTACTTTCACATCCTCATCCTCATATTTTCATTTTTCTGGAATGTTTACCTCTTTGCAGATGTAAACCATGTCATTGTTTATACCAATGGATTGACAGACATAGGATTGATTGACTCATTATCAGCAGATTCAGTGTATTTTTATGATTTTGATATCGAAAAACACCGGGCTGAACCATTAAAAAAAGTCTATTTTATTTATAATGATTTTCAAAAACTCTTTTACAAAAGCTATTCTTTACGAGGGCGGATAGAGCTCCTTGAACAACGGGGAGGGATTTTGATAACAAAAAATGACGAAATCTTTCCTTTTGAAAAAATCCGCTTTGATATAAAAATGGAAAAGCCACACGTTTTCCTTTCAACATCCAGCGATTCTGTTTTATCTCTCAATTTTCTCGAAATAAATGAGGTTAAATCTGACCTCACAATGATTGAAAACTCAATACGAAAAGGATTTTTATCGTCAACCGGAATTTTTCTGGCAGGAACCATGGTTGAAATTCTGATGGATGTGAATAGTATTGCCTCTCAAATTGGAGACCTCTTACATGGAGGAAGGACATATCAGGCTATGAACCTGGCAGTTCCGCTAACCACAATGGGATGGATGATATATGATTTGTATAAGGACACCAGAACCCAGTTTTTCTGCCCAGTAGAACGGGACAAGCATTTTCCACGAAACATGTATATTTTTTCTTTTAAGATCTGGACAAAAAATATGTGGAAAAATATGAAACGATCAGTATTTAAAAAACTAGGTGGGACTCCGGATCAAATTGATGGCCTAACACCAAAAGAAACCAAGGAAATTCTTTCAGAATGAAAAAATGAGCGGGAGACGAGGGTCGAACTCGCGACAACCACGTTGGCAACGTGGAGCTCTACCACTGAGCTACTCCCGCAAAAATTGAGCCAGAATTTACCAGTCTATTATATTTTCGTCAACCTACCTTTGGCAGTATTTCAAACCAATTACCGCTGCGTTTATATATGAGCCACACAAGTAAAAAATAAATTGAATTTTCAATAATTTTTCCAACTCCAACCATCTCCCCCTCTTTTAATCCACAGCCACACTCAATATTATATCCCCGCAAGATTGCGGAACCAATTGCTATGATAAACATTCCCATCATTGCCATAGACAAAATTGACGCACCAGTTATAAAAATACCTAGGATTAACCCTACCCCAACGGTTAGTTCCAGCCACGGTAAAATAAGCGCTAACAAATTTTCAGTTCCCAGTGGAAGCATATGGTAATGTGCAATATCCTGTGCAAATTCTCCAGGTGCGGATATTTTATCTAGACTTGCAAACACAAGGATGCCTCCAATTATCAGTCTAAATGAAATAATAAAAATTGAACTTTGGGTAATAAATCTCATTTTTCAATGGAATAGCCAGCTTGTTGCCATTCTGACCATCCACCGACAAATACAAAAATTTTTGTAAATCCCTCATTCTGTAAGTCATATGCAATATCTTCACTTGACCCGCAATCATCTCCATCGCAATATGTGACTATACTTCTATCTTTCCCCTGAAGCGAATCCAACCTGAAAATTAATTCCATAAAATCGTTGCTATTCCAAGCCCCAAGTATATGTCCCTTCTCGTAATACTCTAAATCCCGTGCATCCACAAAAACTACATCCTCGTTATGGAATTTCCGTGCCTGATCTAAACCAATGGCTCTTAATACCGGTTCAGTTGCAATATCAGACAGAAGGTCATCAGGAGCGGCAATTTTTAACTTTCCTGCAAAAAGGGGAATTGGATCATCTCTCAGCCAATTACTTCCAAATCCAATTACAACAGAAATGATTAAAAAAAATAAAACTTGAAACAGCGAACTTTGGATAAATATTCTTTTCAATTATTTTTCAATGATCTGATTGGACTTTTTAGTTTTTTCCCTGGAGGTAGATTTGGAATACCTTTGATTTCATTTTCTTTCTTGAATACACGATCAACAAAAGTCAGCATGTCTAAATCATCCCCGATTTTTCTACTCATAGACACAAGTTTATATTCACTTTGATTTATTGCCCTATCCAATTGATCCTTAGCTGTCTGTTTCTGTTTTCTTAACACATCAATGTTTCGAAGAATATTCGGTTGATTGGCATAAATTTCCTCAAATGATTTTTCCGGTTCCTTTTTTTTGTACCTTGCTATCCGTGTCTCCGTGTTTTTTACCTGTTGTTTATAATAAGAAATATCTACAAACGGCGAATCCAGGTTTACAATATTTAAATCTATAACCGCTAAATATTTACCCTGCTTCCCTGGCGAGCAAATAAAAGGACCTGTCCCCTGAGCTTGGTTTTGGCGTGTTTTTTGGATTTCCCTGCTCAAGACAATATAATCTGCCTCTGCAAATTCCTTTTTGATGATTCCCCTTTCTTTTTTATCCGCATTCACAAGCATTACAATGATATCTGCTTCTCGCTTAAGCGTTTCTATGAACGATTTCCCAACCTGCAGGTAATTTTTCATGGTTAATTCAGTTACACTTGAAGGAAGCAAATTTGTGACTCCGATTATACCAATTTTGAAAGGAGGTCGTTCAACAATAATATATGGATCAAACACTCTTTCCCCTGATTTTTTGTCAAATAAATTAGCCGACAAAAACGGAATTGATGTGCCATCGGAAACAGTTTTTAAAAATTCGTAGCCAGCTGCAAGGTCAAATGCACCTACATTGATCGCTTCATACCCAATAACTTCATATCCCTTCACTAATGACTGCGCTTTAAATTTTGAGGAAGCTAGGTTTTGTTTCATGATTGTATTTGATGATTCAAATAGAGCATCTCCTGCATCAAGAATAACAGGGTTCTTCCCTTCCTTCTTTACAGATTCAATGTACTTCATTCTTCTAGGCAGACCGCCTATGGGATTCTTTTTTCACCCACAGGGATCAAGTTGACATCTGACATTCGATGTAACTATGAAAGATAAAGAACCCTCAAGGTTCTTCTTTGCACAGGAAAATCCCGTAAGGAGTAAAATTGAGAATATGCTGATTTTAAGTTTTTTCATAATAGGGTAATTTATGAATCCTTTTATTAAAAATGTATTGTGATCTTTATCAAAACTTCGAACAGTATTATACTCATCCGCCTGCCTTTTTTGCTTTGATCCCCTTTTCGGTTAGAATACTTAGTATTTTATCTCTGTGATTCCCCTGAATCAGAATTGTATTATCTTTGACACTTCCTCCAACAGCGCAACGTTTCTTTAGCTCTTTCCCAAGTAATTCCAGCTCAGCAGCAGGCCCCTTTAATCCCTTTATCACAGTCAATATCTTCCCTCCGCCTCGACGGTCCAGCCAAATACGAATATTCTGGTTATAAGTTTCAATCGTGTCAGGATCATCCATATCATTATAATTATTCTCAAAATTCGGATCTGTGGAATAAACTACATTACATTTTTTGCCTTGATTCATTATTTGATAGTATGATACAGTGAAATTTGATGAAAATTATTACTGTTTTAGAGGAATTCTTTCCTTTTGAGTCCAATTTTTCAGATCAGCTGACTCATACGATTCTCCATTTTGAGTGATTGCTAAAAAAGATTGTTGAATATCATCTGATCCAGGAAGTACCGAAAGCGAAATAAAGTCATTTCTTAAATCAATCCTTCCCAGCAATAGAAAAGAGTCTCCCCTTTTGATTGGGTTTATATTTTCCAGCTTATAAAGATTCCCAAATGATGTCAAACTTAAAAATCCGATTCTTGGAGGAGCAATTCCAAAAATATAATATACAGTTCCAACGATTTCTTCTCTAAAACTCTTTTTGGAATTATTTAATTCTTCCAATGTATTCTTAAGTTCTAAAACCAATTCTTTGGGAATAGATTCTCCATTTTGCCCTGGAGGTCCTTCAGGACCAGCTGGGCCAATAATTGGCGCTGTTGTGGTGGACATGCACCCAAAAAATAATATCAAAGAGAAACATAAGGCGAACTTTTGCATTACCCACCTGGAAACAGGTAAGGACCTGCTCGCCCCCAAGCCATAGCAATTATAATAATTAATTCTGAAATAATAGCAATTGCGAAAAATAAAATCGATCGTTTTATTGCATGATTTTTATACGCATTGATCTTTCCAAGGGCGAATACCTGATTTGCAAACAGTGTGAACGTTTTATCGTCATTGGTAAACACCTCTCGAAAATGTGAACTATATTGTTCCTGATTTTCAAATTGGCTGATACCACCAAAATAGGTTGGATTTAATTCCTGAGATTCAATTTTTCTCACTCTTGGAACTATAACAAGAACAAGGTTTACGATTGCAAGAAATGCAGATATAAAATAGATGATAACCAATATAAATTTAAACCAGTCTAATTGGATTTTCAAAAAATGAACAATAAAAAACACCATGAAGACACCTAAGATAGAAAGCATGGTAAATGCTTTTTGATCTGTTCTCTGAAGAATTTGCTGCTCATTGGATAACACATGAAAAATAGGAGCAACGTTGCTGGTTACCAGTTTTGAAGATTCTAACGAATAATTTTCTTTATCCATGTCCTGATTTATTTCCATTTTATCAAGTTAGATTGTGGTTTAACATTTATTATTCAAATCAGTGGAGCCAGACGGGATTGAACCGACGACCTCCTGAATGCCATTCAGGCGCTCTCCCAACTGAGCTATGGCCCCAAATAAAACCAACAAATGTCCATAAAAAATAAGGATGTGAATATAAAATATATCTAAATCCCAAAAAAGATATTCCCAGATTAAAAAACTAATATTCCCTGATAAGTTCAGGAGCCTTCACTCGGGTTCTTATGATCCATGCGGAAGCATAACCAAGTTCCACCAATCTCAACTGAAGTTCCTCCGCTTGTTTTCGGTCAACGCAATTTCCCACACGAATTTTATAATATGGAACTTCATATGTTATATAAACATCCTCATCAATTTTATCAGATAGAACCACACGGATACTATCTGCACTATGTGAATTCCGGGTAACCAAAACCTGGACACGATATCCTTCTATTATGATCTCCGAAGTATCCCTTGCCTCCTCATTATTATTTTTCGGGTTTTCTTTATCTAAAAGTGGATTAACGACGATAGGCCAATTTGGCTGATAATCAATTAAGGTATTTGGATCAATTGATTCATCCTGTTCCTGGCTGAAAGCAATACTAGACAAGAGAGAAATATATAATAACACAGTTATTATTTTCATAATTCTCTAACTGATTTGGATTGAATCCAGCCTTTTTTTCCATCAAGCAATACAATCTCAACCCATTCTGGTTGCTTCTGTTTTATTTCCAGTTTAACACCCTCATGAATTCTGAATAATACTGCATCCTCACGGCGGAACGGAGCAGAAAAAGCTTCTACTTCTCTAAAGACAACAATGCCCTCATGGACTTCTGACAAAGCCAAATATTTATCCAGTGTGATTCCATGAACCAGAACAGAAAGAATAATGAAACTGCCAATAATACGGGATGAAAATGGAATTCTCAACCATTTCATTTTTTCAAGTCCAAATAATAAAGCTGAAATGACTAGAAGGAGTGCTCCTAGAAAAATGGCATCTTGGATAGTAAACATATTTTTAATTGATCGGTAAAATTCCAGCAGAAAAAATGTTTCCGGCACTTCAATCCTATCCCGGACCCTTGTGTTTGTCAAATCAAGATTAAAATTCAGGTCTGGATCACGGGGAGTGAATTGGAGTCCTTTTTCATATGCCCAAACCGCTTGACCATATATACCCATCCTATAATATGCATTTCCAAGATTGTAATAAAGATCCGGATGATCAATCCCCATGTGTAAAATCTTTTCATAATTAATCACAGCTTGTCTATAAGATTGTTCATCCATTACTTGGTTTGCCTGCACGAACAATGAATCTATTTCAGCTTGTTGTGCTGTTAACAGAACAACATTAATGATAAATACTGATATCCATTTATGCATGAGCATCAATCCGTTTTAAGAGAGATTTTACATCAGTAATGAGGCTCTTTTCTTCCGCATTTTTTCCGGGGGCATATTGTCCCGAATCACAGATCTTCAACATATGAACCAGTTCTTTCAATTCACCATCTGGAATACTATTTGCTAAAAGTGATTCCGCAGTTAAAGGATCAAGATTCTCCGTGGACAATAAAAATCTATCTTTCAAATAGCGATACTGAATTCGGGATGCATGTGAGAAAATGTCTCCCTGAGTTTTGTTCAGAGCTCTCATGGCGGTTTTTAAAGCTTTTTTTGACCGACGGATATCTTCAGTCCCTCCTTTGTTTCTTTGTATATTTTTCATAAATCCAGGTGAAATAAAGAAAATGAGCGAGAGTCCATAAAGGGTTAGAATTTCAAATGAAATGCCTGAATATTTTCTATATATCCACTGAGGAATTTCCCTGCGGATGTAACGAATATCACTTCCCAGAAGCACAACCTCCTCCTTTGTCAATCCTGAGGAAACTTCCGCAGAAGTTTCACCGGGTAATACTGAAATTTGAATTGGACGAGTGGATGTTCTGTCCCATTCTTCAGTTTTAGAATCGAAAAATGGTAATTCTATTCTGGGAATAATGAATCTCCCTTCTTGACGTGGAATCAGGATATATTCCCAAGAAACCGATCCAGTAATATTATCACGCAATGGTTCTTTATTAATGGTTGAAGTAGGTGGAAATACCTCCAAAGTTTGGGGGAAATCAAATTCTGGAAGACTAAACATAGAGATATTTCCAGTCCCATGTAACTTCACTTTTAAAGTAATGGCTTCATTAGCCTTGACCGACTTCATATCTGCAAATGCAGATAAAGTAAATGATCCCACAGCTCCGGTGAAATCCGCTGGTTTGCCATTTGGGTACGGTTTAACATTTATCAACGTTTTTTCTGTAAGGAGAACTTTAGGAACAGTTTGCTGACGGGAAAATGAATCAAAGAAGGGATCATCCCAGATACTTTTCCGTCGCTTTTTGTTTTTAACAGTAACATTGCATTTTACCTTCATTGGGTCTAAAAAAAGCTCTCCGGTTTTCGTTGGGAAAAGAGCCGCAGAATACAAGTGGGCAACATTATATTGAACGCCTTTTAAATTTACCTTCCGAAATTCTACACGGTTTGGAGCAAACAATTCCTCAACCCAGAATCCAACAAATTTTGGCATTTCAAGATCTTGAATAGACATGTTTACTCTTGTAAATAATTTATAGATAACTGTTACCTGTTCTCCTGGATACACTTCCGATTTATCCAATTCCACCGTTAGAAAAAGATCCTTTGCTTCAGCTAATTGTTTACCCCTAGATACTTTCATTCGAATGGTTTTCGTCCGAAAAGATTTATTACCTACGGATATGGACAATGATGGAATGGTTAATGTTCCGGTTTTCATTGGAACTAAGGTCCAGGTCAAATTACGTGAAGTCTGCATTTTTCCATTTATCCAAGACATGCTGGTCTGTTGGCTTGGACCACTTACGACTGAAAAGTTTTTCAACAGAGGTGTAATATCGACTTTGGGATTAGATTCTGCATCTTTTGCCTCTATCTTGAACGTAAACACATCATTTTGACTGATACTGGTTGCATCTACTGATGCAGTAACTTTTGCAGCAAAAACATAGGAATTTAATCCAAAACACACTGTCAATAATAAAATTGAAGATGGAAATTTAATCATTACCAATCCTTTTCCAATTTTTTGGATTTTGCTCGTGCAATCTGTCGCTTCTGATGGATTTTTTCCTCTTCCTTTAATGCATCCAGAATGGCCTGGGCATTCATACGATCCTGATTATCCCCGTCTTCTTCGCTTTTTTGGGGTTCAGGTATCCCTTTTCCCTCTTGTTCTTCCTTCCCTTGTTCTTGGGCCATTTTTTCCTGTTCTTTGTTTTTCTCTCCCTGGTTTTTTTCTGACTTTTCCTTTTCTTGCCCTTTATCTCCTTGTGCAGACTGTTGTTGAGTTTTATCTTCTTCTTTTTCTGTGCTTTGGTTTTCCTGCTTGCTTTGTTCCGATTTTTCCTGGTTCTCCGAATTTTTGTTATTATCATTCTGCTGTTGCTGTTCTTGGGGCTGCAAATGATATTTGAGGATCTCGTAATTGAATTTTGCATCTGTATCGCCAGGATCCAACTCTAATGCTTTTTTAAAAAATGCAAGACTTTCTTCGGACCTCTGCTGTTCGTAGAGGATATTCCCCATATTGTAATAAGATTTTGCTTTTAATTCTGGCTCATCATCTCTTAGTATACGATCAAATGCTTCCATGGCCGATTTAATATCACCTTGTTGGTAAGCTGAAACTCCTAATCCAAAATTAGCGGCAGAGTCATCCTTCCTTTCCTCAAGAACAGATTCATAATATTTTCTGGCTTCATCAAAATTATTTCGTTTGTATTCTTTCATCCCTTTATCCACCGAAAAAGCCAGAGAAACGAACAGGAAAAGAACCACTGTTGTACTGCTTTTCAAATATTCTCTTTTAAATCGTCTCCTAAACAATTCTACCTCTCCAAGTTTCTTTCTGCATTTTCTTGGTTGGAAACATAAAACTAATGATAAAAAATAACAACGAAATGATTGCGAAAATTTGATACCGATCTTCAAATTCTGAAAATTCATGAGTACTTATGGTTTTTTTTTCCATTGAATCAATGGCTTGAATCAAATTCCGATGACCTGTTAAACGGTTGTCAAAACGGACATATATACCATTCCCCGCATCAGCAATTTCCCTGAGCGCCATTTCATTCAATTTTGACGTCACGAGTTTCCCTTGACGATCCCGCTTATATTCCTGTGATACCCCATTCTGACTTTTGATTGGAATCAAAGACCCTGTTAAAGAACCAACTCCAACCGTATGAATTATAATTCCTGTTCTTGCTGCTTTCTCTGCTATCTCGACTGCTTCCCCTTCATGATCTTCGCCATCTGTAATAATTATAATAACTTTATATTTTTCACTTTCCTCAGTAAATGCAGTCAATCCTGAATTCAAGGCTGAACTGATGGATGTTCCCTGAGTAGGAATCATATTTGTGTCAATACCATCTAAAAATAATTGGGCTGCTTCGTAATCTGCTGTCAATGGAAGATATATGTGACTAGAGCCAGCAAAAACTATGATTCCTACCCGATCCCCTTTAAGTTGTTTGATTATTTGAGATATCTCGAATTTTGCCTTTTGAAGCCGGCTCGGTTTTACATCTTCAGCATCCATACTGATGGAGACATCCACAACGAAAACTAAATCAACTCCTTTTCGTTCAACAGGTTTTACCTTTGTTCCTATCTGGGGACCTGAAGCAGAAACAATCAGAAAAGATAATCCAAACAAACCCATCCGTTTTTTCCATAATCTTTTTTGATGGTCAAACCTGCCCAATAAATTAGCCTCTAATTGTGGTGTGCTTGATTTGAAGATAAAGTGAGAACGCCCTCTTCTTAAAAACTTTCCGATCCAGAAAAAAAGTAAAAACCCAAAACAAATAATTAACCATGGATACCTCCACTCCATTACGTTTTTCTCCTGAAAACAGATCGCTCTAAAATTTCAAAACCAAAGCTGAATATTAGAGCTGGAATTAAAAACCAGCCATAAAGTTCTTCATAGCGGGTATATTCCCGTACTTCAATTTCCGTTCGTTCCAGTTGATTGATTTCTTCATAAATATCTTCTAATGTCTCTTCATCGGTCGCACGAAAATACCTGCCATGAGTTTCTTCCGCGATCGCTTGAAGTGTTTTCTCGTCAATTTCATTGCGGATATAGCCACGGTTAGGAATATACGTTACAGATTGGTTCGTTCCAGCACCGATGGTGTAGATTCTGATGTCAAATTCAGCTGCTAAATCTGCGGCAGTGAGGGGATCCAATTCCCCGGCGTTGTTGCTTCCATCTGACAAAAGAACCATTACTTTACTTTTGGCTTTACTGCTTCGTAATCGATTTGTAGCATTGGCGATAGCCATCCCGATTGCTGTTCCATCGTAATCCTTTTCAGCAACGGTCACCTCTGCTAAGAGTGTTTTTAATACCTGCGCATCTACCGTTAATGGACACTGAATGAATGTCTCTCCCGCAAATACCAGAAGGCCAATCCTGTCTCCCGGTCTCTTTTCTATAAATTTTGCCGCTGTCTTTTTCACCGCTTCAAGACGATTGGGTTTAAAATCTTCAGCAAGCATACTACTCGAAATATCAACAACCATTACAATATCCACAACTTTGACAGTCGTTTCTTCAAGGGTGTCGACAAGCCTCGGACGCGCCAGTGCCAATACTATAAGCAGCAAGACACCGATTTGTATCGATGATAAAATTCTTACACGTCTTTTCCCCTGTCTAATGAATCTACCCTGAAGCAAATCAATTGAAGAAAACCTGAGGGTACCTTCCTGATTTTTTCCATACAAACGATACCACCATATCAGAACAGGAATAATAACCGCTAACAATAAAGACCATGGATGAGCAAACTGAATCATACTATTAGTAATTTAAAGAGAATTTTTATATTCTTATTTATTCTCTACGTCTAAAAATTTGATTTGTTTCTACACAAAATATTCCCAACAACGCAAAGAATTACATACAGTCTATTTTAAGAAAGAAAATTACATAGGAAAGGGTTTGAATATAGTAGAGGTTTTACTTAGAGGGGAGAATTATTCAGGTGATTTCTCATCATTCTCAGATTCAATCTCTTTTCCAACATCTTCAATATCTTTCTTCGCACCATCTACCGCCCCTTTAAATTCGCGAATTCCCTGCCCAATTCCTTTGGCAATTTCTGGTATTCGCTTCGCTCCAAACAAAACTAGTATAACCACTACAATGAAAAAAATTTCCATAGGCCCAAGGTTGAATAACGCGTACACTAATCTATTTTCATCCATTATTTCTCCTCCTAAACTATTTTGAATTTAACTTAATTCAACTATCCAACTAACGGAAAAATCTCAGTAGATAATATGCAGTTGCTAACCCGATTAGGCTAGTGAAATTAAATTTCAATGAAAGACCAAATTTTACTGTAAATATAAGCAAATTCAAGACTATTACCCCTGAATCTTGTCCTGCCAAACCTGCTAAATCAAAATTAATACTTGTGAGAAAAAAATCCTTAACAACCCCTACAGGGAGTAACATCCCCAGTAATTCTCCTAAAAGAGTTCCAATAAGAGCTCCACATCCAAGACCAAACATGACGAGGAAGATAGATCGTCTATTCAATTAAAGAAGCTCTCTTTCCGACGGCTTTTTGATAGACATAGAATCAACTATTTCATGAGGATTGATGACCCAGGCTGCAACACACCATAGAATGTAGACCGATAAGAGAGGAAACAAAACAATTCCACGGAGGAATATCAGGCTGACCAATAAAGAAAATACTCCCAACAACCGATAAGTGTTTTTCCGACCTTTTCGAAAAGAGATAAGTGGAAATTTTGAAAAACGTACGGGGCTGATCATTAAAAGCCCCATGATAACCACAAGGAGAATCGCAATTCTTGGATCCCCTGTATTCCCTGATATTTTATCGCTAAACAGCATATATCCAAAAATGAATAAAGCATTCAATGGAGTGGTCAAACCAGTAAAATAGGGTTTTGGATCTTCCTCCTGTAATACATTAAACCGTGCAAGACGAATGGTACCAAAAAGCAAAGGGATAAAACTGATTAATCCACCTAAAATTGGTGGCAATCCCTGGACATAGGTCGTATATATCAAAACCGATGGTGCTGCACAGAATGAAATTGTATCGGCAAATGAATCAAATTCAGTCCCAAACCTGGATGGAATTCCCAATAAACGAGCAATTTTTCCATCTACTGCATCAAATGCACCAGCGAATAAAACCAGCCAACCAGCCTTTATAGGATCACCTTTAATCAACATCCCGATTGCTAAAAATCCAAGAAACATGTTTAGCACAGTCAAAATATTAGGAATATGCCGTTTGCGATTTTTATTCATTTTATTTGATTTCACTACTTAATTATTCAGTCTAATTTAGCAATAATGGTTTCTCCCCCAGTCACCTTTTGACCTTTATGCACCTGCACCTGATAGATTGAGGGAAAAATAATATCAGTACGGGATCCAAACATAATAAATCCGAGGCGATCTCCTTTCAGTAACGTTTTTCCTGCCTGAGCATAACAATGGATGCGTCGTGCAATAAGTCCAGCAACTTGCTTTACTTTCATAAGCCCCTTTGGTGACTCCATAAGTATAATTGTCTGCTCATTTTCATCCGAAGCTTTATGATTAAACGCTGCCAAAAATTTCCCCTGTTTGTAATCCGTTTTTTTTATAAGCACTGTTACAGGTACCCTGTTCACATGTACGTTGAATATATTAAGAAAAACTGATACCAGTATTCCTTTTCCTACATCTGGATCATTTACTTGTGCTATGTTGATTATCTTTCCGTCGGCAGGAGAAACAAGACTATTATCCCCTGCGGGAATATTACGTTTTGGATCACGAAAGAAGATGAGAGAAAATAAAAAGAATAAGCCTGAAATAAGATAAACGAAACTCAACCATTCGAATCCATTTATATTGCCAACCAATCGGGAAAAAATTGTTAGAAAAAATAATATCAGGATGATTTTTCGTCCTTCTTTCGCAATCATATTTTTACCAGTATCTCGACTTCATTTTTACTTTTCCTAATTTCATCGTTACAGTCTTTTCTTGATTATTTCTATAAATTTTAATATCTAATTCATCTCCAGAGCGTAGATCTTGGTTAAGAATAATCTCCTTGATATCCTCTGCGGTTTTCACCTGAATACCATTAACAGATAGTATTATATCTGCTAATTTCAACTTAGCCCTTTCCGCAGGGCTTCCTTTTTCGATTTCGACAATAATTACACCAGATTTGACAGGAATATCAAGATATCGAATGATCCTTTGGTTTAATGGTTGAACCTGGATCCCTGTGAAATAACTGCGGTCAATGTTTCCCTTCGTTTTTAATTCCTCAGCTATATTTTTCGCATGATTTATTGGTGTTGCAAATCCTATCCCAATCGAACCCTGAGACATTGTAGAACCGGTAAAAATAAATGTATTAATTCCCACAACCTCTCCACGACTGTTCACAAGAGGACCCCCACTATTTCCTGGGTTAATCGCAGCATCGGTCTGAATCATGTTCTGAAACACCTGCCCTGATTTTTGCTGGCCGAAATCCATATTCACTGCGCTGATTATTCCCGCAGTAGCTGTGGGTTGATCGTTCACATCGAATAAACCGTACGGATTTCCTAGAGCAACTACCCATTCTCCGATGATCAATTTATCTGAATTTCCAAGCGTTGCAAATGGGAAATTCCCACCCTCTAATTTAAGTAAAGCTAAATCAGTCATACTGTCTGTGCCGATGACAACTGCTTCATATTCCTCACCACCTGGAAGAGTAATAATAATTTCCAGTGCATTTTCAACAACATGGAAATTTGTTATTACATACCCATCAGGACTAACAACAACTCCCGATCCTGAACTTTTAACCCTTTGACGATGAAACTCATACGGAAAAAAATCCTGGAAAAATGGATCATTAAATGGTGAGCGGGTAGTCACTTCTTTGAGTTGAATTACATTGATACTTGCAACAGAAGGACTGACGCTCTTGATCGCACGGGTGATAGCTGTATCTCTGGACTGAGTAATATCATTTTGACTGGGGAGAAAACAAAAAAATACTAAAAAAAGAACAATCAATCTGAAAATAAGTCTAGGCATAGTCAACCTTTTCAAGAATGAGTCCTTGAGGAGGCGCTTTAAAAATTTGAACATTTTTTTCAGGATTATTCAATAGATTCAAAAATGATTCAATCGTGAATTTTCCTCTTGATATTTCTACCATTGTACCAGTTAAATATCTTACCATGTGATGTAAAAATCGATTCCCGGAAACATAGTAAATTAACATTTTATCTTGCTTTTTCCATACGGATTCATAGATTTTGCATACAGTACTTTTCATATCAATTCTGAACTTACAGAAGGAGAGGAAATCATGTTCTCCAACAACTGTCTCAGCCGCTGATTGAAGGATTGACTGGTCTAATTGTCCTGTTATCCACGACTGATTCCGAAATAATACATTATTCCCGGTGTAACATTGGTAACGATAATACCGTATTTGTGCAGAATATCGGGCGTGAAAATCAGCAGGAACAACATCTAAACTTTCAACAAAAATATCTTCAGAAAGATGAGCATTCAATGCCTTAATCAGGTTACAAGTATCCAAATCAGTATTAAGATCAAAATGAGCTACCTGGCTTAACGCATGAACGCCTGTGTCGGTACGCCCTGCACCAAAGACTTTAATTTTCTCTCCATCAGAGAACATGGAGATTACCTTTTCTAATTCATCCTGGATTGTTCTTTTTGCCGGCTGAAACTGCCAACCGAAAAATTTTGTTCCATCATATTGTATGGTGATTTTAAATCTTGCCAAGAAAATTTACTCCAAAAAAACAACAGATTATACCAATGATAAAAAGTCCGTCACTGAGATAAAATCTAATTGGAAAAGCTACGCCCCTCGGAATCTGGTTTCCATAACCTCGCAACTTCATCATTTTTGCAGTTTCCTCTGCTTTCCGATAATTTCTCAGAACAATTCCCGGAAGATCATGCCCAATATTCTGAATTTGAGTCCAACGGGTTGTGTTAGCATTTAACCCCAAAGCTGATTTCCCCTTATGGGTTGACTCCCACTCCTTCTGAAAAGTAGGAAAAAATCGAAAGGTCAATTCGAAAAAAAGGAAAAAGTCTTCCACCCATTTCCAAGGACGGTTTAGAGTACTCCATAAACTCCTGAGAGCGATAAGAACCCCTGAAGACAACGATTGTTCAATATAAAGTGCCATGATTGAAACCATTAATAATATTTTTAATGATGCAAAACCAATCTCAATCAAAATTTCACTCATCGTCGCTGGAGTGAGTAAAATGGAGAATCCAACGTACAGTACTGCCATATATGGAAAAAATCTGAAGAATGGTGTTATTCGAACTAAAACTTCAGAGAATAGATTTCGGTTTAAATAAAGTAAACCACTAAAAATAATTACTCCAATCCCAAGTATTAAGACTGTTTGATTCATTAATACTGTCAGTGAAAAACTAAGATAAAAACAAATCCGGACCAGAGGATTTCGAAACATCTTTGATTATTGAAATGTACTGAAATTTAATGTGAAATGATGACCACTCATTGGAACCAGCAGATTAGAACATTTTTTGAGATTAAAATTGAACGGTCAATGAATAGGTAAGATTCGTAGTCGCTGGATCATACCTTGGGACAAATGTGATTTTTCCAGTCGATAAAAACCGATTCTGAAGATAAAGGACATCAATTGCTGAAACGATATGATTCAAGACAATTCCACCGATAAAAAACTTCCCTGCAAGAGCCCAACGATCACTGCTGATTCGCATTGATTCGAAAGATTCTCTTTGAGATGTTGATCCCTTCCAATCCCAATCCCATTCTATGTTCTTATATCTTTCAACAGCGTCATTATCACGGAAACGCAAGTGTTCCTGAATGAAGGCTTCCCGCGTATCATAATTCCCAATATCAACCCAGAATTCTCTATCCTTTCCTGAAACAAATACATTAGCATGTTCGGAGGCAAACACCTGGAATTTCCTTTGATCTATATTCGACATTAAAAAACTCCCAAGGGTCGTTATCCATAAAGCACTTTCCACTAAAGAAAAAACTCGCCCACGAGTTTTATTACCCAGAGAAAATTCCCCTGTTCCCGGTATCACTAACGATTTTATAATAGGTGCCAGTCTTACTTTTGGTGTATTCTTTTCCAAAACCAGGTTTTGAGCAACAATAACCTGAAGAAGGATAATAATTAAAGTTATTTTAGATAATGTCTGAACCATCCGATCCCCAAAACAATGCAAATTATAATTGTACATAACATCGTGAATATATCACCAAAAGCAGTATAAAAGCTTGTTCCATTCCAGAAAGATATATCCCCATGAATTACTTTTCTTTCACCAATTGAAATTTTTTCCATCACCCGTCCTGTTGGCAGAATAATGCCAGAAATACCCGTGTTTGCACTTCGTACAATAGAGATTCGATTTTCAACCGCACGAAGTTTTGCAAGCTCAAAATGTTGGTACGGACCAGATGAATTACCCAGCCAACCATCATTTGCTTGTATTGACAAAAACTGCGCACCCCGCTTAATAAATTCCCGGATAATGTCTGGTAAGCTGGATTCATAACAGATGATGTTTGAAAATTGTATTGAATCTACTTTAAAAACCGTGTACTCTTCTCCTTGTGAAAAGTTTGCTTGACCAAAGTTTAGTTTTTTCAATATTGGAAAATATCTTGAAAACGGAATGTATTCTGCAAAAGGAACCAAATGAACTTTGTGGTACATTTGTATATTTCCATCTGGGTACATCATTATTGAACCATTATAATTTTCTTTTTCTCCATTTTGATTTACAGTGTGATCAACTGTCCCAGACAACAGGGGAATTCCAGATGCTACCACTTTATTCTGAATAGGACTCCGATCAGAAAGGGATAAACGAAGATTGGAAGGTACTGCTGCTTCGGGCCATAAAACCAAATCTGGCTGAAGCTGTGTTGCTTCATTCAATAAATCATGCATAACTGCGAATGTCTCCTGTCGGTGGTCCCGTTCCCATTTTTGGTTCGGATCAATATTCGGTTGAACTACTGCGACATCAAAGTTCAATTCCTCAGTTTGGTTTGATATTAAGGAGATGCGGATAGATCCAATAATCCACAAACTTAAGATTAATCCAAATGGCAATATCCACATTTTTCTGTTCTTAACAGACGATGTAATAATCAGGAATACAATTACATTTAAGATAATAATCCAAAAAGATATTCCATAACTCCCACAATAATCTGCCATTTGAATTAGCGGTAAATAAGATGTTTGTGTCAATGCGAGATTTATCCACGGAAACCCCAACGGTCCAAAACTCCTTAACCATTCCATGGAAACCCAAAGAAAGGGAAAGACAAACAATCCTTTTCCCGTCAAAGAATGAATTTTCGAAAGTAAAAATCCAAGAATAGTCCAAAACAGGGCAAGGTAAAGGATAGCTCCAATGAGAGAAGCAAATACGGGAATAAATCCCGCTCCGCTATTAAGCCCTATCCAGTATAGTGAAATGAAATTAGCAGTAATTGCAGAAAGAAAAGAATACCTCGCAACAGAGGAAGAACTTTCATTTAAAAAGATAGAAATGAGAGGTACAAACCCTATCCAGGCTAAAAAACCAAGATGAAGAGGGGGATAAGCCAAGCCAATCAATATGCCTGATAGGATGGCTAACTGCCAAGAAGGTAGATAAAAAATTAAAGACAAAAATAAGTTTTGTAAAAAGAGACCATACTTACATTCTCGATTGCTTGTCCAAAAATTGTTGGAGAATAATCGCCGCAGCTGTTTGATCAATTAATTCTTTATTATATCCCGTTTTGATTTCCTGTTCAATCATTGCACGTTTTGCTGATACAGAAGATAACCGTTCATCTTCAAGCATTACTTTATATCCAATGTCCCTGAGTTTATCTGTAAATTCCATTGTTCGTTTTGTCTGAGCTGTTTGTTGCCCTTTCATTCCCAGGGGATTTCCAACCACAATTAATTCTACATCCTGTTCATCAATTATTTTATCCAATTCCCGGATTACCTGATTTGTATTATGAACTAGAAGAGTCCTGAAAGGAGTAGCTATGATTTTTAATGGGTCGGAAAGGGCTAATCCAACCCGCTTTTCTCCATTGTCAATTCCTAAATATCTACCCACCTATTATCTGGAATTTCCTCATCCTCTCTACTTATCACCCGGTTCTCTCTACATAATCAATACCATCGATCTTATTTAGTTTCCGGATTAATCTATCCAATTGACGCAAATTATTAACCTTAATAACAAAGAGCGAAATACCCACTCCGTCTTTTACTTTTGCATCAACACTTGTAATATTAATATTCTCACCTGCGATACATTCGGTCATTTCTTTTAATCTACCTTTTCGATCTTCACAAACAATTTTGATTTGAACAGCGAATAAATCTTTTCTACTCACATCCCATTCTACCGGGATCAGCCGGTCAGAGTCTTCACTTAATAATGGAAGGCTTTTACAGGATGTTTGGTGAACAGTAATCCCCCTGCCTCGTGTTATAAATCCAATCATATCATCACCTGGAATTGGGGAACAACATTTTCCAAAATTAACCATCAAGTTTTTAATCCCCTGAAGTTTAATCCCTTTTGCAGATGACCGGGCAAAATCAATAAAATTTTCAGTTGATTCCTCTTTTGCTTCTTCCAATACATTTTCATTCAGTGATCGAATTTTCTTGAAAATATTTCGAACGGTGATAGAGCCATTTCCAATAGCTCCTAAAAGAGCCTCAGTTGACTTGTACCCACATATTTCGTAAGATTCCTTAATCGTTTTCAAGAGTTTAAACTGCTTAAGTTTTCTAAGCGTTCTCTCAAGAATGTCCGTACCGATCTTTACACTTTCCTTTTTTTCAATTCTCCAGAGGAAACGACTAATATTAGTTCGCGCTTTAGATGTGGTGACAAATTTCAACCATCCATAACTAGGCTGCTGATTTTTACTTGTAAGAATCTCTACCATATCTCCATTTTTCAGGATTGTATTCAGTGGAACTACTTTATGATTAACTTTAGCACCAAGACAACTCAAACCAACTTGGGAATGGATTTGAAATGCAAAATCAATCGGACAAGCATTCAGAGGAAGTTGAATTAAATCTCCTTTGGGTGTAAAAACAAAAATTTCATCATCAAACAAATCTATTTTCAAAAGATTCATAAATTCTTTGGGGTCACTGAATTCATTCTGGAGTATAGTTACCAATTCCCGGAGCCACTTCACATTTGAATCCAAATCTGCTGAAACAGTTTTACCCTCTTTATATCTCCAATGAGCGGCTACCCCAATTTCTGCTGTTTGTTCCATTTCTCTGGTTCGAATCTGGATTTCCACCATGTGCCCACGAGGACCAATTAAAGTTGTGTGAATAGATTGATATCCGTTTGATTTAGGCATAGCAATGAAATCTTTGAATCTTTCCTGGATCGGTGAGTATACCTGGTGAATAATTCCAAGGGTAAGATAACATTGCTCTACCTTTTCGACAACTATTCGGATAGCAAAGAGATCATAAATTTCCTCGAATGTTTTCCCTCTTGCAATCATTTTTCTATAAATGGATGAATGGGATTTTGGTCTTCCATAGATATCTACCTGGATTTGATACTTTTTCAACTCTTCTTTAATGGGGCTAATAACTTGATTTATATAACGTGATCGCTGCCGATTTGTTGATTTCAGTTTTGAATCAATTTCTAAATGGGATTTTTTATGTAGCGTTTGTAATACCCAGTCTTCTAATTCCCATTTCACCGAAGCCATTCCGAGACGATGCGCTAAAGGAACATAAATATCATTGGTTTCCCTGGCAATTTGACGTTGCTTCAGTTTTGACATATATTCAATGGTTTGCATGTTGTGAAGTCTGTCGGCAAACTTTATAATAATAACACGGAGATCCTTTGCTACCGAAAGCAGAAGTTTCATAAAATTTTCTGCTTGTTTTTCCTGCTGGTTTGAAAATTCAATATTTCCAAGTTTGGTTACTCCGTCAACTAACCTGGTAATATCCTCTCCAAAGCAGTTCTCTAAGTCTTTTAAGGTTGTATCAGTATCTTCAAGAGTATCATGAAGGAGCCCAGCCATGACAGTAATATGATCCATTTTCCATTTTGCTAAAATATTTGCTACTTGAAGACAATGATCACCGAAATATGGTTTCCCTGAGCGACGTTTCTGGCCTTGATGTCTGACAGTTCCAAATTCATACGCCTTCCATAAAGACTCCTTTATGGTTTTTCCGTTGGTATCTTTAGGAATAACCATTTTTTCATACAGATTTAGAAAAGGTTTCGGGAATTCACCTACCACGTAAGGAATAAGTTTGGAAAGGGGATTCGGCATTAGAAGGGTACTTCAGCTTCTTCACTCTCGTAAACAGACATATTCTCAAATCGAGCAAAACGGTCAATAAATGTTACATTGACAGTGCCAGTAGGTCCATTTCGCTGTTTGGAGATTATTATTTGAGCTTTACCTCTGTCTTGGTCTTCCCGCGAATATATCCATTGACGGTATAAAAACATAACAACATCTGCATCTTGTTCGATCGCCCCACTTTCACGAAGATCCGACAGTTGAGGACGTCTATCACTTCGACTTTCAACTGCCCTTGACAATTGGGATAGAGCCACAATTGGAATTTTTAAGTCCTTTGCAAGAGACTTGAGAGAGCGGGTAATAATAGAAATTTCCTGCTGACGACTCTCAACACCTTTTGGACCTTGCATCAACTGAAGATAGTCAACAACAATCATTTTTACATCATGTTCTGCTTTTAATCTCCGGGCCTTAGCTCGTAATTCGAGCACGGTAATTGCGGGTGAATCATCTAGGTAAATAGGTGCCTCTGCTAATGTCCCAACATGAATACTCAAATTCTTCCACTGAGATTTCGGGAGATTGCCCGTCCTGACAAGATGACTGTCCACCTTTGATTCTGCACAAAGAAGCCTCATGGCAATCTGATGATCAGCCATTTCCAGACTGAAGAATCCAACACTTTCCTTATGATCAACTGCGGCATTTCGTGCTATTGAAAGAGCAAGTGAGGTTTTTCCCATTGCTGGACGGCCTGCGATGATCACTAGATCACCAGGATGAAAACCAGCTGTCATCGCATCCAAATCAATCAAGCCAGATGGAACTCCTATTACAGATCCCGCTTTCGAACTAATGGCATCAAGCTGTTCAAATGATTCATGAAGAATAGGTTCGATATGTTTAAAACCGCCTTTTAAACGGTTTTGGGTGATAGTAAAAATGGATTGCTCAGCACTGTCCAGTATATCATCAACCGTTTGGCGATCATCATAAGCTTCTTTGGACATATCATGAGCCAGATAAATCAGTCTGCGTAATACAGCTTTTTCCAGGACTATTTTTGCATAACTTTCTACATTCGCCGCAGTAGGTACAGATTCAACCAATCCGGTTATGTAATATGCACCTCCAACTGCTTTCAGTTCCTTATTTTTCTTTAATCGATCGGTTACAGAGATGGTATCAACTGGTTCATTTTCATTGAATAATACAATCATCGTAGAAAAAATCTTCGCATGAGCTTCTTTATAAAAATGTTCTGATGAAATCCATTGTAAAACCTTGCTGACAGCTTCTTTACTGATGAGCATTGACCCTAAAACAGCTTGTTCTGCCTCCAAGGCCTGGGGCTGGACATTCAAAATTTCTGATTGGTTATTTTTAGCCAATATTTGTTTTTCCATCAAGAATTGATTGAATCCATTGAAAATCTTTCCACGTTGGTGCTTTAAACCCTGAGTTTCTCAAAAGAGCCGCAGGATGGTAGGTGACAATCAAAGGGATTTCTTCATAATGATAAATTTTCTCTCTCATAGCCTTTAACGGAATATCTTGTTTTAAAAGAGTTTTCCCTGCGACCCGTCCTAACGCTACAATCAACTGAGGTTTAATAAGGCGAATTTGATGCTGGAGATATGGTTCGCATTGATCAACTTCTGAGGGTAATGGATCCCGATTATTCGGGGGACGGCATTTCAAAACATTGCAGATATACACACCTTTTGTTCTATTGAGGTGAATAGCGGCCAGAATTTTATCCAATAATTTCCCGGCACGCCCTACAAATGGTTCACCAAGACGATCTTCATCAACTCCCGGTGCTTCTCCGACTAATAATAAATCCGCTTTTGGATCTCCTACACCAAAAACAAATTTTGTTCGTGCATCCCCTAACTGGCATTTATGACAAGAATTTATCTTGTCATTAAATTCCTGTAATGATCCAGGGAAATCATAACCCGATCCTTGATTTATATTATCTAAAGATGATTGAATAAAAATTTCGTCTCCAAATAATTCACGGGTTTGACTGAGAAAATGATAGATATTCGCCGCCACACTTAGGCCCATTTATGATTATTTTTCCGAATCTTGTGGGTATTTATGCCAGGTTAAATCACCATTAATAAATTCCTCAATAGCCACAGTTATTACTTTTTCTACTTCCTGGTACGTTTCTGGATCTATTTCATCAGGGACTTCATCAAAAACACCCATATCCCTGCTTTCTTCTTCTTTTATAATCTTTTCGACAAGGCGATCGCGAAGTATTTGCTTCGCTCTTCGTTCCATCACAACTACTGCTTCATAAATATCACCTGTCTGCTCTTCTATCTGGCGAAAAGACAACGGTTTAAGACTCATATAACACTCCTTCTGTTTGTTTTTCAATTATTTTAATTAATTCATTACTAGCATGTTCAATTTGATTGTTGATCACGTGATAATCAAACCAATCTTTTTCTTTCAATTCCAATTCCAAACGGTCCATTCGTTTTTTAATTCTTTTTTCCGAATCTGTACCACGGCTTCTTAGCCGTTTTCGGAGATCATCAAGATTGGGAGGCAAAATAAAAATTGTAACCGTATTTTTCGGATATAATGATTGAATAGATTTAGCTCCCTTTACATCAACTTCAAGCAGTAATAACCTGTTTCCCCTGATGGCATCTTCAAGTGGTTTCTTCATTGTGCCATAATAATCTCCATGAACCTCTTCATACTCCACAAATTCACTTTTGGTGATTTTTTCCTCAAATTCTTCCATGGAAATAAAATGATAATCTACGCCATCTTCTTCCGTGTAACGCTGATGACGGGTTGTACATGATACTGAAAAGTTAATCTCCTGTTTTTTACGCTGTAATTCACGACATAATGTTGTTTTTCCCGTTCCAGAAGGACCAGATATTGCAATGAAATTCTTCATAAAATATTCTGAGCCTGCTCCCTAAGTTTTTCCGTATCATTTTTCAATTCAATAACAAGATTCGTCAAGGTCATATCAGAATTTTTTGCTCCAATTGTATTAATTTCTCTGTGTGTTTCCTGCAAAAGAAAGTTTAACCGCTTTCCAACAGGTTCAATCTCCTGTAAAAATGATAAATATTGTTCCATGTGACTCCGGCACCGAAGGATCTCTTCCGTAATATCTGCTTTTTCAGAGAGAATGGCAATTTCCTGAGCCAAACGAGTTTCATCAACTGGAACTGTTTCTAAAAGGTCTGATATTTTCTTCTGGTATTTTTCTTTACGAAGTTTGCCTGCCTTTTTCACTTGTTGTTCAAGTTTATCAATCTTTTCACAAAATGACTTTAATTGATCTTCCATGCTCTTTTGGATTGTTTTACCCTCAGTTGAACGCATTTCATCCGCCTGCCCCAAAGCATCATTTAAACCTTTTAAAATATTTTTTGGTTGAATTTTATCCTGATCGTTTTCCGAAAACAAATCTCTAAGGGATACTATTTCACTCAGCTCAATGTGGCGACCATATTCCACCTGAATTGTTTGTAATAACGATTCAATAGCTTCATATCGACTTTTATTCAATTGTAATAATCCTTCAGTTCCACTATTGTGATTCATTTCAAAAACCAACTGTATACTTCCCCTCTTAAGAATTTCCTGGGTTCGATTTCGGATATCCAAATCTAGAGCCGGATCAAGATCGAAACCCCGAATTTTCAGATCGAAATATCGGGAATTAACTGCCCGTACAGTCACTGAAATTTGACCACTGCCATTTTTGACCGTACTGCGGCCGTACCCTGTCATACTTTTAATCATAATTTTTCAATGGAAAAACTAAGAAATTTACGGAGTAATATACGCTTCTAACAATGAAAACCAAATTCATCTAAATTAATTATCCAGAGGAGGTGATATCTTGCTCATTATCAATTTCGGATTGATGGAAAAAGAAAGTAAATGGCTGCTCCCTAAAGAAGATACCTCTGGTTCAAATTGAAGAGCATAACTAATCTCAATATCGGACCACACCAACCCAAGACCAGTTGAAATTATTCCAGTTTCATTTCGCCCAAATCTGATCTGAATATTTTCCTTAATGGTCCACTCCATTCCCATTCGGAACTCTTCCGTTTCTATTACAATATCTGCCATCAAACCCAATGTAATTGGAATTAAGGGAAGATCATAGTTCCCAGAAATCCCCAGTGAAACACGAGGAGTGACAATTTCCTTTGTTCCATTATCCCAGACCAACCAAGAAGTGAAAACATCCTGAATCACAATTCCTGCTTGTACTCTCTTCCAAAATAATGTTCTTAAACCAGCATCCAAACCAAAACCTGTACCTGTATGATTTCCCAATTGGTGTATCAACCCTTTCACTCCAATTCCAAAAATGACATCCCCTAATAATACTGATTTTTGGCTAAGCACTGATCCCATTGCGGGAGATTTGTTAATAATCCATGATCGATTCAAATACACTCCCCACTGATGCTGACTAAATTCTGTAACATTTTTTGAATCTAAACGTTCATTTCCATTTAGTTTCCCATCACCATCCTCATCTAATAATGCATAGCGGGTATCCGGAATACCGGGGACTTCCTCATGAATTAAGATAAATCCAAATGGCTTGGACGTAAATTTATGTATCGGAAAAGAAATCAAATCACTGCTGATAACTCCCGAAAAACGGCTTTGATGGACATAAGTAAAGGATTTCTCCGTATTTGCAACCAAATTTGCGGGATTCCACAAGGATGCAGATGAACCCTTGCCACCAGCGGTCAAAGCCTTTCCTAGAGCCAATGATCGGCCATCACCTGCATTCCTGAATATTTGCCACCCATATTTTACAAACACTGTTTCTGAAAAAGAAAACTGTGCAATTCCAAAAAAACTCAGAAATATTAGTTTTTTCATTAATTCGCTCATAATGATTTCATAAAATGATTGACGTAGAAAAATATTTCCTACAGTCCATGCTCTTTTTTTAATTTATCCAAAACCTGTAGGGCTTGAATAGGGGTCATTTTGTTCAGATCAAGTGCTGCAATGGCTTTTTTCAACTCATTTTCTTTCTGCTCAAAGATAGATAACTGATTAGACGCGGGAATGGCCTGTCGCGTTCCATGGATATTCTCTTGGCTGATATGAAAGTTTAATATCTCCTTTGCTCTTTCGATTACTTCAGATGGTAATCCAGCCATTTGAGCTACATGTATCCCATAACTTTTGTCGCTTATTCCAGGTAAAATTGTACGAAGAAAAACTATCTTATCGCCAAATTCCTTCACTGCTGCCTGAAAATTTTCCAAACGTTCCAAGGTATTTTCAAGATCCGTCAACTCATGGTAATGAGTTGCGAAAAGGGTACGGGCACCAACATTTGAATGATTATGAAGATGTTCCGTGATTGACCAAGCGAGTGATAATCCATCAAATGTGGCTGTTCCCCTTCCAATTTCATCAAGGAGAATAAGACTCTCGGGGGTTGCATTATTTAGAATATTTGCTGCTTCATTCATCTCAACAAGAAAAGTGCTTTCTCCTCCAGCAAGATTATCACTTGCACCCACCCTGGTAAACAGGCGGTCAACGATGCCAATTTTCGCTTTCTTTACTGGAATAAAGGAACCAATTTGGCTCATTAATACCAAAAGTCCAACTTGGCGAAGATAAGTGGATTTCCCTGCCATATTTGGTCCGGTGATCAAATGTATTTGACTGGTTTTTATATTCATCAAGGTGTCATTTGGAATGAATCGCTCGGTAGCAGGGAGAAGTTGTTCTACTACAGGATGCCTTCCTGCTTTTATCTCCAGACTGGGCTCCGTAATTAGCTTAGGTCTTACATAACGATTTCTGACTGCCCTCACAGAAAATGAGGATAACACATCCAGACGGTGCAATATCTTTGCGTTAATTTGAATATTGCGTGTTTCCTGCAAAATGTCCCTGCATAATTCCTCAAATATCCGGATTTCAATTGATTCAATTTTTTCTTCAGCTGATAAAATTTTCTCTTCATATTGCTTCAACTCCGAGGTAATATATCTCTCAGAATTTACCAATGTTTGTTTTCTAGTATAAAAATCAGGTACCTTGTGCTGGTGAGTCTTTGTAACCTCAATATAATACCCAAATATTTTATTGAAACCAATTTTCAGGGATGGAATTCCCGTAGCTTCCCGCTCAGAATTCTGAAGATCTGAAATCCATTGTTTCCCACCAGATGAAAGTGATCGGAGTTCATCCAATTCCTTGTCAACACCTTGAAGAATGAATCCGCCCCGCTTTAAACTAGCAGGTGCATCTTCCTTTACTTTCTCAACAATAAGTTTCACTGTTTTTTTCAGATCCTTGAACTGACTTGACAACTCTGCAAGTGCTTTATTACCAGAATCTTCCAAGTCCTTTTTCAGGAATGGAATTAAACCTAAACTCGATCCAAGCCCCCACACATCTCTTGGAGTTGCTTTCAATCTGCTGATCTTTCCAAGAATTCGTTCAAGGTCAGATATTTTCCCTAAATAATTTCTGATAGAATGCAGAGATTTTTTCTTTTGAACAAAAGCCTCAACAATATTTTGCCGAATATTCAAGCGGGACAAACCTGTCAATGGCTGATTTAACCACTGCTTCAAAAGACGGCCACCTCCCGCTGTTACAGTCTCATCTAAAGCATCCAACAACGTCCCATGAGTACCCTGTGTAGACAACGATTGAAATACTTCAAGATTTCGGAGTGTAAAACCATCAAGACTCATGATTTCTTCTTCAACTATAGGTCGAACTGATGTGACATGATCAAGAGTACTGTTTAGAGTATTCCTTATATGGTATAAAACGACCCCGCCAGCCGTAATTCCGTGCACCAAATTATCACAACCAAAACCCTTCAATGAATTGGTTTCGAAATGACTTGTGAGAGTTCGATTGCTTTGATCAAAATTGAAGAGCCAATCTTCTACTTGAGTCACAAATGGTTTGAGTTCACGATACCATTCGGTTGTTGAATAGGTAATATTTTCACCCAAAAGAATCTCCCTGGGAGCAAATTTTCGCAGAGATTCTGTGAGCTGGGAAAGGGTACATTCTCCTAAAAAAAATTCCCCGGTGGATTGGTCTAAAATAGCATATCCTGCATCACTATGATGAAAATACACACTGGCGATGTAGGTATTGGATTTCTGATTCAATGCCTGATCAGAAGTAATAGTTCCAGGAGTTACAACCTCAATCACTTCACGCTTCACAATTCCTTTTGCAAGTTTTGGATCCTCAACCTGCTCACAAATAGCTACTCTATGCCCTGCATTGACCAGTTTAGGAAGATAATTATCCAAAGCATGATGTGGAAATCCTGCCAGAGGAACATCAGAGGCAGCTCCATTTGCTCTCTTGGTGAGAACGATACCAAGTATTTTAGCTGTAATTTTTGCATCTTCATTAAATGTTTCAAAAAAATCCCCCATCCGGAATAGAACTATACTTTCCGGGTGTTGACTCTTCACTTCAAGATACTGCCTCATCAGCGGTGTACCAGGAATCTCAGATTTTTTACTCACAACCTGTCACCTTTAATCCGTCCATTCTCTTCACGGAAAGTGAACCTACTTTTATCCAGGTATTCAAGGAGAGGAATAGCAGTTTTTCGAGTAAGATGGGTTAATGTTTTAAAATCCGGGACACTCAGTTTTTCCTTTGATGAAAAATATGATTTCAGCATGGAAATAAGTTTATTAAAATTTGATTTTCCCAACCAAAGTCCAGCTTTTATTTCAATCGATTTTTCCTTTCCTTTTAGTACATGGAGTAACTCCAAAATAGAGTCATCCTCTAAATGGGTTTTTTCCAAGATATCATTCAAGGATTGAGGTGCAAACTTGCTTTGTGCTAATATTTCAGAAATCAAATCTGCTTTCTTCTGGTCACTTGAAGAAAGGGAAATTTCATGATCTCTAAGGGCATATCCTGCCTCGATTGGCAAAATTAATTTTTCGTTCACACAATCATTTATAACCATTGCAAACCATGATTCACTAAAACGTAGTTCCTTCTGAATAATATCTCCATTGATAGATTTTCGATATGGATGCTGTTTGTGGAATTGCTTTATTCTTTCCAAAAACACTTTCTTGGCAAATGAAACCTTTTCTGGATTATATACCAGCTTATTTCTTATCTCCAATCTATTTTCAGTAATAAACTGTTGAATATCCTCAATAGAACAATGAAAAACCCTTCCCCATTCCATTTCTGTTTTGGGTTGTGTCCAAAACCGATCTATAAATTGGTTGAATCGCTGGGATCTAACTGTAGATAGAGTATTCATCCAATTACGTATTTCGTTCCATTTTCCTTTCGGATTTGGATCAAGTATAACTCCGCCACCAATAGTATGCATAGGAGAATAAGAGCGCATGACAAACCGATCATCCATTGCTGCAACCAGAGGTTTTTCTAACCTGATTAACATTATACCTGACTCCCCTGTTTTCAGACGTTTTCCTGAAATAGTTACACGTCCAAGAACTTCTGCAGTCCCCAAATGAATTCGAACTCTTTGTTTGGATTTTAATTCCCATCCAATTCCCGGAATCATTTGAACATGAGCGATAAATATGGAAGTTGAAGCAATCCACCCCGGTTGGACTAACTCAGCACCGCGCCATGCATGGTTTTTCTCAATACCTACTACATTCACAGCAGCCCGGTCACCCATGGATACTGTTTCTGTTTTTTCACCATGGCTCTGAAGACCTCGTACTTTGCATTGTTGCCCAACAGGCTGACAATAAATTTCATCACCGACTGAAAGACTACCAGAAATGACCGTCCCTGTTACAACAATACCAAATCCGGTTTTTAGGAATACTCGATCTATGGGGAGTCGAAAAAATCCCCGGTCCAAAGTAAACCTCACTTTTTCAGCCTCATGTAACAGTGCCTGTCGCAATTCGGAAATCCCGGATTCTGGATTTACAGAAGTACGAATAATAGGGGCAGATTCTAAACTGGTACCAGCTACAATTTCATGTATTTCCATTTCAACCAGATCAAGCCAATCCGGATCGCTAACCATATCCGTTTTTGTGAGTACAATCACACCCTGAGGAATACACAACAAAGAGAGGATTTGAAGATGCTCCTTAGTCTGAGGCATGACACCATCATCCGCTGCCACGACAACCAGAGCAATATGAATAGTTGAGACACCAGAAACCATGTTCCTGATAAACTTCTCATGTCCAGGTACATCAATAATGGTAATATCTTTATTGAGGAATGCAAAACCTAAGTCAATGGTCATACCGCGAGATTTTTCTTCTTGGAGACGATCTGTGTCAACCCCTGTCAAGGCCTTGACTAATGCTGTCTTCCCATGATCAATGTGACCGGCAGTCCCGATGACAATTTGATTCATTACTTAAACCTGGTTTATTACATCAATCAGAAGTGCAACCTGATTGGGTAAAATCGTCTTCAAATCGATGAAGAAACGATTGCCGGATATGTACCCTACAACAGGAGTTTTTCCAGTCCGGAATCGGTACGCTAATTCTGAGATTTTTTGATTTTTTGGGTAAAATCTCAAGGCCATGCTTTCAATTCCACAAGCAGGTAAAGAACCACTCCCGGCTTCAACAGTTGATTCAATTAAAGTAATACCTAATCTGGATTTCCTTTTTGTGGAAATACTCTGAATTATTTTTCTGCCGCGTTTCCTTAACATGACCCGTTTGGTTGATAAGAGTGAAAGCGTCAAATTATCCTTGGTGACTTCTTCAGAACGGTACGTTCTGAGAGTTTCTTCCATAAGGGCAATGGTAAATTTTCCACATCGAATCGTCCGGTAAATCGGGTTTAGTTCCATCCGTTTCAACAGACGATTTTTTCCAACAATTATCCCTGCTTGGGGGCCCCCCAACAACTTGTCACCAGAAAAGGTGATCACCACTGCACCAGATTTGACAACATCCTGAACGGGGATTTCCTCGGGAAGATCTCTTTTTGAAAGTTTGATCAATGCACCACTACCCAGATCTGCCATTACCGGAATGTGTTTCTTTTTCCCCAATTCAACCAATTCATGTAGAGAGACCTCCTTTGTGAACCCCTTTACAACATAATTGCTCGTATGAACCCAAAGAATTAACCCTGTCTTCGTGTTGATTGCTTTTTTATAATCATTCAAGTGTGTCCGATTTGTTGTACCCACTTCTTTGAGAAAACAATTACTTTTCCTGATAATATCAGGAATCCGGAAAGAACCGCCTATTTCAACTTCCTGTCCTCGGGAAATAATGACTTCCTTACCTTCAGCCAATGTATTCAGAGCTAAAAGAACAGCTGCTGCATTGTTATTAACCATAAGGCTGTTTTCAGAACCTGTAATAGCGGCACAATGATCACGAACATGGTCAAGTCGATTTCCACGCGTACCTGTTTCCAGATTAAATTCTAAATTGGAATACCCTCCGAGACGATTTATGACATTCTTTAGTCTTGTCTTTTGGATGGGCGCTCTCCCAAATCCTGTGTGAAGCACAATCCCAGTTCCATTAATAATATTCTTCATGCTGGGTTGACAAAACTGGCCAACTTTTTGAACTATTTTCTTTGTGATTTCACTACGTGACTCAGCTAATTTATTTAACTTTGCCTGCTTCCGATACCAAGAAATTTCCTTATTAACAAAATATGTTATAATACTATTATCTAGCTTATTTAAGTCTTTTATCTCAAGTAATACTTCAGATACTGATGGGAGATTTTGAAACTGATTTTTACTCATAATTGATCATAAAATTGAGGATATTAACATCCAATTCCAAGAGTAAACACTAAACCTTTTTTTTCAACAACCAGGCAAGACCAATAGCGGGTATAAGTAAAATTGACATTGCAGGAAAAATTTTTGCTACTCCAAAATGTTCCGCAATAAGTCCGCCAATACCTGCTCCGAATCCTCCTGCTCCGAAGCTAAAAAAGAAACTTATACCATATCCCACACCCCTATGGTTGCTTTGAGTAATTTGAGCAATGAGAGAATTTCCAATGGGCTGCATGCTAAAATGAACGATACCAAAAATAATACCGGAAAATATCATCATCATACCCGGAGTTAATCCAATCAGAGCAAGAAAAGGGACATTCAGTACCACAATGATAAACAATAAATAGGCCTTGTCAAATCGACTACCAAAATATCCTCCCAATAATTGCCCAATTATCCCGGATAAAAGTACAAGAGTGGTTAAGATTCCTCCCCGAAGAGTAGGTGACCCAGTCCATTCTGCAGTCTGTAAAGTAAAATGCGTCGGTAAAAATGTTGTAAATCCGGCAAAAGTAATACCCATAAATATTCCAATGGAATAATACAAAATCAGAGCCGTTTTATTGGTGACCTTTGTATTTCTATGATCTTCTTCAACAATCGTTTTTTTCATTATAGGAACCAGAAAAAAGGTAAAAAATGCTAAAACAAAGTTTACAAAAGCAAGAAACCCAAAGGCTGCTCTCCATGAAAAAAGAATCGTGAAACTTGCGGCGATAACTGGAGCCAAAGCCAATCCCAGTGATCCGGCGATACCGTGCAATGCCATCCCTTTGCTGATATTTGAAATCCTGCGGGATATCAATGTCAATCCTGCAGGATGATAAATACTACAGAATAAACCAAGTAAAGCTAATCCTGTTGCAAGCATCCACAACGATTGTGACATAACAATCACCATTGTGGCAACTATTGTCCCTGTTTGGTAAATCAGCAACAGAACCCTGCCCCCAACTTTTGATTCAAAATACCCGGAAGGAATGGCACCAATACCAAACATGAGAGCACTGAGAGTGGCTATAAATCCTAAAACATCCAAACCTACAGAAAATTCATTTTTCAAGACTAACAGGATACTTGGAAAAACAAGCATGAAACTATGAACTGATAGATGAGAACCAGCTGTAATAGTCAAAATGAATTTTTCGTCACGATTCATTCTATGAAAAAAAAATAAAGGAGTTTTATCTAGTGTATAAAAAAAATATCCTCATTTTATTGTAAACAATTGAGGGTATTAAAAATATATAAAAAAACCTACCTTTTTTCGGTTATTCTTGATGCTTTACCAGTCAGTTTTTTCAAATAGTTCAGTTTTGCACGACGCACTTTTCCACGACGGTCAACTGTAATGGAGGCAATCAGTGGAGAGTGCAGAGGAAATATTCTTTCTACTCCGACCCCTCCGGATATTTTCCAGACTGTGAAGGTCTCCTCTATTCCTCCACCTTTTCGCCCGATTACTACTCCCTTGAAACGCTGAATCCTCTCTTTACCTCCTTCAACGACTCGGAAATCCACGGATACCGTATCTCCAGGATTAAAATCAGGAATGTCATTTTTCAATAATTCTGTTGTAACTTCTCGAAGCTGATTCATTTGTTTACCTCCAAAGATTCAAATTTTATTCATTTTTTCCAAAAGATCCGGGCGTCGTTCATGTGTCCGGATTTCTTTTTGTTTCTTTCGCCAATCTTCAATTTTTTTGTGGTGACCTCCAAAAAGGACATCCGGTACTTTCATCCCATCAATTATTTTTGGACGGGTATAACAGGGTGTATCCAAAAAATCTCCTGCGAACGAATCTGTCATGGCTGACTCATAGGTATTTAGAACACCAGGCATAAGGCGGACAATACTGTCTATCATGACCAAAGCGGGCAACTCACCACTCGTGACAATATAATCACCTAATGAGTATTCATGAGTAACATACTTTTCAACGATCCGTTCATCAATTCCCTTGTAATGGCCACAAATGAAAATCAAATTTTCTGCATTTGTATTCTCCACAGCACTTTGGTGAGTCCACTGTTCACCTTGGGGAGAAGGATAAATAACTCTCGTTTCGTTTTTCCCGTCAAAATCTTCCAGAGTATGGTCAATGGCTTTAAACATGGGTTCAGCCATCATCACCATCCCACTTCCTCCACCAAATGGCTTATCATCAACCTGGCGGTAATTACCTATCCCAAAATCTCGTAAGTTCACTACAATAAACTGTACTAAATCTCTTTCAACACCTTTTCTCAAAATAGAATTTTGGATAAAAGTGTCGATACTATCAGGAACAGGTGTAATAATTGCAATCCGTTTCAATTTAATAGACCATCCATAGGTGTTATTATAATCAGTTTTTCATCCAAAAGAATCGCCTTAATAATCTCAGGGACAACCGGTATCAGGACTTCTTCTTCTCGATTTCTGATCACATAAACGTCATTCGTTGGAAGCCAAAGAATTTCCATCAACTTTCCAATTAAATCCCCTGAAACTGTCTTCACAGTACATCCAATCAAATCTTTTGCGATCCAATTAATTTGATCACCGTCCTTGACTGACGCAAAAATATATTGACCTATCAGAGATTCAGCTTCATCCCATGTATCCACCCCTTCAAAGCGATAACGAATGTGTTTACCAACACCAATTTTATTCCGAAGTTTTACTTCCCTGCTCAACAGTTCAGATGCACCCAAATGCAAGGCTTTATCTTCTACATAAGCCTGGAAATACCGAGACAAAGGCCTAACTCGAAATTCACCATATTGGCCTGCTACTTTTGTAACTTGACCAATAGCAAACAGTTTATCCATCATTTTTATCAATCACATCAAGTTTGGCGCGCTTCCCACGTTTTTTTGCATTGATGGCAAAAACAAGTGACCTCAGGGCAGAGATATTTTTTCCACCTTTTCCGATCACCTTACCAAAATCACCATCACCTACGGTCAATTCATATATAATTTGTTGCTCAGTTTCAATTGGGTTTATGGATACTTCATCAGGTTTGTCCACCAGTTCCTTAACAACCATTTCAATAAATTTTTCCATACCGTATTCCTCCTTTTCGCATGTTTTCAGTTAATTGTTACTATCGTTTTTCTTTTCAGAGTCAGATAGAGCTTCCTCACCCGTATCTTTTTCTTGGTCACCATTTTCTGAAGAAACATCACCTGCCCTTTTTAATTCTTTTTTATCCGATTTCTTTTCTACAATAGTTTTTTCAATTGGTTCCCCTGATTCCGGTTCTTCTTCTTCAGTTTTTCCATCATCACCACCTTCTGCCGGTTCCTCAGCTTTTTCTTCTACATCAGTCGTTTCAGCTGATTCTTCCTTCTCACTTTTTTCAGCTGGTACTTCTTCCCGGGTCTCCTCTTCTTTAGAATCTGCTACTGCTTCAATTGTTTCTTCGGTCGGTTCATCGACACCTGACTCCGGGGAAGTCTCTTCTTCCGCAACATCTTTATCTTTCTCATCACTTGTCGAATCGCTTCCTTCTTCAGCTAATTCTTCGGTTTTCGGTTCTTCTTCTTCAGTTTTTCCATCATCACCACCTTCTGCCGGTTCCTCAGCTTTTTCTTCTACATCAGTCGTTTCAGCTGATTCTTCCTTCTCACTTTTTTCAGCTGGTACTTCTTCCCGGGTCTCCTCTTCTTTAGAATCTGCTACTGCTTCAATTGTTTCTTCGGTCGGTTC
>CAJWIT010000006.1 GCA_913041945.1 uncultured Fidelibacterota bacterium
GCAGATCAAATGGTATAGAACTATTCATTCAGAAAAAATATTCAAAAAACTGGTACGGGTCTTTGTCTTGGTCCCACTCAATTGCGGAAGGAGCAGATCCCCGCTCTGATAAATACTACCCCTGGATATATGATTATGGTGATGTAGTGAACATCATCGGTGGGCACAAAGTCCGCTATGCTGATTATGGCTGGTATCGGCAATTCAAGGAGAATATCTGGGCCAAGAGTTTTTCCTGGTTGCCCTTTATGCCCAGCGATGAATTTGAGATCAGTTTCAAGTTCCGATATATGGGTGGCCGGCCTTTTACACCGAAAACTTATGATCACACCGTCCGTGATTGGTATGTGGAATCATCCCAGCCCTGGAACACAGAGCGATATGATCCCTATCTGCGTTTAGATCTAATGCTGCAGCAGCGGTTTTATTTTAAACGGGTGAATATGGTAGTTTTTTGGGACTTCTTGAATGTCTTTAACACCGACAATCCCTGGGAATATATTTACCTTACAGACGGTACAAAAGAAATGTACTGGCAGTATAAAACAATGCCTGTTGGTGGGATTATTCTTGAATTTTAAAAAGGACCACAAGAACAACATGCAACCCCCTTTTATGGTTTGCCTAAAGGTGTCGGTTTATATTTATTAGTAGCTGGGCGGATTGTTTTATAGAAGGAATAGTTTTTTCCTTCATAGATGAGAATTGTACACAAACATTAAAAAACTTTAAATTGTAAGATAAATATGTTTTAATTTTTTAAATATGGCAAAATCATACAGACATATCATCACTGATATAATACGCTGTAAGTGGCACTTTGTATGGCAAAGTGCCCACAAGAATGCGTGGGACCTTCTAAAGGCCTGAATCACAAGGGGGCTGTCATTGCGCAATTTTTATGGAACTATCAACACATAGTTATGAATAAAACCCTTTAGGTAAATTAATGAAAAAATTTCATAATTTTTCGAAAACCGATCTTACGACAATTTATAAAACTATGGTGACGGCAAGAAAATTGGACACAAAGATGCTTACATTATTGAAACAGGGAAAAAGTTTTTTTCATATTGGTTGTTCTGGCCATGAAGCTGCCCAGTTAGCAGCGTCTCAGAATTTAAAACAGGGAAGGGACTGGGCGTACCCCTACTACCGGGATGCTGCATTTTGTCTTGGATTCGGAATGACACCAAGAGAACAATTATTAAGCTTTTTAGCTCGAAAAGATGATCCAAATTCTGGAGGCCGGCAATTGCCCCAGCATTATGGACATAAGGACCTACAGATAGTCAGCCAATCCAGCCCGACAGGAACTCAACTACTTCAGGCAGTTGGTTGTGCAATGACAAGGAAATGGGAAAAAACGAAAGAAATTGTGTATGTTTCATGTGGAGAGGGAACAACCAGCCAGGGAGATTTTCACGAAGCATTGAATTGGTCCAGTAGGGAGAAAATACCAGTACTTTTTCATGTTGAAGACAATAAATATGCCATCAGTGTTCATATTTCCGAACAAACATCAGGAAACTCTGTTTATACAATGGCCTCTGGTTATCAAAACCTGGAACGCTTTGATGTGGATGGAACTGATTTCTTCGAATCCTATCTTGCTTTCGAAAGTGCCACAGATAGAGCGAGAAAGGGGGAAGGACCATCTGTAGTTGTCAGTCATGTTGTACGATTACTAGCACATTCATCATCTGACGACCAGAGAAAATATCGTTTGGAAGATGATTTGAAAAAGGATTCGGAAAAAGATCCAATAAAGAGATTTATAGAATCATGTAATGAAAATGGGATTATTAGATCAAAAGAATTTGAGGAAATTGATAAAGAAATTCAGAATCAAATTGACAAGGACGCTGCTTGGGCATTAGACCAGGAACATCCTGACGTAGGGACTGCCTTCGATTATGTATATTCAGGACAAAACATAAAAACTGTCGAACCAGAAAAGAAAAAAGCTTCAGATAAAATTGTTATGGTGGATGCAATTAACCATGCATTAAATGAAGAAATGAACCAAAACGAAAAAATGGTTATCTATGGTCAGGATGTTGCTGATCCGAAGGGGGGAGTTTTTACTGCAACAAAAGGCCTTTCAGATACCTACGGGAAAGACCGCGTTTTTAACGCACCCCTAGCGGAATCTTCTATAATTGGTACTGCTGTAGGTATGGCTGTCACTGGCTGGAAGCCTGTAGTTGAAATTCAGTTTGGTGACTATATCTGGACAGGAATGATGCAAATCCGAAATGAAGTTGCCACGATGCGCTATCGTTCGAACAACAAGTGGACCTGTCCTTTGGTCATCCGCGTTCCAGTTGGTGGTTACATACACGGTTCTCTTTGTCATAGCCAGTCTATTGATGGCTTTTTTGTTCATTTGCCGGGTATTTATATTGCATATCCATCAACTGCTTCCGATGCAAAAGGGCTTTTGAAATCAGCATGTCGGATGAGCGATCCGGTGCTTTTTATGGAACATAAAGGTTTATACCGCCAGGGATATTGCAGGACACCAGAACCAGATGAAAATTTCCTTATACCATTTGGAAAAGCGCGCATAGTTCAGGAAGGAAACAAACTGACCATTATCACCTGGGGCGCTATGGTGCAAAAAGCAATTGAAGCAGCAAAAGAGATAGATATCAGTACGGGTGCAGTTGAAATAATTGATTTACGAACACTAAATCCGCTGGACACGGAAACCATCGGAACTTCTTTGGAAAAAACAGGGAGGGCGCTGATCGTTTATGAAGACAACATTACCAATGGCCCGGGGGCAGAAATTGCAGCAATTATTTCACATGATTATTTTGAATTATTGGATGGACCAATAAAAAGAGTAGCTGCGAAAGATGTTCCAATACCATTTAATTGGTATTTGGAAGAAAAAGTGTTACCCCAAAAATCTGATATCGTCTCAGCAATAACAGAACTAATGGAGTATTAGTATGGTTTTTGATGTTGTCATGCCTAAAATGGGTGAATCCATAATAGAAGGTACTATTTTGGAGTGGAGGAAAAAAGTAGGAGACAGCATTGAAGTGGATGAAACTTTGCTTGAAATTGGAACAGACAAGGTAGATTCGGAAATTCCATCCCCTGTCTCGGGGAAAGTCGTGAGACTTTTGGCTGAACCAAAGGATGTGATTGAAGTTGGAAGGATCATCGCTCAAATTGATTCAGATAAAGACAAAAAAACAGAAGAGGAAAAAGGCTCTTCACCTACCCAAGAAAAGCTACTGGAGGAAAAACAAATTGATAAACAGGCGGCAAAGGAGGGCTCCCAGAAAAAAGGCTCTACAGGTCAATCATTTTCAAAAGGAAAGAGAGGGTTTTTTACTTCTGTTGTAAGAAAAATTGCGACAAAAGAAGGAATTGGTTTTGATGAATTGAATGCTATTTCCGGTTCGGGATCAAATAACCGGGTGACAAAACAGGACATTTTGACCTATATCAAATCAAAAAGTCCTAAAGAACCGCCTTCGATAACTACCCCAAAAACAGTGGAGAATACAGTCAGTCTAGGGACGCTGGTTGATGAACGTGTAGAAATGGACCACACGCGAAAAATCATTGCTGAACACATGCGAAAAAGCGTGGACTCCTCTGCCCATGTGTATATTTTTTCGGAAGTTGATATGACTCACATCGTAAAATATGTTTCTAAGAATGGAAACAAATTTAAAGAAAAAGAGGGGTTTTCTTTAACATATACACCGTTCATTGTTTTTGGTTGCATTCAAGCTCTTTTAGGTAGCAAGGATATGAACAGCTCTCTGGAAGGGACCACAATAGTTAGAAAGAAAAATGTAAACATTGGAATTGCCGTAGCATTGGAAGAAGGTCTTATGGTTCCTGTTTTGTCCGAATGTGAAAAATTAGATTTTTTCCAGTTGGCGCACAAGCTACAGGATTTAGTCAAACGAACCAGAGAAAAAAAAATTTCCCCGGAAGAACTACAGGGATCAACATTCTCGATTTCAAATTTTGGTGTTTTTGATGTGATTTCCGGAACACCAATTATTAATCAACCAAATGTTGGAATTCTTGGCGTTGGTGCCATAAAGAAAAAACCGGCTGTTGTTTCGACTGGCGAAGGAGACGAAATAGGCATACGAAACATGATGATGGTTTCCCTGGGGTTTGATCACAGGCTTATTGATGGCGCAGAGGGCAGCAAGTTTATTACTTCTGTTTGTCAAAATTTAATTAATATAAATTTCCAATCATTAAATTTATAAATCAACCTCAAATTATAAACACCAAAAGGAGACGGGCGTTAAAGAGGGTTTCTTCTGACGTGCCATTATATATCTAGGCTTTATCCTTTTTGGACTGAGATGGCAGATGCAATCTTAGATCCTAGTCGGACATTGTTCAGCGCAAGAGAAACGTTTGTTTTTAGGCTTCGGCCCCCCGTTATTTCAACAATATAATTCAGGAGAAACGGCGTAATTTCTTTTCCTGTTATATTGTTTTTATTACACTCTTTGAGTGCCTCTTCAACATAGTCATCCATTTCTCTTTTGGGAATTTCGTCTCTTTTTTGTACGGGATTTGCGACAAGAATGCTGGATGACATTTCAAGCTTGCGATGTAATCGGAACAGAGAAGCAATTTCTTCGGAAGACTCTAGTTGTGTTTGTATGGAACAGCCGGAGGAACGTGAGTAAAATGCGGGGAAATCACTTGTTCTGTATCCGACAACGGGCACAGAGGCTGTTTCGAGGGCTTCAAGGGTTTTTGGAATATCAAGAATGGCCTTGGCGCCAGAGGAAACGATGACAATAGGGGACTTGCTAAGCTCTGTAATGTCCTGAGAGATATCGAATGTGGTTTCCGCTCCGCGATGTACACCGCCAATTCCACCAGTTGCCAAAACATGTATTCCGGCCAGGTGTGCAAAGCGTGCAGCGGCAGAAACAGTGGTAGCCCCCGGCTGTTTTGTGCTTAAAACATAGCTTGTGTTTTGAACAGATGTTTTCACAATGTTTTTTCCCTTTGCAAGGCGAACAATTTGGTCTTCCTGTATTCCTATATGAACAGCTCCATCAAATACGGCAACAACAGCAGGGACAACATTGAGCCCCCGGGCAATGCTCATGGCACTTAAGGCAAACTCTTTATTTTCCGGATATGGCATCCCGTGAGCGATTAGAGTAGACTCCATTGCTAAAATAGGCCTGTTTCGTTTTAAGGCCGTTTTCACATCGGCAGAAACGCATAAAGTTTCTTTTGTATTGTTTGTCATTGTGTTTTGATTGCTTGGTATTTTTATATTTTAGTGTTTCGAAAAGTCTTGTTAGTATAAGATACAATCGCAACTAATTTATAAATAAAAATAATGGTATTAAAAATAATACAACCCCTTTTTCATCCACGAAATGTAGAAATTTCAAGAAAAATAAAAATGTTGGCACTGCCAATTATAGCAAGCAACCTGAGCCGGGTAGTTATGAATATGGCGGATGTGGCAATGGTAGGGCAGCTTGGCGCCCCAGCCCTGGCAGCGACAGGACTGGGCTCAATGCTGGTTTGGGCAGTGGTAAGTTTTGGCATAAGCCTGCGAACAGCCACACAAACCGTTGCATCCAGAAGGCTTGGTCAAAAGAAGTATCTAGAGTGCGGCACAGCAATGCACAATGGACACTTGTTGGCTTTTCTTTACGGGGTTCCGGCTGCGGCTGCAGGATATTTTTTTGCGAAACAATTTGTACCATTTTTCATCTCAGAAACAACAGTTACAAGACTTTGTATTGATTACACATCAGTTGCGCTTTTAAGTGTGTTCTTTTCGGCGTTTGGATTTGTATTCCAAGGATTCTACACAGGTGTTGAAAAGACATCCGTTCACATGAAAGTTACTGTGACAGCGAACCTTTTAAATGTTTATCTGAATGCCGGGCTGATTTATGGAAAGGAGGGTGTTCAGAGTTTTTTTAAATCTATTGAATTGGTGGATGTTTCCTGGGTCGGGGAATTATGGTCATGGTATGATTTCCCGGAACTTGGGGTGAAGGGCGCTGCTACGGCCACCCTTATTTCATCGGCGTGGCTTGCTGTTCACTATTTGTTTTATCTGCTTAAACCAGCCATTTATAAAAAATTTCATATTTTTTCCTTTACTTTAAATTGGAAAATGTTAAAAAGGCAAATAACCCTCGCTGTTCCACAGGGCTCACAACAAATGATAGTAATGATAGGCTTTGTACTGTTTTTTAAAATTGTAGGAATAATAGGCGTAGCGGAGCTTGCAGCGGTCGAAATTGTTTTTACCATTCTCCAGAGTTCCTTCATGCCGGCAATAGGCGTTGGACAAGCCTGTGCTACACTTGTTGGAAAATATATGGGGGAAGAAAAAACAGAGAAAGCGGAAACAAGCATAGTTGAAAGTGTTCGCTGGTCTTTTTTAATTATGGGATCAGTTGGCGTTATGTTTCTGTTTATTCCTCAATATATTATTCCTATTTTTACCAACGATCCAAGGGTGATGGAAATAGGAGTTTATGCTTTGCGGATTGCTGCACTTGTACAGTTTGCAGATGCTGTAGGATTAACGCTTTGGTTTGCACTTTCTGGTGCTGGAAATACATTTTTTCCAGCTGTTGTGGAAGCAGTAATTGTGTGGGGGTTTTTCTTGCCTGCTAGTTATGTTTCTGGCCTTGTTCTGGGTTTTGGATTTATGGGGCCATGGATAGCTTTTGTTGTGTATATCGTTTTGTTTGCAATTATTATGTTTTGGAAAATACGCAAGGGGGATTGGAAAAAAATAATAGTCTAGTTTAAAAGATATTCACATTCATTTCTCTGAAAAAGAACAAAACAGGTTGGTAAAAAAAACTTATAAAACCACCCAGTTCACCCTAGTAAACAGTTAAAAACCTAGAGTAAATTTTATCTTAAATAATGTGAATCAAGTATATTTATGAAACAGGAAGAGCACACACAATAGATAAAAAATCAAAAAGACCAAAATATCCCGGAATTAATTCTACTGCTGACGGAGCTGCTATGGTGGTATGGGTTGAGACTCATGTTACCCAGGGCGCCTGCGCCTACCCGATCACATCCTCGACAACCATGGGCTCAGGATATCAGTCCGTAGTAGCCAATGGCGGTACCAACATATGGGGCGAAAAGTTAGCATTTGTCGAGCTGGAATCAGAACATAGTTCCGCAACGACTTGTGAGGGTTTTGCCCTTGCGGGCGGAAGAGTAACCAATTTTACTTCCGGACAGGGCTTGGTTCTCATGAAAGAAGTACTGTACACCATTTCCGGCAAACGTCTTCCTGTTGTTTTTCATATTGGCGCCCGTGCACTCACCTCTCATTCCCTCAATGTGCATGCGGGCCATGATGATGTTATGGCAGTAACAGACTGCGGCTGGGGAATGCTGTTTGCCAGAAACGCACAGGAAGCCGGCGATATGGCCCTAATTGCAAGACGTACTTCAGAAAACAGCCAGACACCATTTTTAAATATCATGGATGGTTTTTTAACTACCCATACAATCCAGAATGTTACACTGCCAGAACCTGAGCTTATGAACAAATTTGTGCAAAACCCCAACGAGAAACTGGTCAATTTCATGGATCCATACCACCCCATCATGTCCGGTGTTGTGCAGAACCAGGATTCTTATATGAAAGGCAAGATTGCTCAGAGAAGCTATACAGATAAAATTGAAGAGAACCTGCTAAATAGTATGGACGAATACCACAAACTGACAGGGCGCAGATACGGGCTTATAGATGCACACAAGACTGAAGATGCTGAATATGTGCTTGTGGGAATGGGAACAATGACAGAAACAGCCCAAGCCTGTATAAACTATATTAGAAATGAAAAAAAAATAAAGGCAGGCGTACTTAATATTACCTCTTTTCGCCCATTCCCAGGCAGACAAATTGTAAGCACGCTAAATGGTATAAAGGCGTTCACAGTATTAGAACGAATGGACAACCCCCTGGCTGAGAGCAATCCCTTGACCATGGAAATAAAAGCAGCATTTGCGGATTTTTCTTCCCATTCGGATGATGAGAGAATTAGGATACCAAAAATATATTCGGGGTCTGCCGGTCTTGGATCCAGAGATATTCGCCCAACGGATATTATTGCTGTGTTTGAGAACATGGTTGACGATGGAAAGCGCTATTTTGCCATTGGAATCGATCATGAACTGGGCCTGAAGACGGGAAAACATGTTGATGTACGCCCAAAAGGATCATTTTCCATGCGAGGGCACTCTGTCGGCGGGTATGGATCTGTAACAACCAACAAGGTTATGGCAACCATTGTGGCAGATCTGTTTGATATGTATGTTCAGGCATATCCAAAGTACGGATCAGAGAAAAAGGGACTACCCACAACCTATTACCTCACCATCAGCCCGGAACCTGTGAGAACACACAATGAACTTGAATTTGTAGAATTTGTCCCTCTAAATGACGTAAATGCATTTAACCTAGCTAACCCCTTAAATGGGCTGAGAGAAAACAGCCTTCTCTTTGTTCAAACACACAAAACAGATATAGAAGATATTTGGAGTGATTTTCCTACATGGGCACAAAAAAAAATACGTGAAGACAAAATTAGGGTACTGGCTCTGGATACAGTTAAGATCGCCCGGGAAGTATCCAGCCGTTCGGACCTTCTTCAACGCATGCAGGGGATTGTACTTTTGGGTATTTTTCTGAAATCCACACCCTTTCTAGAGCAGTCAGGAATCAGCGAAAAAGAACTGATGAGGGGGGTAGAAAAATCCCTTAGAAAGTATTTTGGAAAACGGGGTGAGCAAGTGGTACAGGACAATTTAAGTGCAGTAAAAAGAGGATTTACAGAAGTATTTGAAATTAAGCGCAGTCTGATTGAAAATAAAACAAAAGAGAAAATTGTTTCGTGAGCACAACGGGAGTTTCAAAACAAAATAAATTAACAGCATTTGATATTTTGGATGTTCAGGATTTCAATGAGAGAATTGTGGGTGCATATAATGATGGGTCAGCAGAAATGGGACTTCCAGCAGATGAAAGCACAGCACGAAGCCTTATACCTGCCGGAACGGGACAGCTTCGGGATTTCAGCTATATTGCTCCGGACATTCCAGAGTTTAATGCTAAAAATTGTGTAGCCTGTATGGAATGTGTCACCCAGTGTCCCGACACAGCTATACTAGGCAAAGCGATCCCGGAACAAGAATTGAATAAAAAACTGTCTGATGCAGACGATTTTACTGCTTCTCACTTTGCAAATACGAAAAAATTTTATGATGCTCCGAAAAAACAGGGGAAAGAACCGGCTAAATTCGGAATATTTATTGACCCAACCAAATGCAAGGGGTGCGCTGAATGTGTGGATGCATGCGGTGATCATAATGCCCTTAAAATGATTCCCAAAGTTGATGACACCATACCAAAGTATAACCGTGCATTTGAGTTCTATAAATTTGCAGGTCCAACGCCATATGAATATATTAATGAAAAAGTTCTGGTGGATATGATGCTGGCAGAAGAATCCATGCTGTATGTGGGCGGAGCAGGTTCCTGCATGGGCTGTGGCGAGGGCACAGTCCTGAGAATGCTCCTTGCCGCTACCGGTTTTGTGTATGGACGGGAAAGTATCGGCCTGGTAGCATCTACTGGTTGTAATACAGTCTATGGTTCAACGTATCCTTATAATCCTTTTATGGTGCCCTGGACCAACTCACTTTTTGAAAACAACTCTGCTGATGCTATGGGGGTACGAACCAGATGGAACCAGATGGGCTGGCAGGACAAGAAAATCTGGTGCATTGGAGGGGATGGTGCCATGGTGGATATTGGATTCCAGTCTATGTCTCGCCTGTTGGCATCGGGGATGGATATTAACATTATCATACTGGATACCCAGGCATACTCCAATACCGGCGGGCAGGCATCCACGGCTTCATTTAAAGGACAGGAAGCAAAAATGTCGTTCCATGGCAAGAAAATTTATGGAAAGACGGAACGACGGAAGGAAGTTGCCAATATCTGCATGATGCATTCGGATGTGTTTGTGGCCCAAACCACGGCAGCCCACACCAACCATTTCTACAAAGCCATTATGGCGGCCAACAAATATACTGGCCCGGCAGTTATAAATGTATATACTACCTGCCAGCCTGAACATGGCGTTGCCGATGACAAAGCCATGCATCAGGCAAAGCTGGCTGCTGATTCACGGACATTTCCTGTGTTTATTTATGACCCCAGGGAAGGAGATCGAATGTCAGAACGTCTCTCGCTTCAAGGAAACCCGGCAAAAAATAAAGATTGGTATATAAATCCCAAAACAAGCGAACAAATTGATTTCTTGTATTTTGCTAAAACGGAAGGTCGGTTTGCAAAACATTTCGACAAGGATGGAAATGCAGATGAGTCCCTACAGCTTTCTCAGGATGACCGGCTGGCAAACTGGCACCTTCTCCAGGAACTTTCCGGAGTGATTTAAATCTTCAAATACAAGGAGGTAATTATGGAACACAATTATTCACTTAGAGACGGAACAGAACTGACCATCCGGAACCTTTCCGGGGATGATTTTCAGCTATCTTATGATTTCTTCATGTCCATACCGGAAGATAGGCGGAAATATTTCCGCAGCGACGTTCTAGATGTTAGACACATAAAAGAAAGATGCCAGGATACAGAAAAAGGGGAAATTCTCCGTCGGATTGCGTTAATGAATAACGTCATTGTTGGTGACACATCGTTGGAGGTTGACACAGATTCCTGGAAAAGTGGCACAGCTTACTTACGCCTGGTAATTGATCCTAAACAGGTTGGAAAAGGTGTGCAGTATGTTTTGGCGAAAGACATGTATGAAATTGCTCAAGACAAAAACTTAAAAAAGGTCGTAGCAAAATTTATGAGGCCACAGATCGACCTTATGGACATATATCAAAAACTTGGTTTTAGAATGGAAGGGGTGCTGCCCGATTATGTGCATGATCAGGAAGGAAAAGAACAGGACTTGGTCGTTATGGTGGCGTCATTAGACGACATGAGAAAAGCATATAGCTTTATTGGGGACTGGCTTGACGACGAGGGGACCTCGTTAGGTCCGGGTGAAATGTAACACAGGGGGAAGTTGATAACAATTTGGATTTTCGTACGCAATATCAACGTATTTTTGGTGTTGGTCCTTCTGGCATTGTTGTCACAACATTTATTTGGTTTTTATTTTATTTAATTGAGAAAACACTTCACATTAACACAATACAGATTCATCAGTTAGCACGAACGATTCTATTGTTTGTTTTTTTCTTAGATGCGATATATTTGGTTTTTGGGAGTATCTTTTTTATGCCCTTAAAAAAAAGAGGAAGAAGCGTTGTTAAAAATGGACCGTATAAATTTATTCGTCACCCCCTTTACAGTGCATTGATTTATTCTGGAACAGGAATACTTGCTCTTTTAGTATATTCTTGGGGGCTGTTGATTTCTGTTATACCGCTTACAATATTCTGGAGCTTACATGTACGAAGGGAAGAAAAACATATGTTGAAGAGTTTTGGAGGAGAATACAGTCAATATATGAAGAAAACAGGCCAGTTTATTCCTAAGTTTAAAGCTATAATTGACAGTTGATAAATAGCAGTTATTTTTGTAAAAAACAACATTATGAAAATCGTTTAATTTTTTAGCGTAACATCAAAGAATCAAATAACAAACAAATGAGCATTATATGAAATTAAAAAGCAAGACAACGGTAATAGCCCTGTCCATATTAGCGCTGTGTTTTCTGTTTGGAGCTGAAGAGAAACAAGACATGAAAAAGGAAACGGAAAAAGAAGAAAAGAATACCATCGTTCCGCTTAATGACAAAACAAAAGATATGCAGGGGTTTGAAGGCTTGTTTGACTTTTATCAAGATACGACAAGCGGAAGTATATTTATGTTAATAGAAAAAGAACAAATTGGAAAAGAATTTATTTATTTTGTCCAATCTGTAAATGGAATAGTGGATGTCAGGTTTAATCGTGGGTCTTATCGGGGAAGCAGAGTTTTTTCTGTACAGAAGTATTTTAACAGAATAGAGCTGGTTAATGAAAACGTGTCCTTTTATTTTGATCCAGACAATGCTATAAGTCGTGCAAAGGATGCTAACATAAGTCCCTCAATTATAGCTTCACAAAAAATAGTTGCAATTGATTCATTAAAAAACAGGTTTTTAATAGAGGCAGATGGATTCTTTTTAAGTGAAAATCTTCAACAAATTAAACCATCCCCCCCACCGGGAAAAGAGAATAACAGACGATTCAATCTTGGGAACCTAAACAAGGAAAAGAGCAAATATTTGGCGGTTAAAAACTACCCTATAAATTCAGATATTGTTGTGCAGTATGTTTATGACAATCCAGGACCACAGGCAAGAGGAAGCAGTGGCATTACGGACCCGCGCTCTGTTAATATTACGCTCAGGCACAGCTTTATTGAAATGCCAGACAATGATTATACCCCAAGACTTGAAGACCCACGAATAGGATATTTTGCGACCAAGGTTACTGATATGACCTCTACAAGCGTAACCCCCTATCGTGATCTGGTACACCGGTGGAATCTTAAAAAGAAAAACCCAAAAGAGGAACTGTCAGAACCAGAAAAACCGATTGTCTTCTGGATTGAAAATACAACCCCGACTGAATTCAGACCCGCAGTGGAAGAAGGTGTGTTGGCTTGGAACAAATCTTTTGAAAAAGCCGGGTTTATCAACGCAGTTCAAGTAAAAACACAACCAAACGATGCTGCATGGGATGCGGGGGATATTCGATATAATGTGTTGCGCTGGACATCTTCTCCAAACCCGCCTTTTGGAGGATATGGCCCAAGCTTCGTGAACCCGAGAACAGGTGAAATACTAGGTGCAGATATTATGCTGGAATATATTTATTTCACAAACCGTGTAAAATATGATTTTCTATACAAATCGAAACTCTTTGATGAGGATGTAAATAGCTGTAGTGCGGGAGAATTCATTCATCAGGGAAATTTATTTGGAATGACTGCTCTAAATTTTGGAAGTAATGAAAATTTATTAAAAAAGGAACTAATACGACAGTCTTTGATTCGACTGGTGCTTCATGAGGTGGGACATACGATAGGACTGAACCATAATTTCAAGTCCAGCCACCTTCACAACAATGTTGATATTCACAATAAAGAGCTTACAGAGAAGGTTGGTCTTACAGGGTCTGTTATGGACTACACTCCAGTAAATTTGTCGTTGGACACTGAAAAACAAGGACAATATTATTCAACTGTGCCTGGTACTTATGACGATTGGGCTATTGAGTTTGGGTATTCACCATCAGCTAAGGGCCGGAACCAGGAAAAAAACAGATTAGATAAAATTCTTTCCCGGTCTTCTAACCCGGAACTTCTTTTTGGTAATGATGCTGATGATATGAGATCGCCAGGAAAGGGGATAGACCCAAGAGCAATGATAGGCGACATGTCAAATAACCCGATTGAATATTCAGAGAGAAGAATTGCATTAATAAATATTCTTATGGAAAGCCTGAGCAGGAAATATGCAATTGATGGAGAATCGTACCATAGATTAAGAGATGCTTTTTATATTTTAATCAGAGAATATAGAAATTCAATAACGACAGTTTCTCGGTTTGTTGGGGGTGTTTATGTTGACCGCTCTTTTGTTGGACAAGAAGGTGCTGGCTTGCCGTATGAGCCGGTTTCCTATGAAACGCAAAAATATGCAATGTATATTTTAGAGAATCTCTTGTTTTCACCAAAGTCTTTTGAAATACCAAATGCTCTTGCTAATTATCTTCAACAACAAAGGCGTGGTTTTGATTTTTTTGGAAAAACAGAAGATCCAAAAATCCATGAAACAATACTGGGTATTCAAAAATCAGCTTTAAATCATTTGGTTCACGTAAATGTTTTAAAAAGACTAAGCGACTCACAGTTGTATGGAAATGAATATACGGTCAATGAAATGTTGAATGATCTGACAAACGCAGTGTTTCAGGAAGATTCAAAAACCACGGTTAATACCTTTAGGCAAAATCTTCAGGCTGAATATGTTAATAGATTGATTACAATTTCAGGGTTGCAAAAAGAGTCTTCTTATGATTATTTATCACAAGCATCTGCCCTGAAAAATCTTAAAGATATTTTGAAATTGATTTCTAAAAAATCACGACCTAATTCAGCAACAAACATTCATCGCGATTTTTTAGAGCACAAAATATTAACGGCCCTTGACCATAAACAATAAAAAGGACAGCCTTCCCCCAAAAACTCTTGAGGTCATTGGGATTGCTGCCGTTACTGTGAATGGCTACATAGCGCGGCACAGTAGAGAGAAAATATTATGGTCTAAAGATTTGTCTTTATTCAAAAAACAAACTAAGAACTGTCCAGTTATTATGGGTTCAAATACGTATAAAACGCTGGGTGATGGTTTGCCAGGTAGAGAAATGATTGTTGTTAATAGAACAGATGGCCCGGTGGATATTTTGAGAAGAATTGATAAAAAACGATGTTTTGTTATTGGGGGAGGAAAAACCTATTCAAAATTTTCCTCCTATTTAACCCATCTTTATTTAACAATTCACCCTATGGTTTTTAAAAGAGGGATCAGGCTGTTTACAAAACTTGAAAGAGAGCTCTTAATCTCTTTCGTTAGATTGGTTCCTGTTGTCGAAGAGGAAGGAATATTTCAATTTCAATTTAAAGTTGAATAACCGATGAGACAAAGAATCAGACGTTCAATTAAAACCATTTTATTTCTTTTCTCTTTAGGCTTTATTGGTTTTTTGATGACAAGGATATTCCTCACACAGGAATTGCCAGCATATGAGGGAACAGTCCCCATGACAAAGGTAAAGGATACAGTAGAAGTATTTACAGATCAATTTGGGGTTCCACATGTTTTTGCAAACAACGAAGAAGACCTGTTTTTAGCTGCAGGCTATATTGCGGCGCGTGAAAGATTGTTTCAAATGTCCATGGTTTTAAATGCTGTTCGGGGAGAGTTGGCATCTATGTTGGGAGACGAATATCTTTCTGCAGATATTTATTTACGTACCTGGAGGATTCATGACATTTCAAAAAAAATAACAGAAAAGATGGATTTGGAAACTAAAAAGATAATGGAGGCCTTTTGTCAAGGAATTAATATTTGGATCGATGAAACGAGAGACAATCTACCCCTGGAGTTCCGAATTTTGGGCATAAAACCACAGTACTGGCAACCATCTGATGTTGTTGGATATGCAAGGATGATGGCGCACGAGCTTCAGTCTTCATGGAAAGCAGAAATTATTTATGGTGCCGTAGCACAGTTTTTTGGAATGAATAAGCTTGCGGAAATCTATCCCGGATATAGTGAAACACAACCAACAATATCAGAACACCTTAAAAAAGAAGAGACCAAAATCGTTTACAACAAAATTCTAGAAAACGAATTTTTTATTCGAGATCTTTTACATTTTAGATCACCACACATCGGCTCTAACAGCTGGGTGCTCTCTGGTGCCTTAACCGAAACTGGGAAGCCCCTTTTGGCAAATGACCCTCATCTGGATTTTGCTCAACCAGCAAGGTGGTATGAAATGCACCTAAAGGGAGGCAGGTTCAACGTCAGTGGTGTATGTATAGCAGGAATCCCGGTCCCCATTATCGGACAAAACGAAACATGTGCCTGGGGCTTTACTAACAGCATGGTAGATGACGTAGATTTTTTTATTGAAACAATGCATCCTGATAATCCAAACAAATATAAAAAAGGGGACGAATGGCTGGACGTAGAATTGATCAAAGAAATCATTCCCCTTAAAGAAGGCGCTGATACAACTGTTGTAATTAGAATGACACATCATGGTCCTATAATCAGCGATATTCATCCACTTTTAAAAGGACAAGAAACAGCAGTATCGATGGCATGGACAGGGCACTGGGTCACAAGTGAAATTGATGGTTTTTTTAAGCTTAATCTCATGAAAGATTGGGATGATTTTACTGAAGCCACAAGCCTTTTTGGGATTCCGGGACAGAACATGATTTATGCAGATGTTTATGGGAATATAGGCTGGCGGCCTGCGGTGTATGTGCCTCTCCGGAAAAAAGGAGAAAGCCTGATACCAAGGCCAGGCCATGATCCTACATATGATTGGTTTGGAAAGGTGCCGTTTGTTGAAATGCCCTATTTGTTGAACCCAGAACAAGGCTACATTGTTACTGCAAATAACAAAACCATTGATGATACATTTCCGTATTATATTTCTGGGCTTTGGGCTGACCCGAGCAGAGCTCAGCGGATTTTGGAAAGAGTTCAATCTTTTGATAATGCCACTGTTCAAGACATGAAGTCAATACAATTAGATGTTACATCACACTTTGCCCGTGAGATCACCCCATATTTTTTAGCAACAGAGACAGGAACAGAAAGAAAAAATTTAAAAAAGGCCTATGGGTTACTTAAAAATTGGAAAGGTGAGGAATCAATAAAATCTGCCGCGGCACTATTATTTCATTCAGCAATAAACAAACTGATTAGAAACATCTATGGTGACGAAATGGCTTTACTGGGTAACCATTATTTAGAAGCATTTATAGGATTGAAATATTTGCATTCAAGGAACTTGCGAGAGATCTTAAAAAACAATAAGTCTTCCTGGTTTGATGATGTCCGGACGGCAAAATCTGTTGAATCCAGAGATGAAATCCTAAAAAGATCCTTCGAAGAGGCAGTGAATGAACTGGAAGACCGGGCTGGCCCTAACCCCAATAGCTGGGAGTGGGGGAATGAACACAGCGTGACCCATCCCCATGTTTTAGGAAAAATAAAGATATTGAACTGGTTGTTTAAATTTAATGTGGGCCCCTTCCTGTCCGGCGGATCAGACAAGACCCCCAATGCAGGCGGATACTCATTCAACAAACCATTTAAACAAACAGCAGGTGCCTCCATGCGTAGAATTGTAGACTTCAGCAACCTAAACAGAACAAACATGGTTTTACCCACAGGACAGTCTGGTCTTTATAATAGTCCGCATTATCGTGACCAGGCAAAGCTTTATCATTTTGGGAGGTACCGGATCACTACGTTTGATGAGAAATTTATTAGAGAAAGCGATAATTATAAACGTTTGGTTTTGGTTCCAGAGCAATAATGGTGAGTCTGGTTTTTACGATTATTGCGATAGCTGTAGTTATCAGGTATGTATTTTTTTGGGAGCCTGTGGATACAAAAAATATTTTTGGTTCTTCGCCACTATTTATAGCCCACAGAGGCACACCGTTTACCATTCCCGAAAACACGCTAGAATCCTTTAAAAATGCGATTAACACAGGTTTTGAGGCCATTGAAGTTGATGTGTGCAGTACAAAGGACAAAGCAGTTGTCTGTTCACATAATATTGATTTGGAAAGAGAAACGAATGGACAAGGGTTTCTTAATGAGACAAACTATGAAAAAGCCAGATTGATGAAAACAGGCATATATTCTCACCCAAGGAAAACCATCGAAATACCCACACTATATGATGTGATAAAGGAACTTCCTCAAAATATTTTGGTGAACATTGAAATAAAACCAGCCAACCTGTGGAACATTGGTACTGCAGTGAGGGTGGTCAAGATGATAAAGTCAAAAAAAATTAATCAAAAAATAATTATATCAACGTTTAATCCGGTTGCTATTTTGGTAATGAAACTATTTACCCCGAAGATTATTACAGGATATTTATTTAAATCAACAAAACATCTTTGGGCAGTTAATTTTTTTCATCCGGACTGTCTTCACCCTGAAGGGGGGATAGTCAGCAGGGCACTTGTAAACCAAGCCCACAAACGGGGACAAGCGGTGAATGTGTGGACTATTGACAGTCGTCCCGGAAAGCGTTGGCTGAAAAATTTAAATGTAGATGGTATTATTACAAATTATTATTCATCTGATTAATGCTTAAAACAGCGAATGCCGGTGAAAACCATGGCGATCCCATACTCATTACAAGCGTCAATAACCTCTTGATCCCGAATAGATCCGCCAGGCTGAATTACAGCTGAAACACCTGTGTTTCCGATGGCATCAATACTGTCTCTAAATGGAAAAAAGGCATCAGAGGCCAGCACACCACCCTTAACATTTTCTCCCCCTTTCCGCAATGCCATATTGACGGCATCCACCCGACTCACCTGTCCAGCCCCTAGCCCTACAGAGGTGTTGTTTTTTGCTATAAGTATACCATTGGACTTTGCATGACGCAGAACCTTCCATGTAAATAAAGCTGTTTCGATTTCTTCATCAGTTGGTTGTTTGTCTGTTACAACGGTTAGATCCTCTCGTGATATTATTTTGGTATCTACATCCTGAACCAATAGCCCACCATCAATATTCCGAACCTCTACCTTGGGTTGACGTTCCCCAAATTCACCAACCCCCAAAATGCGGAGATTCTTTTTCTTTGTAAATATATCTAGCGCATCCGGCTCAAAATTTGGTGCCAATACAATTTCTACAAACACCTTGCTAATGGCAATCGCCACATCTTTTGTACAGGTTCGATTAAATGCGACAATGCCACCAAAGGCCGAAATCGAATCTGCATTAAAAGCACGCGTATAAACGTCCAACAAATTCGTACCAATTGCCACGCCACATGGGTTTGAATGCTTTACCACAACACAAGCTGGCCGTTCAAATTCACGCACACAAGCTAAGGCCCCATCCGCATCCATAATGTTATTGTATGAAAGTTTTTTGCCTTGGTGGATTGTTGCATTGAGAATGTTTCGTTCTTCATTGCCGGGGATCTTATAGGAAGCGGCTGACTGATGAGGGTTTTCACCATACCGCATTTCAGAATGTTTCTCAAATGTGATAGAAAAATCCTCTGAAAGTTTTTCGTCCTTTAAATAATTATGGATTATGGTGTCATATTTTGCTGTGTGGCCGAACGCCTTTGTAGAGAGTTGTTTTCGTGTTTTAAAAGATAATTCACCATTAGATTTTAACTCATCCATAATTATGGTATAGTTAGCCGGAGCTACTACAGCGCACACCCAACCAACGTTCTTGGCCGCAGAGCGGATCATGGTGGGGCCGCCGATGTCTACATTTTCCAAGGCCAGGGCTAAATCGCAACCTTTCCGAGAAATGGTTTCAAAAAAGGGGTATAGATTGCATACTACCAGATCAATCCATTGAATTTGATTCGATTTAGCATCATTGCTGTGTTTGTCCCGAAGGCCGAGAATTCCACCTTCCACCAGGGGGTTGATAGTTTTCACCCGGCCGTCCATTATCTCCGGGAAGTGGGTATAATCACTCACGTCGATGATAGGGATATTTGCAGCTCGCAAAGCCTTGGCCGTGCCCCCGGTGGATAAAATTTCTACGCCCAGTTCATGTAAAATTTGAGCGAACTCCACTACGCCTGTTTTGTCAAAGACGGAAATGAGAGCCCGATTTATTTTAATTGGGTTTTGATTTAATGTAGGATTATCTAACATGAAAATTATTTTGTATTAATTGTATTGCTTCTTTGAAAGCTTCACCTTCTAATTTTTGCACTTTCGCTTTTAGTGTTTTTACTGTGTCGTTTGCTTCGACCTTACATTTTTTTTGGATTAAGATTGGTCCTTTGTCCACTTCTTCTGTAACAAAATGAATGGTACAGCCTGTTTCCTTATCACCATTTTTCAATACTTCTTCATGAACATTGGTATCCATCCCGCCGCCGTACTTTGGTAGAAGGGACGGATGCACATTCAACAGTCTGTCTTGCCACCTGCGACAAAATTCAGCTGATAAGATCCGCATAAAACCAATGAGTAGTACCAGACTCACACCGTGTTCCTGAAGAACGGCTGTCACTTCAGCGTCAAATTTTTCCCGAGATTTTCCTTTATGGGAAATAAACACCGCCAGCACATTATGATTCTCCGCCCGCTCAAGGATATAAGCATTTTTTTGATTGGACAGCACCACCGACACTTCAGCATTTAATTTACCCGATCCAATGGCATCCAGAATAAATTGTAAATCTGTACCGTTTGTAGAGCCGATGACACCTAATTTTATCATCGTAATGAATTCATATGGTCGATACGTTTTTGGATAACTTCATCCGTCCCAATGTCTGTCCTGTGAAACAATGGCCCCCGAACAGATGATACTTCTTTTTCCGCAATAGTTTCTGCTTCAGAAACAGAATCGGCCACGCCAACCACAGCTATGGTTCGGCTACCCGCTTCCACCAATTGTCCATTTTGAATATTAACTGAAGCGTAGAACAATCCGTCAGGATTAGAAATGCCGGAAACATCAATAGGTTCATCCTTAATGGGGCTGTCTGGATAGCCTTCCGGAACAGCATATTTACACACAGTGGCCTTGTTCGCAAATCGGACATCAACTTGACCCAAGGTGCCATCTGCAATGCCAACGCAAATATCAATAAAATCGGATTCCAAAAGAGAGAGTACGTTCATGGCTTCTGGATCTCCAAACCGGGCGTTGTATTCTATCAGCTTCACGCCATTTGCTGTGGCCATAAATCCACCATAAAGGATGCCCTTGTATCCTTCTCCGAACTTATCTTTTAGTGCTTTTGCTGTGGAAATGTTGATGGCATGGGCTTGGGCAATATCATCATCGGTCAAAAACGGCAACCCATGATTAGCATCAGAATAGGTTCCCATCCCGCCGGTGTTGGGACCCTTATCTCCTTCGTAGGCTCGCTTATGGTCCTGAACTGCGGGCATGTGTTTAAGGTGTTCCCCATCACAAAAACTCATGAGTGAAAATTCCTGTCCGATCAGCTTTTCCTCAATGATAAACTCACCACCTTCGTCTACCAGCTTTTGACAGTATGCTAACGCATCATCATGGGAATGAAGATGATCACCAGACACCTTGACACCCTTGCCCCCGGCAAGACCATCATATTTAACCACAAAATGTTCACCCAATTCAGTAAGAAAATTTAAAACACCATTTGTGGATGAGTACGTTCGATATTTCGGACAGCCGGGGATAGCGTATTCGGTCAGTAGCTTCCGGGCGAACGCTTTTGAAGTTTCGATTTTAGCCAGAACTTTCTTAGGTCCCACAACGCTAACACCAACATCCAAAAGAGAGTCAGCTACACCACAGGCTAACGGATTTTCAGGTCCAATAATGGCTAAACTTACGCCAGCTTCCTTGGCGTAGTTGGACACAATATCCGGGTTGTTTATGTCATTGACTATTAATTCGTTACAGAGTCCAGCAATACCGGGATTCATATTTGAAGCTAGGCAGTGTATTTCTTTTTTTTGAGGTGAAAGATCTAGTGCTCTGGCAATGGCGTGCTCTCTAGCGCCAGAACCAACGAGAAGTATTGTCATGCTAATTGGGATCGTTCTAGGTTCCGTTGTTTTTCTAAACTTCCCATCTTTTCTTCGTTCACATTGTCTGTGATATAAAAACTATCAAGACAGGCCATACACGGCCTGTCAATGTTGTGTTCACCCTTCCTAGTGACGGCTTCGGTGAGATCCTCAATTTTTTGGTACATAAGAATATCAACTCCCATATATTCCTTAATTTCTTCAACGGAACGTTTTGCAGCGGCAAGTTCGTCTCTGGTGGGCATATCAACTCCATAAAAACAGGGGAATTTCACCGGCGGACATGCAGAGACAAAATACACTTTTTTAGCACCAAATTCACGCACCATTCTAACAATCTCGCGGCTTGTATTTCCCCGGACGATACTGTCATCTACAATAAGTACGTTTTTATCGCGTATCTCAAATTCTTGAGGGACGAGTTTATACCGTACTGATTTCTTCCGGATTTCCTGTCCAGGCATAATAAAGGTTCTTCCGATAAAAGGATTTTTGTAGAGGCCTTCTGAATACCGAACACCCAATTCGTTTGCAAAACTCAGGGCAGCTGTGTTTGCAGTAGAAGGGGCAGGAATAACAATGTCAGGTAACGTATCCGGGTGCTGCTCTGTCCATCTAATGGCAAGATTTTGTCCCATTCTTAGCCTGGAGCGGTATACGCTGACTTCATTTTGAATAGAGTCAGGACGGGAAAAATAGACGTATTCAAATATACAAGGAGTAAACTGTTCCTTACGAAGAAGGCGACTGTGCGTAGTACCATTTTCTTCGACAAAGATTACTTCTCCAGGGGCCACGTTTCCCGCAAGCTCGAACCCGAGAGCGTAGAACATGGACGTTTCAGAGGCGAATATATGATCAGTTGTTCCGTCGCTGTTTTTTCGGATACCCTTTACAAGCGGTCGGATTCCGTGTGGATCCCGAAAAACAAACAACCCTCGGTTCATAATTATTCCCACAACAGAATAAGCACCGCTGGCCCGGCTGAACACAGTTTCTACTGCTCGGCAAATTTGGTCGAAAAAGGTGAGCCCGTTTGTGCTATCATCTGAGCGATTTAATTCGTGGGCAAAGATATGGAGGATAACTTCGATATCAACCGAAGAGTTTATGTGGCGGTGGTTCTGTTCAGACACTTCTCGCACTAGTTCAGAATAATTAACCAGATTGCCATTATGGGCCATAGCGATTCCATAGGGGACATTGGTAGATACAGGCTGAGCTTCTTCGATGCTGAACCCGCCGACAGTAGGATATCTTGTGTGTCCGATACCAGTATTGCCAAGAAGGCGGGCCATGTTTTGCTGATCGAAGATGTCCCGGATGAGGCCAGTACCTTTTTTCATATGAAAGCGCTCATTATAGGTCATGATCCCAGCGGCGTCTTGTCCTCGGTGTTGGAGATGAATGAGGCTTTCGTAGAGTTCAGCTGCTGCCTGTTTCTGGGAAGAGATGATGCCAACGATGCCGCACATTAGATTAAATCTACCAATTTTGGAGCCAAGCCAATATAACTTTCAGGTGTTAAGTTCATAAGCACCTTTTTATCAGCATCAGAAATTTTAAGAGTGGAAACAAATCCAGAAATAACTTCAGGTGTTGTGGATTGTCCGCGTACAATCTCTTTGAGCTGTTCATAAGCATCAGGATTACCCGATTTTCGTAATATGGTTTGGATTGCCTCGGCCAGCACCTCCCAATGATTATCTAACTCCTGAGTTAGTTTAGATTTATCGACTGTAATTCGGCCCAATCCCTTTGAAATGTTTTGTAGAGCTAAATATGAATACCCTAACGCCACCCCTTGGTTGCGCAATGTTGTACTATCCGATAAATCTCTCTGCATTCTTGAAATCGTTAGTTTCGTAGCAAGGTGAGCAAGCAAGTTGCTGGACAAACACAGGTTGCCTTCAGCATTTTCGAATTGAATTGGGTTGATTTTATGAGGCATGGTAGAAGAGCCCACCTCACCGGTTACTTTCTTTTGCCCCAGAATTCCCCGACTGATGTAAGCCCACATGTCCCGGCAAAGATCGGTCAGAATCGAATTCACACGAACCACCTGATGATAGCTTTCCGCAACCGAATCGTGGGGTTCGATCTGGGTAGTGATCAGGTTGGGTTCCAGCCCTAGTGATTTTATAAATTTCGATGCAAAATGTATCCAATTCATTTTTGGATATGCAGCTTTGTGGGCGGACCACGTGCCTGTGGCGCCGCCGAACTTCCCCAAAAGTTTATGAGATTTTATCTGGTCGACTTGGCGATCCAACCGAGCGCAAAAAACAGCTAATTCTTTTCCGAAGGTTGTAGGAGTGGCAGGCTGACCATGGGTTAAGGCCAACATGGTTGCGTTTTTATATTTTTGGGCAAGTTTCTTTAATTCTTTATTCACGGACCGAAGCGCAGGCAGATACGCCTGTTTCAGCCCACCCTGCCACATAAGCGAATAGGACAAATTGTTTACATCTTCGGATGTGAGCGCGAAATGGATCCATGGATGAAGCGCTTTTTTAACCTTACTTTGAATGTAATACTCGATGGCTTTTACATCATGGTTGGTGGTGGCTTCGATCTGTTTCACTTTTTTTGCACCGACCGTATTGAAGCTTTGATAGATCTTACGCAGGTGCGATTGTTCTTCTTTAGAAAAAACAGGAAGCTCTTTGATGGATTTTTCATTTCCCATCGCAATGAGATATTCGATCTCCATTTTCAGGCGGTAGCCCATGAGCGCTGATTCGGAAAAATATACGGATAGATCTTTTACGCTATTTGCGTAACGGCCATCCAACGGTGAAATATTTTTCAGTTCAGACACCCAGAATCCGCTTAACGGCTAAAGCACAATTTCCCGGATCGATCACGGTTAACACCGGTGTATTGCTGGGCATTTGCAGAGTGGAATGGATATTCACCAGCATATCCGCTTTATCGGAAAAAGGAGGGCATCCCAAGGTGGGAAATTCAGAATTTGCGGCTACAAATCCGGATAGTGCGTTAGAACGTCCGGCGATGGTGATATACACAATATTTTCTTCATTTTTATTAGCTTTAAGAATGTCCAACACCTTCAAAGGTTCTTTGTGGGCTGATGCAGCATGCTGTTCCCAAGCAATTCCGTATTCATCCAGTTTGTCAGTTATCTTTTTTGCGTGGGGTTCGTCAGACGCTGAACCCATGATTAATATTGTTTTCATAATACATCCTTTAAGTTTTCGACAATTCTTTTGTGGACTGGTTTTCCTGTATCAGGAAACGGAAACACACCACCTGTAATTGTTTCATAGAGATAAATGTATCGACCGGATAATTCCATCACCAATGCTTCCGGCGCATCCGGAAGCTCTTCGTCATTATAGGGATCACAATTATCAACAAACCAGAGACGGAGAAATTCCTTATCAATATTCTGCGGCTCATTTCCGGCCGCCATACGTTCATCGTATGTTTCAGCAATCCAATACCGACTTGAGTCTGGCGTGTGTATTTCATCAATGAGCCGGATTATACCATCCTCATCCCGTCCCATTTCATATTTTGTATCCACTAATATCATGCCGTTCTCTGCCGCTTTCTTTTGCCCGAAGGCAAAAAGCTCTAATGCTTTCTGGCTGCAGTAATTCCAATCTTCTTGTGTCATCCACCCTTCACTAACAATCTCATCCGGGGCAATAGGCCGATCATGGTGTTCTTCCTTGGTAGTAGGCGTAAGCATATTGGCATCGAGCTTTTGATTTTTCACCAATCCTTCCGGCAGGGCATTACCGCAGTATTCCCGGTCGCCATTATTATAAACGGTCCAAAGAGCTGTGCTTGTGCTTCCGGTGATATATCCGCGGACAACAAACTCAATAGGGAAAACGTTACATTTTTTCGCCAAGGTCACGTTTGGATCGGGAATGCCAATAACGTGGTTTGGAAGAATGTGCCTGGTTTCTTTAAACCACCAAGCGCTAGTGAGATTCAGCACCTGCCCCTTAAACGGGATGGATGCCAATACCCGGTCAAAAGCGCTTTGTCGATCGGTCGTTATAAGCGCCATCTTGTCGCCCAAGCCATATTGGTCTCGCACTTTCCCGGTTCTCTTGGACTCGCCGGGCAAAGATGTTTCAGTCAACGTATTGTTCAGCTCTGCTTTTATACGTTCTTTATATTGTTCAGTTGATTCTATAGCATTCATGAGATAGTGAATTGAATAATATGTGTGTGTTCAAAATATCTTTCAAAACGACTTCAAAGTTACCGCCATTCACAGTCAAATTCCACACTACACCGCGTTTTAATTCAGATAATTTGTCAATTTCAAATCGTTCGGTCAGAGATTCAAACTTTGCACGGCCAAGCATGTCTTCTTTTTGCCGAATCAGGAAGGACGCAGTGTTTTCAGCAGATTTTATTTCGCTGATAAATTCTTTGTTTGAATTGTAAAGCTCTCCAGTAGCATCTATTTGTTTCAGGATATCGCTCCGATCCCCCTTGGTCGTGATTTCCCAATGGGCCTGGCGAGTGACCGTTACGTCGAGCCCAAGATGATTCAGGGCGTTGTGAATAGATGTCGCTTCATTGTCAGCGATAATCATATCGATGATCCATTCTGTAACATCTGGATTAGCTTTATAATCAGTCACTTCGTAGTGGGGGCGATCAAAAGAGAGATTGTGGTTGGTAACAGGGTTTCCTTTCTCAATAAATTCTTTCATGGATGAAAAAATAGCATCTCCATTTTCCGTTCGTTCGGGATGGGGCATCATGGCCATAACATTCCCTACAGGATTACAAACAGCCGCAATATTATATATAGACCCATTTGGGTTGGTGGGGAATTCATCTACCAGGTTTCCATCATCATCACAATAACGGTAAACCGTTTGATCATTGGCGATCATTTTTTCCAATAGTTCGTCCGGAACAATAAAACGTCCTTCACCATGGGCCAATGGAATGTTAATAAAATCACCCGTGTTCAAATGTCGGGTAAAAGCACAGCGGTTAGATGGTACAGACATTTTCAAATTCGCCCAGGCGTTGTAGTAGCCAACCCCAACCACGTGACCACCTTTCACCCGTTTATTATCTGTGAGCGCAACTCCCACGCGGTGGCTATCCAGGCCGGGGACGAGACCGCTTTCAACCAAGATTTGTGCTCCGTTGCAGATGCCTAAAACAGGTTTACCTTTTTCCGCCTCAATCTTGATCTGTTTCATGATGGGATCCAGCGCCGCAATCACTCCGGCACGGGACCGGTCTTCATAAGAAAATCCGCCAACGATTACAAAACCGTCAAAATTGGATAATTTCTCTGCCGGCTCATTCCATAAAAACTCAATGGGATTTAAACTCGTGCGGCGGCAGGCCATAAGCGTTTCGCGCTCTGTATTGGAACCGGGGAATTGGATGATTGCTATTGAAGCGCTCATTTTAGAACCACTTTATTTTCTCCACTTACGACAGAACCAATCTCATAAACTTCCGTCAAATCTTTCAACACATCTTTTATAGAACCCACATCATCTGGATTCATGATAAAAACCACCCCAATGCCAACATTGAAAGTGCGGCACATTTCATCCTCATCTATATCGCCAATGGATTGCATCACATCAAAAACAGGAATATTTGGCCAGGATCCTTTCTGTATTTCCACTCCACACCTATCCGGCAAAATCCGTGGTATGTTTTCCACCAGACCGCCGCCGGTAATATGGGCGATGCCTTTCACATTGATCCCGGCGTCTAATACAGCGAACACATGGTTCGTATAATTAATATGGGGCGCGAGCAAGGTGAGACCAACAGATTTTTCCAATTCGGGGATAGTGTCATTCACATCATATCCGCCGATGTCGAAAAAGAGCTTCCGGGCAAATGAATAGCCATTGGTATGCAATCCGTTGGATGGTAGTCCCAGCACAACATCGCCAGGTTTTATATTTTCACCAGTAATAATTTTTTCTTTTTCCACCACGCCGGTGATGACACCCACAAGATCGTGTTCACCAGGCAGATAAGTGTCGGGCATTTCTGCTGTTTCGCCGCCCACCAACGAAACGCCCGTATCTTTACAGGCTTTAACCATTCCTGACACAATCTCTTTTATAATAGCCGGCTCCAGCTGGTCATTGGCGATATAATCGAGAAAGGTGAGTGGGCGAGCACCCATGACTAAAATGTCGTTAGCGGCAGCGCTCAAAAGATCAATCCCGATGGTATCGAATTTTCCCATCTTCCGGGCGATGATGGTTTTTGTACCCACACCATCAATACTCTGAACCATAACTGGATTCTTATAATTTTCTAAAATGGGTTTTAGATTATATAGCGAGCCAAAACTCCCAAGCCCCGTGAGCACGTCAGGTGTGAAAGAGGATTTCACGATATTCTTAATGCGGTCTACCGCCTCGTTTCCCGCGTCGATATCCACACCGGCTGATTTATAATTAGCTTTGCCCATTATAACTTCTCACGCAATCCATTCGTCCAAGCTTCTTTTGTTTCACCAACAGGTAGGTTTACAGCGCCATTAATATCAATTAAATCACCGCTGGTTGTTCCAATATCAAAAATATCTAATCCATAATTTGCAAATAAGGGTATAGCACTGTTTATATTTTCTAATGATACTTCTACTATAAAACCACCCGTTTCAGAAAATAAAAACTTATCCACAGAAAGGTTGCTTTCGATTTTCACATTACATCCAATACCGTTTCCGAATGTCATTTCTGCCAATGCCGATGCTAAACCTCCATCCGCAATATCGTGACAAGACAGAACCAACCCATCATCAATACAATCAGTCAGGGCAAAAATTTGATTTTTCACTTCCTGCAAATTGGGTTTTGGTACATTGGCGCCCAATTCATTAAAAAGAGAATAATAAACCGATCCGCCCAATTCATTTTTACGTTCTCCAACCATTAATAAAGCGGAGCCTGAATTTTGAAAATACATGGGCACAGTTTTATTCACATCTTTTAATCTACCCAAACAACTCACGATCGGGCTTGGTGGAATAGCACCATTTTTCGATTCGTTATAAAAACTTACATTCCCGGCAATAATAGGTGTGGCATGGTCGGGGTTGTCTTTTAAAGTGATAGAATGGCAAGCATCAGCTACACCGCGGACACTTTCCTTAAATTCCCACATTTGATGGGGTTTCTCCGGACTCCCAAAGCAAAGACAGTCTGAAATGGCATGGGGGGTGGCCCCAACAGCGGCTACATTCCGCATAGCTTCCACCACAGCATTCACGCCTCCCCAATATGGATCAATGAGCCCGTAGTGCGGATTGTGATCAGTGGATAAAGCAATGCCCACATTGCGAATTTCTTCCGGATAGTCTTCTGAATTGAATGGGGCCATCACGCCGGAATCAGCCAAACCAGTTTCTGTGTGAATCCGCCCTTGGACTTGCTTATCATAAGATTCAAAAATAGGCTCACGGCTGGCCATATTTTCATGGGATAAAATGTTGAGTAGAGTTTGATTATAATCGGATGGTTCAGAAATGTCCGGTTCAGTAAAAGTGTTTTCACGATCTTCATAAGGCCGGTCGTATAGAAATCCTTCAGTTACTTCTGCTGCTGGGGCATTGACGATTTCTTCATCCCCATTGTGGACGACATACTGGCCGTCATCTCGGATTTTTCCAACCACCGATGCCCGAGCTCCTTCACTTACGCCGGGCAGGTCGAACACCTTATTATAATGATCTATAATAAACGGCGTTACATCCGGGGAACAGACCCACATGAAACGCTCCTGGGTTTCGCTGCAGAGATAAACGGACGGATGCAAGTTATCCATACCAACGTGAACCTTATCCAGCCAGACTTCAGAACCGTAACCAGACGTTTCCGCCAATTCCACGCTAGCGCAAGCAATACCGCCAGCACCAAGATCCTTGAAAGCAACATTGTCAATGAGGTCCTTTTCTTTAAGAATATCAAACAGGGCATAAGATGACTTCAGCAAGTGCCGCTCTAAAAACGCATTAGGCTCCTGAACGGCTCCTTTGTTTTGTTCTTTTTTTTCTTCTTCCAGCTCAAGAGAAGCAAAACTGGCACCACCGAATCCACTATTATCTGTGGGTTTGCCGATCAGGATGAGATCATATCCATTAGCGTTTTTCGGCGCATAGGAATGAAGGATGTGGTCTTCCCGGACAACCCCCAAAGTCACCAATGTAACCAAACAATTTTCATTATACCCCCTATGATAATAAAGGTCACCGCCGACATTGGGAATGCCCAATGGATTTCCGTAACCGGCAATTCCCGCCACAACGCCATCATGAATCCGTTTTGTTTTATTATTCTTTATGTCACCGAATCGGAATGAGTCAGTACAGGCAATCACTTCCGCGCCCATGCACACGACATCCCGAACGTTTCCACCTACGCCTGTGGCAGCCCCTTCATAGGGAACGATCTGGGACGGGTGGTTGTGGGATTCGTGGCTCATGACCACGCACCAGCGGTGGCCATCATTGTCCGTGGCTACCGCCACCACACCGGCGTCTTCTTTGGCGCCAAGCACCACATTAGGACCTTCAGTGGTAAATTGTTTCAAATGATTCCGGCTGCTCTTATAGCTGGAATGTTCCGAACCCTGGATGGAAAAGAGAATGAGCTCAGACAAAGACGGTGCCCGCCCCAGCATATCATTCTGGATTTTAAGTGCCTCTTCAGCGGTGAGCGGAATGTTGAGTTCAAGCAGCTTTGTTTTGATTTCTGGATCAGACAGACCGGTGAAATCAACAAACTCCTGCGTGAAAGACATTATCTGATAATGGTCTCGTGGCGCTGGGGACCCACCGACACAATTTTCACAGGACAAACCACTTCACGCTCAATAAAATCAATATAATTTTTTAATGTTTTTGGTAATTCGTTGTACCCCCTATCCCAGATATTTTCAGGAAGGTCTCCCCATCCTGGCAGTGTTTTGTAGATGGGTTTGGCTTTGCGATATTGGGTTAAGCTTGCTGGCATTTCGGTGATGTGATCTCCATCTACATCATAGGCGACACAGACGGGTAGTTCATTAAATCCATTCAGCACATCCAATTTAGTGAGGGCAATCTCCGTGAGGCCGTTAACCCGCACCGCTTGTCGCACCTGCACCAGGTCTAACCAACCAACCCGCCGAGGCCGACCGGTGGTGGTGCCATATTCACTGCCTTTTTCACGGAGTGAGCTTGCCTCATTGCCATGGATTTCAGATGGTAGTGGGCTTTCGCCTACCCGGCTTAAATAGGCTTTTACCACTCCGATAATTCGATTAATATCACGGAAACTAACACCGGTTCCTGTGGAGATGTGGCCTGCAGCTGTATTGCTGGAAGTAGTATAAGGATAGATACCGTGGTCTACATCCAGGCTTATGCCTTGAGCTCCTTCGAACAGAATTGTTTTCCCAGCTTTGTGGGCATTATAGAGTTCAACAGACGTATCGCAAATGTATGCCTTTAATTTTTCACCGTAGTTAACATAGGTGTCGAAAATTTCATCAATGGTTATCTTTAATATCTGCCCCAAAGATTTTTCAATCAGCCCTTTAGCAAAAGTGTATCCTTTTTCCAATTTTTCCCGGAAGACGTCCGGTTCTAATAAATCCACCATACGGATACCGTTGCGGAACATTTTATCCGCATAAACGGGAGCGATCCCACGGTTGGTGCTGCCGGCGGCCAGCTCGCCCTGGTGACCGGAAAGCGCTCCATCTAATGCGATGTGATAGGGCATAATCACGTGGGCCCGATCACTCACCAAAAGCTTAGGTTCAATCCCCTTTTCTTTTACGTAAGCAATTTCATTTAAGAGCGCACCCGGATCTACCACAACACCGTTGCCGATAATACTTGTAGGGATTCCATACACGACACCTGAAGGGATGAGGTGGAGCTTGAAAGTGTTACCATTGACGATGACAGTATGGCCAGCATTGTTGCCTCCGTGAAACCTTACAACGTAGTCGGATTCACCAGCAAAAAAATCAGTGACCTTTCCTTTGCCTTCGTCACCCCACTGGGCGCCAACAATTGCCGTGATCTTAGACGGGTTGGAAGACACTTCGTGCCATGGTCTGGTTTGGCGGGTTGGCGATTAATGTCACTTAAAAAAGAAAAAGATGAATGGAAAGTTTACAGTTGAAAAGCTTTCAGTTAAAAGAAGGAAAGATAATAATATTTAATATCCCATGTCTATACTACCCTCACCTCCACGATCCATATGCCTACTTTTTCTTTTTTCTTCCTGTAACTGACCGAATCGGTAGATTAAGTTGAGTGTTAAAGTTCTTCCGCCACGATTGGTTGCCACATCAGTATATTCTGTGGCTCTCAAATAACCATTATCAAATGGTCCTTCCAGTGGCTTTTCTCTGTTCATCTGGAATCCACCTTCATCAAATAAATTATTAACTCCAAGTGAAACCTCCACTCTTCCATCAAATAAGGATTTAGAGATTCCCATGTTTGCCCACATGGCCCCTTTTGCCCCAAATAGGTCCCCACCGGGAACAGTCATTTTCATAAAGAAAAGTCCAAACTCAAAACTAAAAAGTTTGATATATTTTTCTGGTAGATTTATACGATTATATAGGGTTATTCTTTGGCTGTTGCCGTTAAGTTCATAGTCTCCAGAGGGATCATCAAGCTTACTAAGGTTATATCCCCCACCAAGGGTTTGGCCCATGATCATTGTAAAAAATTCAACTCCCAAATTTGTACCGGAATCTGCGTTTCTGAATGTTAATATATCTTTATCATCAAACCTGTCATCATCATACCATTCAATAACATCCTTCAATTGATGGTAATAAAGATTTATATAAGCAAATCCCATGGGCATTGGGCTCTTATAGGAGAGATCATATTGGGTGGAATATTCAGGTTTTAAAAATGGATTTCCCATAAAAATAAAATTTTCTGAATAAACATCCCTTGGGAAGGGTCTTAGCTGTCTTGCTCCGTGCCCATGTCTGCCTCCACCAGGTCGGTTTACCCGCTTGCTCATACCAAACTGGAGACTTTTTTTATCGGTTAGATTGTAGGTAAAGTGTAAATCAGGATAGAAGGTGGTATAATCGTCTATATATATGGAGTCTTGTAATGAATTTAAGATTTGGGCATAAATGATAGATGAACTTCCTCCCTGAATTATATATGACTTAAATGAGATATCCTTACTCACAAATTCATATCGAAAACTTGGTTTTATACTGAAGGCATCATTTAAACTATAATCATATTCAAAAAATAGACCCTGAATATTTCTTTTATAGGCAAATGTATTGAACCCGGATAAAGAATCATCATCTGTAATCTGAAAATTAAGATTTTCAGAATTGTTATCAAATTTCCCATCATATCCAAATTCGATTTTTGATTTTTCATTGAACGGATGTTTGTATGATAAATCTAATTCAATATGATTTATTTCTTCTCCAACACGAGTTGAATCGATATGGGATTCGTGTAATATTTCAAATTCGTGATGCTCTTTGTAAGAATTACTCAATGAAAAAGTGAATTCACGATCTGGATTATCAAAAGTTTTGTTAATCTCAAACACTCCATCTATGTTAAAGTTGTCACCAAAATCAATCTCATCAATTTTTCTGAGTGATGTATCCGGCAAAAAATTATTCTCCAAATCAAGTCCTGTGTGAGAAAACATATTATAATTTATCTCACCATTTAAGATGAATTGGTCATTAACTGAATAATCAGTGCCAAGTGTGAAGTGATGTCCTCCTCTAATCATTTCATTATTAAAGGTAAAATAAACTGAGTCTGCTGGACCATCAGGTAGATAATGGGTGTAGACTCCCCGATGTCCATCAACGTTTCTTAGGTGATTTTTTAAATTGTATGATGAATAAAAATTCCACTTTTCTCCTTTGTAATTTCCATAAGCGGTAAATCCATTCATATCACCAATACTCCCATAATTGTTATGTTTACCGTTTGCCTTAAGGCTACCGTTAAGTCCTTCGTATTTCCCTTTTTTCATGATGATGTTTATTATGCCCGCCATTCCATCGGGATCGTATTTAGCGGACGGAGAGGTAATAACTTCCACTTTATCAATCAGTGATGCTGGAATGTTATCTACCTTATCCGATTCATGCCCAGTCCGATTGGGGCGACCATTTACCAATATTTTTACATTTGGGCTCCCTCTAAGCGAAATTTCCCCTTCCTGGTCCACAGTAACCATAGGAACCTTGTTCAAGACATCCTCAGCTGTTCCGCTGTCGGAGATTATATCATCTGATGTATTGTATATCATTTTATCCGTTTTAAATTCAAAAACAGGCCTGTCTTTCACAACATTGACTGATTCCATCTCAAGTAAAACCGATTTTAATTTAATCTCTCCCACATCTTTTTTTATGGCCCCTCGAAACGACAGCCGAATACCACTGGTGGTTTGTGTGGCATAGCCCATAAATTCAATTTTGAGGTTGTAATTACCAGGTTTTATTTCTTTTATATGAAACATACCACTCTTATTTGTGATCCCACCTGTTTCAATTTCTCCATTTACCCCAAGAACGGAAACGGAGGCGTATTCAATGGGTTTTCCTGTTAACGAATCTACAACGGTGCCGGAGATTTCGCAGATTGCCGGCATTTTATCCCCCCGGCCGGGATGTTGTCCGGACAGAATGATTGGTATTGATATAAGGAAGAGAAACTGTATCAATAGTAATTTATTTTGTACCATGGTTTTTTTTGTTTTACAAAGATAGTTAATAAAAAATATTTAAACTGGACGAAAATATAGAATAATTATATAATTGAAAATCAGAAATTTTTCTAATAGTTGTTTGTGTAGATAAATATTATTATGAGATAACTTTTGATTAGCAAGCTATTGAAAAAGAGAAAAGGAAACAAATTTAATATCTTATAAATTAAAGGTATCATGGGAGTAAATAAATATATCGAACTCACCATAAAGGGCATGCATTGTGCCGGCTGTGTTTCGACGGTGGAAAAAGCACTTCAAAATGTAGGGGGGGCAAAGTCTGCTATAGTGAACCTGGCTCTGGGAAAAGCGACTGTAGAGGGGAACACAGACCCCACAAAGCTGATCGAGGCAGTGAAGGCAACCGGCTACGGTGTAAGCCTTGTTGATCCGAGAGAAAAGGAAGCCACAGAAGACCTTTCTCTGAAAGTCGAGCAGGAAATTAGCAGAGCAAGAAAGAAGGTGGTAATTGCCTGGGGCCTAACTATTCCTGCGATGATATGGATGCTTGTGGAAATGGCCTTTGGTTATGCCTGGCCCACAGAAGACATATTCCATTTGGGGATGATTATTATAAGCAGTGCTGTTTTGTTCCTGCCTGGGAAAGAAACCATAAAGAGCGCTTGGCAGTCCTCAATTCATCGTAACCCCAATATGGATGTGCTTATCGCTATGGGCTCTTTGGCAGCGCTCTCAACAGGCGTTTTGGGACTTTATTTCCATCTTCATTCTTTTGCTGGAATTGCAGGAATGATTATGGCATTCCATTTGACTGGTCGATTTATAGAAGCAAGAGCACGGGGTCGATCGTCGGAAGCAATTCGTAAACTTATGAATCTGGAGGCAAAACAGGCCACGGTGATGGATGGATCAGATGTGGAAACGAGGACTGATGTGCGTGACCTTAAAATGGGGCAAACAATGATTGTTAGGGCTGGAGAAAAAATCCCAACAGATGGCTTGGTTGTTAACGGCAGCTCTGCAGTTGATGAATCCATGGTAACGGGCGAATCCCTTCCTGTAACAAAAAACAAGGGAGATGAAGTGATTGGAGGAACCATCAGCACTGATGGTACGCTGAAAGTGGAGGTAACCCGGGTTGGAAAAGAAACCTTTTTATCGCAGGTTATTAAAATGGTGGAAGCTGCCCAAAACACAAAGGTGCCCATACAGGTTTTTGCAGATAAGATTGTCTCGGTTTTTGTCCCAATTATTTTAGTATCCGCAGTGTTGACATTTTTTGTATGGCTGGTTTTCCCAAATACAATGAAGTTTATAGCAGAAATATTTTCTCCTTGGATTCCTTGGTTGAACTTATCGTTGGCTCCCACAGGCCTGGCCCTTTTTTCGGCGATTGCTGTATTGGTAATTGCTTGCCCCTGTGCTCTTGGTCTGGCGACACCTACTGCCCTTATGGTAGGGAGTGGACTTGGGGCTGAAAACGGCATATTAATAAGGGATGGCGGGGCGATCCAGAGGATGAAGGAAGTCACTACTATTATGTTTGATAAGACTGGCACTCTGACGGAAGGGAGGCCGGAAGTTATTAAAACGAAGTTAACAGGTAAATATTCTAAGGACGAATTACTTCAGTTTGCAGCTTCAGTTGAGAAAGAGTCCACACATCCACTGGCACATGCAATTGTCCGCTTTGCAGAGAAAAAAAACATAGCTTTAACTTCCGCAGAAGAGGTAAAAATAGTTTCGGGGAAGGGAGCCAGAGCTTTGGTTAACGGCAGAGAGATAAAAGTGGGCAACTCAGGATTTGTGTCTATTGATAACAAAGAGAAAGCAAACAGAACCACTGTCTATGTCTCCGTGGATAATACAGTATCTGGTGTCATTGAATTTGAAGACAGCGAAAAAAAAGATTCTGCTACTGCAATAAAAAAATTAAAACAAAGAGGGATACACTGTGTTATGCTTACTGGGGATCGTAGTGAGATTGCAGAAACTTTTGGAGAATCTTTTGGGATTACAGAGGTACACGCTGAAGTTCTCCCAAGTGAAAAGGCCGAGATTATTTCCCGCTATCAGGATCAGGGGGAAATCGTGGCAATGGTCGGAGATGGAATCAACGATGCTCCCGCATTGACACAAGCGGATGTGGGTATCGCCCTGGGAACAGGGACGGATATTGCTATGGAATCTGGAGATATTGTGTTGGTGAAAGGAGATTTGGCCGGTGTTGTTCGTACGGCAGTCTTGGCGGAAGCTACGTTCAAAAAAATTAAGCAAAATTTATTCTGGGCCTTTATATACAATGTAATTGCTATTCCTTTGGCTTTTTTGGGATTATTACATCCGGTAATAGCAGAGGGAGCCATGGCACTATCGTCTATTAATGTTGTGTGGAACTCAAATCGCTTAAGAAAAACACACCTATCTTAAGCCTTGTATAATTAGTTAATATTAGGGTGCATTTATATTGAATCTAGGAAGGTGATGGTGTACAAACCAGAAAAGTGATCCTGTTGAAATAGGAATTTAAGGGGGCCAAGATTGAGAGTGCTCCTTATTTTGTTTTTATCAATGTCAAATATAACGCCGAGGAAAGTCCCGTCGAGCCAAATATCATACACATAACCATGATCTGATATTTTACCGCTATGATTGGAGAAATGCCGGACAATATCATTCCGGTCATGGTTCCCGGCAGAGAAACTAAACCAACGGCTAGAAGAGAATTGGTAATGGGAATGAGAGAGGCCTTGAATGCAATGTTTCTCTGATTTTCAAATGATAATCCGTTTTTATTTTCGTTTTCAAACCGTTCAGCAGCAAGGCTGATTGAATTCATACAATTGGCAAAAATCATTCCTCCCAAAGGAATTAAGTAATTCGGATTATACCACGGGTTAACATGAATAACGTGTTGGGTTACAATGTAAAGTGTGACAGCTCCTGGGAAAAAAATTGCAATAGTCGAGAATAAATAATGGGAAAACTGTTTTTTTTTCAGAGGCCTGGGAGCAATGTAACCTGCTATTGTAATCATAACAGCAAGGACCAGCAAAATGATAGCAGGGTGGTCATTGTTAAAAATATATTTTAGGCAATATCCAATGGCTATGAGCTGGATAAACATACGTACATGTGCATAGATTACTGTTGAAAATTTTAACCGCCATTTAAAAAGTATATATATGACGACACCTACTGGAATAAGAGTATAAATGAGGTCTAAATAAGAAATGGATTGGGCTACGTCTGGCATGAGCAAATAAGGAGATTAATTAGATTTTATTATAGAAAATAGTTTTCTGATATTTTTATTGCCAGACTAATAAGAGAAGATATTATTTAGTAAAGAGAAAAGGTCATCATAGAAAAGCCCTTGCCCCAGATAGGACTCTCCGCCTTTATTTTGTAAAAGTAACTCCCAGTGAAGATGAGCACCATCCCTAATGCCCTTAGTGGCCGGTTCTGTACCTGAATTACCTGACATACCGATTAACTGCCCCCCTTTGACAGTAACCCCCGGTTGGATTGTGTTGTCAATATGAGACAGGTGTGCATAAATGGAAACAGCACGATATCCAGGGAGAAGGTTGAATCCATGATCGATATAGACAGACTGTCCAAGAAGAATGTGTTCAAAAATATCCGAGGGTGTATGGCCGGTTTTTTTGGTTTTATTGAGCAATGATTGACGGAAATCAGGTGAGACTTCATTATAGTTATGATCTGCTCGAATGATAATACCGTCTGCCACAGCATGGATAGGTGTTCCCCAGTCAATATAAAAATCAACTCCTCTGTGAATCCCGTTTCGATAAGCCCTTGGTGCATTTGGCAACAGTTTTGACAGTTTTGGTATAGTGGCGCTATCACAGGGTTTCATCAGCTTAAGTTTGTTTAATTCTTCAACGGAGGGAAACGTATGCTTGATATGAAAGAGTGACGAAGTTTGAATACCTTCAGGATTCCAATATCGGTTTAATATAGGGCTAACCATTTTTCCAATTGATGCTGTGTCTACAGCATAGTAAAGGATGGTTGACTGCTCCGAAACTTTTGCATTTTTTAATCTATAGTTAAATGCATTGGTGGGCAATTCGGACAAAATGGTATTTTGTATTGCGACTCTGAGCGAATCATCTATAATAGGTGCTAACATATTTGATAATAAAGAATCTGGCGGAAGAGATGGCGGGTCCTCGGATGAAAACGGCTCAGTCGTTCCAGATGGAATTGTAATGGTCATATTGATTTTATCATTAGAGTAATAAATGTCAGCTGGTTTCGGCCCCGTGCTGATTGTGGGCTTTGGTTTATTAACACACCCCCCCAGAATTAATAATAAAACCAAGCAGAGGATAGTACGGAAAAACGCCAAAATTTTTGGATCAAACGGTATTTTGTATATAGTGTATTAAACGATTTATTCCATTAGTAAATACTTCTTCAGGAAAACCTTCTATGGAATCGATACAGGTTTCAGCGAGCATAGAATCTTTTTTCCCAGTGCCCATAAAGAAGGTTTCATTAAAGAATATTTCTACCACAGGAAGTTTAATTAATTGGAGCGTTTCTTTTAGAACATATTCAAATTTTGCCCAAGCCATGGGTGCAATAAGGATTCCATCGGCCCAGCTTCTGTTTCTTTGTAGTGAAGTAATGGCCCGTTCAATTTTGTGGGTCTGAAGAAATTTTAAATTAATGTTCTGGTTTCTTACCTGGAGGCGAAGGGCTTTATTTATTTTATCCAAAGTAATGCATTCTCCAGCCTGAGAAGATTTTTTACCTAGAAGATTGAGATTGGGCCCCTGTATTATTAGAAGGTTCATAGATGAGGATGATTGTCTATGTTAAGTACAAAAAAAATATAGATAAAACACATATTGTAAGACCTACCTTAATGGAATTACGTGGCCAAGAACATATCCAATAACGATTCCAGTTAAGAGAGCGATAGTGAGCACCCTTGAGCTGGCAATTTCTTTTGTGTACCCTTTCTTTATAGCTAAAACAGACACAAAATAACCCAAAGCGTTTAATATCCAGAAGAATGGGATTGTAAATACTTTTATAATAAAAGGACCGATCCATGGGATCAGAGCAATTAGAGCACCCAGCCCGGAAAACACTTGGGTGAATAAACCAAGGAGCAGGGTAAAAAAGACAACAGCCTTTTCATCAATCCCCATTTTAAGAGCAATAATAATGCCACAAAGGAGAATTGGCCAGACAAGAAGATGTTTCTTGTTTTTCTTTAGGAAATCATTCAAGATTAATGATTGCTTTTATAGCTAATCCAGATATCTGGGCTGATGCCTGAATAATTTTTTTTTCACCAGATTTTTTTATCCACAGTTGTTTTATGAGATCAGACCGGGTAATATTTTCGCTAAAATAATCGGTTTGATCAAGAATTTTTATTTTATTTTCTGTTGAGTCAATATCCAGGCGATAATGATCGCAAAGAATGGAATCGTTTCCTGTCCATACATTAATGGAATCAGCCCACAGAAGTCGTGCCCTGAACAGTTCTCCCTCGTGCTCCATCGAGTACCATTTTGTATCGATGTCTTTGGCTTTTTGTCTGCTCACCTGGGCCAAAAGGGTAAAAATGGTTTGACAGTCGTTAGGTCGCCCCACAAGGGTTGTGCCATAGAGAACCCCCCTTTGTCCCGGTATCCACACTCCCCCGAGCTTCTGTTTGAACTCTCCCTGATGAATCTTCTTTTCATAGAGGCGGATTCCGTACGTTACTGTGTCAAAAGTGGTTTTATAAAGGTTGTCGAAAGGCCAGAGATAGTTAATTGGTCCGGTAGATTTTGTTGAGATTTGAATTGATTCACGATTGTTCTTTTCAAGATTTATTTCACCAATTTTAATACCCAAAACGGTCAGGTTGTAGATCTGCCCAGGGAGAAAAGACAAAATAAAAACCCAAGCTATATAATTTATTACTCGTGTTTTGGGTTTATTTCTGTAGAAAGGTGATTTTTTTGTAAGAATCATTTTAAGCTTTCCAGTGGAATTTTCCTATAAGCCCAGAAAGACCAATGAACGGAATATAAACAGGCTGGAAAAGTGACCAGACAATGAATGTTAAGATATTTACCGGCGTGTTGAATTTTGTGCTTCCCGCCCGAATTACAAGAGCATCAAAAAATATTTTTACACCTAACAAAACCGGCAGGAAAGAAAACAGGGAAGACGAAAAAAATCCAAGCAATAAAGATGTGTTACACAGAAAAGCAGAAAAGAGGAAGAAGAGAAAAAAAACTTTTTGATTTGGTAGCTTGCGGGCATTAGAGGCCCAACGGATTCTTTGGTTTAAAAATTGTTTTATTGATAAAACAGGAGATGTTTTTACAGCCCCCCCCTTTGATGTGTTGAATATAGCCATATGTTTTTTTGCAATGGACTGTACTAAATACATATCATCACCGGAAACCTGATGAGCAACAGGTGTAAATCCTTTAATCCGGCCAAAATCAGAACGGCGATAAGCAAGGTTTTGTCCGGAGCCAGACCAGGCATTTTTCCACCCAAGAGAGCCGGCATTTGCAGACATGAGCGCTAAGAAGTCCACTGCCTGATAATGACATAGAAATGATTTATGTGATTGGTCTATTTCAGAATATCCTACAACGATTCCAGTATTTTTTTCAAAAAAAGAAACCATACTGGATATCCATGTTTCTGGCACCAAACAATCAGCATCGGTGGATATAATTATATCTCCCGATGAAAGATGGATTGCCCTTGAGAGCGCATTTTTTTTGGGGGACATATTTTCAGACCGTTCAGTTATTCTAACACCCCAAAAATGGGGAAACTGATTGGTGTAATTTTTGATACATTCCCATGTTTTATCTGTTGATCTGTCGTCTGCTACGATAATTTCTAATTTATCAACGGGATAATCTTGTTTTGCCAAAGCCGAGAGCAGCCCAGGAAGGAAAAGCTCTTCATTTCTTGCTGCCACAATTACGGACACAGGAGGGAAATCTTCCAGGATGTTTTGGTTTGATTTTAAGCGTTTTAATCCTGTCCAGAAATAAATTGTAAAGCAAATATAAAAGGCTAAACTGAAGAGAAGAACAAATAAAAGAAAACTCATTAGGCAGGAATAAGAGCAGAGGCTATCAGGAAATAAAGGGTGACACCTAGAATATCAATGCTGGTTGTAACAAAGGGCCCCGTGGCAATTGCGGGGTCAATGTTCAGTTTTCTAAAGAGAAGAGGCGCAACCGTACCGACGAAAGTAGAGATGATCATTGATGATAATATACTCAGCGCGACTATCAGTCCTAAATATGGTGTTGTGTTGACAAACTTTAGAGTGGCAAAAACCCCGAGCAGTAACCCATATAAAACCCCAAGAATGAGCCCAACTTTAATTTCTTTTAAAATGATTTTTAGGTTATTACCAATGTCCACACGTCCCGTAGCTAAACCCCGAACAATAATTATGGACGATTGGGTTCCAATATTACCACCCATGCCGATGATAACCGGGATAAACGCGGCGAGGGCAACGGTGGTTGCAAGCATGTCTTTGAAAACACCGATTATAGCTACTGCAGCCACTCCGCCGACCCAACTTGCAAAAAGCCAGGGAAGTCTTTCGCGGGCATTCCCCCATGAAGATTTTAGGAGTATTTCCCGGTCTTTTCCGGCACCTGCCATTTGGAGGAAATCCTCTGTTGCCTCTTCCCTGATTACATCCACCACATCGTCAACAGTGACGATTCCAAGCATATGTTCTTCTAAATCTATAACAGGTACAGCCAGGTAGTTATACCGAGAAACAATTTTAGCCACTTCTTCCTGGTCTGTTTCAGGCTGGACAGAAATGACGTTTTTTGTCATGATATTGTCCAGTGTTTTGTCTGGATGGGTAGTTACAAGATCACGGAGGGAAATAATACCAACAAGGCGATCATCGTCATCAGTTACATAAAGATAAAAAACCATTTCGGCCTCTTTTTGATCTTGGAGGTTTTGGATTGCATCCCGGGCAATTGTGTTTTTATGGAGGGTAAACACATCCGTTGACATCATGCTCCCGGCACTGTCTTCTGGATAACCCATAATTTCTTCCACTTCTTTCTTTTCTTCTTTCTGAAGAAGCTCAAGAATGGAGTTTGTCATTGGTTCAGATAAATGGTTTAGAATTTCTGCCTGGTCATTTGAGCCTAGCTTATGAAAAATAGTTGCTATTCGTCCGGGGTCTTCATTCTCAAGCATTTTAACGAGAATTGCCTCATCTAGTTCTGTTAGAAATTCTGCAGTATGTTCTTTTTCTATCATAAGACCAAAAAGAGTCTTCTGCTCGATATCAGTAAAATATCGGAAGAGCACTGCCAGGTCTGCAGGGTGTGTTTTCTGGATAATTTTTGTCAGATTTGTGTGAGCGTGCCTGCGAAGCAACCGTCGAAAAGTGTTCCTGAGAACAGAAATTTCATGGCTGAACATTTCTTTTTTCATGATAGAATCTCCAAATGAGTGTGTAAACGTTTAAAACCAAAAATAATTAACCCTACTGCTATCACCAACAGCAGGGGAGTAACGTGACCATTCCAGGAGTAAATGTGTTCTATTGATGATGTAGTATTGTTTAGGAATAGGGCAAAGGTGTTGTTTAATCCATGAAGAATAAAACCGGGAATAATAGATCCCGTTCGCCAGGCAAGATATCCCAAGAGAATGCCCATGAGATATATCTGAATTATCCAGTATGGATTCATATGTATGAAGGCAAAGAATACGCTGGTTATTAGAACAGCTTTTGTGATATCTTTCCATGATTCTTCCAAAATTTTTTGGAGAAAACCACGAAAAAGAAGCTCCTCACCAAGCGGCGCAAGAATTGAAATTGTGGACAGGAGAAAAAACACCGATAAAACAGAGTCAAACCTTAGCATATTTTCCAGTTGATTAAAATAGTCAGGTTGAGGCAATAACAGATTTGTCAGACGATCAATTTCATCTGAAATTATCACTATGCCTACAGACAAAAGTGTAGTCGCAGAAAGAACAGTTGTTGATACTGGATGAAGACGGAGCCTTTCTGCTAATGGTTCTTTTTTTAAATGGAGAAAAAGCAGGAGAGGAACAATCATAAATGTCTGTCCAAAGAAAAGAGACAGAAGGGAAGTTGTGCGTGTGTTTTCTTCAGGTAAAAACGTAGTGCTAAAGAAAAAGGGAACCGACCCGGCTAGAATCGCGACCAGGATAGAGACAAGCACAATGCCGAAAGCATTTTTGACAGTAAGGGTCTGGTTCATATTGATCTGGTTCCTTATTTTTCATAGCACATAAAATTACGTTTTTTATTAGAAAAAGGAAAGAAGTTAGGTTTCCTCGTTTTTTTTAAAAAAAGAAGTCATTTGGTGAAGTAAAATTCCACCAACTATTGCCACATTTAGAGAATCTCCCTTCCCAACTCTTGGAATTGAAACAGCGCAGTCCAGCAGTGGAATATTTTTCAATGAAATGCCATGTACTTCGTTTCCAAGTACCAATACCCAGGGCACTGAGCCTGAGAGCGCTGTGTTGCTAAGAGGAGTACCCTTTTTGTCTGCTCCAATGATAGTAAATTTGTGTGTTTTATATTCAGATAAATCTATATTGTTATAAATAGAAAGGTGAAAATGTGCTCCCATGCCGGAGCGAACAACTTTTGGGTTGTACGGATCAATACAGCGGGGTGATAAAGCGACATGGGTTACATGAAACCACGCAGAGGTTCTGAGAAGGGTGCCTAGATTTCCTGGATCGCGGATGCGATCTAAATAGATCCAATTCAATCTTTTTGAAAAATCGGGAGAGTCTTGTTTTGGCAATGAACAGGTGGCAATAATACCCGGAGGGGTTACCGCATCTGAAAGTTTTTTCATTATTGAGTCTTGAACAGTTGTCAAAATGTAGTTTGTGTTTTGAAGGCTTTGTAGAAAACGGATGTGTTTGGGATGCTGTAAAAATGAATCCGTCATATAGATTTTCAGATTTGGTGTTGCACTTTTTATAGCCTCAGTAATGGGATGTATACCCTCTATAATAAATTTCTCAAATTGTTTACGGTATTTTTTCTTTGAAAGAGAATGAATTTTTTTTATTTCAGTCTTTGTTATCATTCAGCGTAAACTACCTTTCCATTAACAATTGTGAACAGCACTTTTGTTTTTAAGATATCTTCTGGCAGAACAGACATTAGATTTTTTGAAAGAACAGTAAAGTTTGCCTGAAATCCGGGCTTAATTTTTCCTCTTTTATTTTCCAGAAAAGAAGCATAAGCAGGCCATTGAGTGTACATAAGGAGTGCCTGTTCTCTGGTGAGTCTCTCATGACCCTGCCAACCATCCGCTGGCTCCCCGGCTTTGTCCTTCCGTGTGACGGCAGCGTAAATCCCGGACAGAGGATCTGGAGATTCAACCGGGGCATCAGAACCACCAGCAATAATGGTTCCTGCCGTGAGAAGAGACTGCCAATTACACACTTCATTTAAACGATCTGCCCCTAATCGTTTATTGATCCAATACATATCGCTGGTGCAGTGGATCGCTTGCATGGAAGGGATAACCCCAATATCAGCGAAACGTGTAATATCATTTGGATGAATAATTTGAGCATGTTCAATGCGATTACGTAATTTTCGCTCTCCAGCGGCCTCCAAAACATTGAGACCGATTCGATTAGCCCGATCGCCAATACAATGAATACTGACCTGAAATCCAGCACTATTAAATTTTTTAACTTTATCAATAGTTTTTTGTATGTCAAGTAATATGAGCCCCATATTCTCAGGATCATCATAGTAAGGGCGAAGGAGAGCGGCGCCCCTTGAGCCAAGAGCGCCATCCAGAAATAGTTTTATTGTCCTTACAGTGAGATAACCCTTATTATCGAAAAAGGGTCCTGATTTTAGGTAATTGTCGTACACCTCATGGTTATTAGTTAACATGGCGTAAATACAAATATTAAGTTGTTTTTCTGAAATAAGATTTTTGAGAATTTCAATTGTTTCAAAATCAGTTCCAGCATCGTGAACAAATGTAATGCCCAAACTGTTCAGCTGAGAAACGGCCTTGAGCACCATTCTTTTTTTGTCTGTTTTGGAGTATTTAGGGATAAATTGTCGGACCAATTCCATTGCGCTGTCAATTAACATTCCAGTTGGTGCTCCATAATTATCTCGAAGTATTTTCCCTCCATTTGGATCCTGAGTCTTCTTTGTAATATTGGCAATTATTAATGCCCTAGAATTAACCCAGGCGGCATGGCCATCTATTCGCTTAAGGTAAACAGGACTTTTTGGAGAGACAGCATCAAGCATTTTTTTGGTGGGATACCCAGTGTCTCGCCAATTATTCTGGTCCCACCCCCATCCCTGAAGCCACTGTCCTTCATTAATGCTTTTTAATTTCTTAACTATTTTTTCAATGATTTTCTCCGGACTGGTAATGTTAGCTAAATTCAGTGTTTCCAGGGACATTCCAAGCCCAAGGAGATGGAGATGTGAATCTGTAAAGCCGGGATAAACAACACCACCCCTTAAATCAATCGTTTTATCACCGACTATTTCATTGGAAAGACCAATAGTTTTGATTGCTCCTTCATTACAAAGGATAGCATTCGCTTTTGGGATTCCGCTGATAGTACAGTTGATAAATCGGGTCGATTTTTGTAGGGATGTTTTCATAAAATCCTATTTTAAGCTGGGTAATACTCTATATATTTCTGGTAATTCTTGAAAGAAAATAGGGGAAATCATTAGAATAAAAAACAGGGAAGGTCCCAAAACGTTTTTATTGAATGCCCCGTTTAGCCCCGGTAATTTCTGTTTGAGTATTTATTCAAATTGTAACAGAAAAATCAAGCAGGTCAAATTGTTAATAAGGAAAGATTATGTCTAAGGGCATTACACCGCAGAGCAAGGATTATTCTTCTTGGTATACAGATGTAGTGAGACAGTCGGAGCTTGCAGATTACGGCCCGGTGAAAGGCACCATGGTCATCAGGCCCTATGGTTTCCAGCTGTGGGATAATATCAAAGAATCATTCGATAAAATGATCAAAGCCACAGGTCATGTGAATGCCTATTTCCCGCTTTTTATTCCAAAATCCTTTTTGGCACGGGAAGCGGAGCACGTGGAAGGGTTTGCTAAGGAGTGTGCTGTAGTAACCCACACGCGGCTTAAGGCTGATGACGAGCATGGTCTTGTGGTAGATCCAGAATCTAAATTGGCGGAGGAAATCATTGTGCGGCCTACATCAGAAACGGTGATATGGTCCATGTACAAAAAATGGATTCAATCCTATCGCGATCTTCCCATTCTCATTAACCAATGGGCCAACGTGGTTCGCTGGGAAATGCGGACAAGGTTATTCCTTCGTACCTCAGAATTCTTATGGCAGGAAGGCCATACGGCTCATGCTACGGCTGAAGGGGCCCAAAAGGAAACACTGGACATATTGGAACTCTACCGTCAGCTAGCAGAAGATTTTATGGCAATACCTGTTATTACAGGTTTAAAAACTGAATCTGAGAAATTTGCCGGTGCAGACAAAACATATTGTATTGAAGCTATGATGGGTGATAAACGGGCGCTTCAAGCCGGGACATCCCATAACTTGGGACAAAATTTTGCCCGTGCTTTCGATGTTACTTTCCAAAATAAAGATAATCAGGAAGAGCTGGTTTATGCTACCAGCTGGGGTGTGAGCACTCGTCTTGTTGGGGCGGTAATTATGGCCCATGGTGATGACAAGGGTTTACGCCTGCCGCCGAAGATTGCTCCGCACCAGGTTGTAATGGTTCCTATTGCCAAAAATGAGAATGGGCACCTGAAAGTACGAGAATTTATTTCTCCTGTTTTGGATGAAATGAGAAAAGGAGGAATTCGTATATATGAAGACTGGAGCGATAATTCTCCAGGATTTAAATTTAATGAATGGGAGATGAAAGGCGTCCCTCTCCGGCTTGAGGTGGGGCCAAGAGATATCGAAAGCGGACAAGCAGTTCTTGTTCGCCGTGATACAGGCGAAAAGATAATCCTTGAAAAAAACATGATAACAGAACAAGCCCCCAGGTTACTTGAAGAAATTCAGAAAGGATTATTTGAACAGGCGTTGGCATTTAGAGAAAAGAACACCCATGAGGTGTCGTCGTATAGTAATTTTAGGGACACTATCAAAAATAAGGGTGGTTTTATTCGTTGTGGATGGGATGGGACACAAAAGACAGAAATGAAGATAAAAGAAGATACGAATGCAACAATCCGCTGTATTTTAAACAATGAAGATTTAAGTGGAATGAAGTGTGTTTATTCTGGGAACCCTGCAAAACATGTTGTTATCTATGGGAAAGCGTATTAATACTATCTATTATTTATTTAACCAAAGACGATAAAACTCCCTCAAATTTATCGGCTTTGGTTTTATGTATAAACACTGAAGCATAATGATTATTCATTCTCAGGCCATTGTTCTTAAAAGTTTTTCCTATAGTAATACAAGTATAATTGCAAGATGCCTTACGAGGGAAATGGGAAAAATTAGTGTTATTATTCATGGAGCAAAGAAAAAAAATCTGCAAAAATCCGCATATTTTCAACCTGCTAGTTATGTTGATTTAGTTTTTTATTTTAAAGAAACAAGGGAAATTCAAACTGTTTCAAAGGCTTCTTTTGTCCAAACATGGCCACATCTTCAGAATGATCTAAAAAAGATTGTCTATGTGCTTTCCGTGATAGAACTGACTGATAAAACAGTTATAGACCGCGATCCACATAAGGAGCTCTTTGATGAACTGGTGAGCGTGATCCGGATGTTTGATAGTAGAAACGATAGGCTTAACCTGGTGTTTTGGCATTTTGAATTAAGATTATTATCCCTCTTAGGTTTTAAACCAGACTTTGAGAAAAGGGACTTTTCAGGCCTTACTCTTCCTAATCCATTTGGAGGCCCAAACAGCCGGGAATTACTGAATGGACTTCAGAACAATGATCCCGATTCATTAAAAGAAATTCCAATTACTAAAAAGGATAGAGCTGTGATTAGTGATTATTTAACCACCTATTTAAAATATCATTTTGATGGATTAAATAAGCTGAAGTCATTTGAGGTTTTGAAACAAATTCTTGTATGACGGAGAAGAATAAAACTTATAAGGGGATATTATCTCGGGAAGGAGAAAAAACTTTTTTACTTGGAGAGAATGGGGAAGTTTATTTTGAAAATGAAAAAATATGGAGCGGATATCTAGATCACTGGAAAGATCAACCAGTTTGTGGCCGGATTCTTCCACAAAGAGACTATAAGGAAAACCTTCCAATTGTTATCATTTGGCCTAATGTTCCAGAGACAGAGACCCCCTTTGTAGAGCTTTATTATAATGAGCGATTAGTAAAGTACTGGGCTTCCAGCCTGGGGCATAATGCTATTAATGTAAATGGGCAAATTTTCAATTATTCTCACTTATTGAATGAAAATGAGATTATATCTGCAGAGGAATATTTTTTTCGTCCTGCGGTTGGAGAGTTTGCTCCATCCCCCAATAACAGTGCATTTGAGATTTTGGAGGATGGGCGGGCTTACTATGATAAATTTGGCCGGAATTTTATGCGCACTATTCATGTAGTGCGGGTTGAAGGACTTGATACCAATCGCCTTTCACAGGTATATTGTCGGGAGCTGGATGTTATTCACTCTACAAAGCCAAACCCAAAGGACTCAGAAAAATATCCTGATTTTAACCTGTTTACTCGGAGTTGCAGCACGATTATCAGGGACGGTTTAAATGAAATTGGGTTAAAAAAGATCAAAGGGATTTTTCCCCTGGATCTCTTTGTAAATGCAGCACACTGTTTTTTAAAAACAGAAGGACTGAGCACACGTATTTATAAAAAGCCTCAACTAAAAGTGCCGGAAGCCCCCCCAAGCGTCATGACACCCCTGTTAAATTTTCGGAACCGATTGAAACAGAAACAGTTGTCTTACGAGAATTGATATGCGGTATCAACTTCAATCACAACACGGACAGTTTTCATGGAAACCCCGGTATTTTACCGATGCAATTAAGGTACTGATTGGAATCAATTTACTCCTTTTTGTCTTTAGGATAATTGCACAGGACCAGGTGGATCTTGCAGGAATATTTGGTTTGTCACCATCAACAATTTGGCCCATGGTTTGGCAGCCGTTTACGTATATTTTTATTCACGGAGGATTTTGGCATGTTGCTATTAATATGCTGGTGTTATGGATGTTTGGTTCAGAAATGGAAATGATATGGGGAAAAAAGGAGTTTTTAAAATATTATTTTATTACTGGGGTTGGATCTGGACTTGCTTGGTTATTATTTAACATAGGTGCACAACATCCTGTGGTTCTTATTGGTGCCAGCGGTGCTGTGTATGGAATTCTCATGGCTTACGGCCTCATGTTTCCAAACAGAACCGTTTATCTTTACTTTGTAGTTCCCATAAAAGTAAAATGGTTTGTACTCTTTATTGGTGCTATTGCATTCTTTTCATCTATGGGGGCAGGATCAGACATAAGTCACCTAACACATCTCTCGGGTATGATTATCGGGTATGTATATCTGAAGTCAAACAGACGCTGGCACAGCTTGTCTTTTATATTTCGAAAGAGCGTAGGTAACATTGGATACTGGATAGATGAAAAAAAGCAGGTCAGGCGACGGAAAGCGCAACGGGAAGTGGACCGAGTATTGGATCGGATTAATGAAGTTGGATATGATAACCTGTCAGAAGATGAGAAAAATCTTCTTTATAGGGCAAGTAAAGAGCGGTCTAAAGACCGTCAAAAAGATTAGTTTTGATGAAGAATATTATGAACCAAGTTTGTTATTAAAATTGTACATATGTTTTTAACAGATGATAAAAAATTTATGACAAGAGCATTGAAGCTAGCGGAACTAGGGAAAGGTTATGTATCTCCAAATCCTATGGTGGGGTGTGTGTTGGTAAAAGATGGTAGTATAATAGGTGAAGGATATCATGAGAAGTTTGGCGGGCCTCATGCAGAAATTATAGCCATCCGCAATTCAAAAAAAGACCCATCGGGCTCTACTGCATATATCACGCTGGAGCCCTGTTGTATAACCGGGAAAACACCCCCCTGCACCAAGGCGCTGATAGACAAAGATATCCAGAAGGTATATATTGCTATGCTGGACCCAAATCCCCTTGTGAATGGCAAGGGAGTAAACGAGTTGAAAAATGCAGGGATTCCAGTACACACGGGTATCCTCCACAAAAAAGCACAGCATCAGAACAAGGCATTTACTAAATGGATTACCACAGGAACACCCTGGGTGTCTGCAAAGATTGCACAATCTGCAAATGGATATATGGGGATTGATTCGGAAAAGTCCGTCTGGCTCACAGGGGAGAAATCCCAAAAACATGCCCACCAATTACGGACACAGGTAGATGCCATCATGGTAGGACGGCAAACGGCTCTGGTTGATAATCCAAAGCTGACGGCAAGAAAAGCTACTGGGCGGAATCCCAAACGAATTGTGGCTGACACTAATTGCACTCTCCCCATGACATTATATTTATTTCAGGACGGGGAAGCAGAGACTATTATTCTCTGTTCTGAGGAGAAATTTGAACAGAAGCAGACAACATTCTGTAAATATATATCTACCAGGAAAGAAAACGGCTATTTATCCCCAGAACATATTTTACAAACACTGGGGAAAGAGGGCATCACATCTCTACTTATAGAGGGGGGACACAAACTGATAAATTCTTTTAAACAGGCAGATTTGATCGATGAGGTTTATGTATATACCGCACCTGATAATTTAGAAAACGCAGAACTGAAGAACCCTATTCAGATATCTTCCAACTGGAAGATCAGGAAAGACCACGCCCTGGGTTCTGACCATCTGATTGTAGCAGAAAAAAGGAAAGAAAAATGTTTACAGGAATTGTAGAAGAACTGGGCACGCTGAAGGAGGCAGAAGACACTTCAACGGGCAAACGGTTTATGATAGCCGCCCGGCAGGTTCTTGATGAGTTAAAGATAGGCGAAAGCATTTCAGTTAATGGTGTTTGCTTAACGGTTGTTTTTTGTGATAAAGACAGCTTCTGTTTGAATCTGGTTCATGAAACACTTGACAGGTCGAATCTGGGCGAACTAAAGATGGGTTCCCAGGTGAATTTGGAGCGGGCTCTGAAATTATCTACCAGGCTAGGCGGGCATATCCTCCAGGGGCATATTGAAACTATTGGAGTTATCCTTGAAAAGAAAAAAGACGGAGACGGTGCCATGATTACAGTTCGTCTGGATTCACAATGGATGAAGTATTGTATCCCGAAAGGATCCATTGCATTAGATGGGATTTCTCTTACGATCGCATCCATATCAGAAAACATTATCAAAGTGGCACTTATTCCCCATACATTAGACCAAACCACGCTTGGGATTAAAGATAAATCCGATACGGTGAACATAGAAACAGATATCATAGGTAAATATGTAGAAAGCCTGCTCTATCAACAGTCAAATGTCTAATTTTAAAAAAACATTAGAGGCAATTGAAGAATTCCGCGCCGGGAAAATGATCATTGTATCTGATGACAAGGAAAGGGAAAACGAGGGGGATTTTTTTGTAGCTGCTGAAAAAGCAACACCTGAAGACATTAATTTTATGATGAAACATGGGAGGGGCCTTATTTGTATGCCAATTGACAATACGATCGCCAACAGACTTCATTTAAGCCCCATGGTGTCCACGAACACTTCTCTGCATGAGACAAAGTTTACAGTTAGTGTGGATGCACTTTCTAATGTGACAACGGGAATATCTGCCAAAGATAGATGGCAGACAGTTCAAGTTATTCTTGATGAAAATTCTAAACCAACAGATCTTGCAAGGCCGGGACATCTCTTCCCTCTTGTAGGAGAAAAAGGCGGTGTTTTAAGAAGGGCCGGCCATACCGAAGCATGTCTGGACCTTACACGCCTGGCTGGTTTGGTCCCTGCAGCACTCTTGGTAGAAATTGTTGATGAAGATGGCTCAATGGCCAGACCAAAAAGGCTTAGAGAAATTGCAAAAGAGCACGGCTTATCATTAATAAGTATTGCAGACCTGATAGAATATAGAAGAAGGCATGATAAGCTTATAAAAGAAATTGTGACTGTACCTTTGCCAAGTAAATTTGGTGATTTTAAAATTAGGTTATTTGAAGATATGATTTATCGAGATCACCACATTGCTTTAATAAAAGGAGATATAGATATTAATGATGAGGTTTTAGTTAGGGTTCATTCTCAATGTATTACAGGTGATATTTTTTCTTCAAAACGATGTGATTGCGGTGAACAGCTGGAAATTTCTTTAAGAAAAATTGAGGAGTCAAAAAAGGGTGTTTTTATATATCTAAGACAGGAAGGAAGGGGAATTGGTTTAAAAAACAAGCTTTTTGCATATCAATTGCAGGACGAAGGGCTGGACACTGTTGAGGCCAATCATAAACTGGGTTTTCCTGCAGATTTGAGAGAATATGGTATTGGAGCGCAAATATTAAGAGAGTGTAATGTGAGGCGAATGAAACTGCTTACAAATAATCCTAAAAAGTTGGTAGGGCTTGAGGGATATAATTTGGAAATTATTGGAAGAGAGTCCATTGAGACAATCCCAACAGCGGAAAACAAAAAATACTTGTTTACAAAAAAACACAAGCTTGGTCATTTTATTAGTAGTGAAGATGCTGAAGAAAGAGAAAAATAAAATTGCAATTATCGTGAGTGATTTTAATAAGAAAATCACCCAGGAACTCCTAAAGGGAACGCTGGAGACATTAGAACAGCATTCTATCTATAAAGAAAATATAATGGTAATAAAGGTATCAGGTGCACTAGAGATACCAGGTACAATCAATATGATAATAAAATATAATGCTCCGGAGGTTATTATTGCTTTAGGTGCTGTGATTAAAGGGGAAACAGCTCATTTTGAAACGGTTGCTAAAAACTCATCTCGTTTGATTTCACAACTATCCATTCAACATGAAATTCCTATAATTAACGGAGTGTTAACTACCTATGATGTGTCTCAGGCAATTGAAAGGGCGAGTATACAAAAAAAGAACAAAGGCGCAGAGTTTGCACGCGCCGCAATACAGATGCTTAATACATATGATGATATTAAGCACTCGCAACAGGCGTGAGGAACCTGTTTATCTTCTTCGATTAAACAAAGGATAGCTAGATTAGGATTTTAGATTTTTAACAGATTGGATTTGATTTTTTTTATCAACAAAAACTAACATTGGTTGATGCCCCTCTGCTTCTTCCTCAGAACAGAATACATAGCTGGCAATAATAATTAAATCCCCTGGCTGAGTTCGTCGTGCGGCAGCACCATTTACACCAACCTCTCCCGGACGATTCCCCTTGATAACATAGGTAGAGATACGCTCTCCGGTGTTAATGTTATAAATGTCTACCTTTTCAAACAGTTGTAGCCCTGCGGCAGAAATAAGATCCGGATCTATGGAAACAGACCCCTCATAATGCAGATCTGCATCGGTCACAGTTGCCCGATGGATTTTTGATTTCAATAATGTTAATTGCATGGTTGGCCTTTTGTTATGAATTAAGCTTTAATGCTTTGTAAAGTCCTTGGAGAGCCAGATCAGGAACTATAACGTCCAATAAGTTTGTGTCTTCAAAAAGACTCGAAAAGCCGCCGGTTCCAATGGAAAAAGGAACATCCCCCTGAAATTCCTCTTTGACAATTCGGTCTTTTAATTCATTTATAATTCCTATATGTCCAAAATAAAGCCCAGATTGAATACTTTCGGGGGTTGTTTTCCCTACCACATGGTCACAAGCTTTAATTTCAACAGCTTTTAGTTTGGCTGTCTTCTTTTCGAGGACCTCCATAGAGATTCGCAATCCAGGAAGAATGATGCCCCCAAGGTATTCTTTCTTTTTTGAAACGATACAAAAGGTGGTAGCGGTTCCGAAGTCTATTATAATAAAATTTTTATTTGGATATAATTCTATTCCTGCAATAGCATTTGCTATTCGGTCAGCTCCAACATCTTGTGGATTATTATACTTAATTTTCAAGCCTGTCCGCGTGCCGGCCTGAAGTTGAAATGGGCTGATGTTAAAATATTTAATACAGGCGCTGCGAATAGAATATATAGCATCAGGAACAACAGAACACATGGAGATCATTATTATAGACTCTGAACTGAGTCCGTTTTCCTTTAATACACCCCTTAAAAACAAGCCGTATTCATCGGATGATGCGAGAGGTCTCGTCGTTTTTCTGAATTGAAGAATTAGTTTATTTTCCTCAAACACCCCGCCGTGGATGTGAGTATTGCCAATATCAAGACATAAAATCATAATGTTTTTTTCTCTAGTTGGGCAAGAAGAATGTCCTCAAGTTTTTCTGCCAGTTCTTCAGCGGTATCGACAATTCCCAATGAGGATTTTTGGGAAAAAAGCTGAAAGTGTTTTTGCTCTGAATTTTTGCGTGTGGAAAAATCATTTAGAACAACAATATCTGCTTTTGAATGATCAAATAATTTATGTACGGCACTGTTTTTGTCTTTTTTGTTATCATTGTAAGTAAGCTTGAAAGCTACCAGGACAGCCTTCTGAGCTTTCGGATGAGATTTAAATTTATCCACCAGCTTTGGGTTTGCTTCAAGTTTAAGAATTGCTGAATTTGATGATGGTAGTTTTTCTGGAAGGGGCAAATGGAATTGTTGTCCGTTTATGTCCATAGCCACAGGAGAGTAGTCGCTTACTGCGGCAGCATGGATGATGGCATCAAATGTATTAGAATTTATTATGTCGTTGATTTTTTTATCTAAGCCAGAGAAATTAGCAAATGATATTGTCTCCTTGGTACCCCCTGGGCAGGCGATTCCCGAAGCGTGAAGGCAGGTTACAGCGTGGCCCCTCTGGATAAAATATTGTGCTAATTTTATTCCAGTTTTACCAGTGCTCATATTTGTCAAATGTCGGACTCCGTCAATGGATTCTTGAGTTCCCCCATAAGTAATTAGGACAGACAAAGAATTAACTGCTGGACAATGAAGCTGGTTTATCAGTTTCTTGTATATGATTTCTGGTTCCAACATTTTGCCATCTCCACTGTCTCCACAAGCAAGAGACCCTGATGCAGTGGAGAGAACGTGAACACCCCACCTTCGGAGAGTTTTGAATGAACATTTTGTTGCTGGGTGACGAAGCATTTTGGTGTTCATAGCAGGTGCAATTAGATATGGTTTTGTCCAGTCATGAGCAAGGAAAAGAGCTGTGACAAGGCTGTCTCCCATGCCAGCCGCCAGCCGATTGATTGTGTTGGCTGTAGCCGGAGCTAAGAGGGTTATATCTGCCCATTTGGCAAGATTGATATGATCCATCATTTGCCCTGATTCGAACATATCTGAATAAACGGGTTTTCCAGTGAGCCCCTCTAGGGTTGCAGGTCCGATAAATTGTAGTGCACTTTTTGTGGCAACAGTCTGAACCTCGAAACCATTCTGTATCAGCTTTGAAATGAGAACACCAATTTTATAGGCTGCAATGGAGCCCGAGATTTTCAGAAGGATTTTATTGTTTGACATTGTCAATCAACCTGACCTTCCCCAGATAAGCAGCTCCGAACCTTCGTTTGTTTATATCTTTAATGTAGTCTACTTTGAATCCAAAATTTTCTAGTTTTCTTTTTACTTCTTTTGTGGAAATATTCTGTCTTAGTGTGCGATGGAATTCTGCTGCAATTTTTTTATTATCCGACCCTAAGAGGCTGTTCCGGGAACTGTAGGCCAGCCCACTGTTTTCCCGGACAGTATCACATGGAATGATTTCTGTGTTAATAAACATTGCCTTTGTCATGTTTTTAATGAGAACATATTGTTGGTAATCTTTTTCCCCAAAATAAGCCCGCCCCGGCTTTATAATATTTAGGAGTTTCATTACAATTGTCAGAACGCCATCGAAATGGCCCGGCCTGTGGGTTCCGCACAGTTTTTTGCTGAAATCTGTTTCAATAATTTTATACAAATAATCATCAGAATAAAGTTCCTCATAAGCAGGGAGAAAAAGATACTGAACACCTGCCTTTTGCAACAAGCCCCGATCTTTTCTTAGTGTTTTAGGATAAGCAGAAAAATCGTCAGAATTGTTGAATTGTGTGGGGTTTATAAAAACACTCACAACGGAAATGTCGTTTTCTTTCATACAGCGGCTAACAAGGGACATATGCCCCTTGTGTAAGGCACCCATAGTTGGAATAAAACCGACTGTTTTCCCGGTGAAGCCAGGAGGTGTGCGCATGATTTTGCGCCATTCAGATACAGAGGAAATAGTTTTTAGCATTAAAAACTCTCCTCCTTGCCTGGGAAATGTTTCCTGCGCACATTATCGCAATATTGATTTAGCGCGTCTGTGATCAGCGTCTGGCCTTGAAGATATTTCCTTAGGAATTTCGGGCTGAATTCATCATCCATCCCCAAGAGATCCTGCCATACCAGTATTTGTCCAGATGTGTGTGGGCCTGCTCCGATCCCGATTGTAGGGATGTGAAGTTCATTTGTAATTTTTTTTGCAAGACTACCGGGAACCATCTCTAAGACAAGCGAAAACACTCCGGCAGACTGTAAACTATGAGCATCCATCAATATTTGTTCAGCCGTTTCTTTTTTATTTCCCTGTAGTTTGTGTCCACCAAACTGATGAACGGACTGGGGGGTAAGTCCTAGGTGTCCCATAACAGGCACCCCCGACTCAATGATATGGGAAATGATATCCAGATGTCCTTTTGCACCCTCAATTTTCACCGCACTGGCACCGGACTTCATCAGTCTATCTACGGTGGCCATAGTTTCTTTTAGCCCTTTGCGATGAGCCAAAAAGGGCATATCAGCTGTTATAAAATAATCTGGTGCACCCCTGCGCACTGCCGCCACATGAACTGCCATCATTTCTGTAGTAGCTTGAATGGTAGTACTATATCCATGGCAGACCATAGCAGCGCTGTCTCCTACCAAAATGGAATCAATATTTGATCCGCTGATTATTTTTGCGGATGTGAAATCATAACAGGTAATAAAACAGATTTTTTTGTTTTCTGCCTTTAGTTTTTGGAATCTTTGAATAGATTGAACAGCCATATTGCGGTAGTTGTTAACTGTTATTAAAAATATTGTTGAATGCCTGGTAAATTTCCAAGAACGGTTCGTTTGAAAGCGCCTTCAAGTGTTTTTCAATAGTTGAGAAATCTTTTCTTGCAAACGGTCCTGTCAATGGCTTTTTTGCAGATGTTAAGTTTTGGCCAATACTCTCATAATATGGGTAAGCAAAAGACCGTGGCTGATGAAGATATTCTTCCAAGAAAGAAACAAATTTTTCCCATAAAATTGTAGAAAAGTTTCCGCTCATAACACACCAGGCATGGTAGAGTGGTTTCAGGTCGGAAGGAATGGTGCAGTGGGGGTTGTTAATCCCGGGAAAGATTTCTTCAAAAGAACGGCTGGATTTTTCCACAACAAAGGGGATCTTTTTATACATTTCCAATTTGTAAAGATGATCAGAAAACGAAAGAAGCGGATGGGCACTTTCAACTGACGGAAGAGACAGGATCCCCGAGCAGTGAATCCATATTCTGGCATCATCAGCCGATCTATTGTCTTGGATAAATGAGGAAATGGCGTTATCACTGATTAACACAAGAACCCTCTCTGATTTTTCAAGAAGAGACTGAAAAGGGCCAGAGGATTGGCGCCACCAGTGATGATGGGGTATTCCAAGAAGATTGAAATAATGATGGAAATGAGAAGCCAGATTCCCATTTCCTACAATAAGGTAGGGATATTTTGTTTTGTTTTCAGGTACCTGTCCCATGGATCAAGTCCTTCTTTGTTCTTTTAATTTTATTTTCAGTCGCTGTTAAAACGTTGCTTAATCAGCGCTATTTGGTAAATATTACTACAATTTTTATTACTTTACCAGAAAATTAATATTTTAGAACATAGTTAAAGTATTAAGATTTTCAATTGGCAAGATGCATTGTTTTGAATTGTTGGCAGGTGAATTTACAAATGTTGATACCGGATACAATTCCAGGAGCTTCTCATAAGGCTTGAGACATGTCAATGCTTCGTTAGGCGGGCAGTCAAAATTTATCCATAAGTCCATTTCTAGTTTGTCTAGGATTGCCGGCATTCGATTATGAATATGGTTTATTTGATTGGATGGATCGGTAGTAATCACAGCATAAGTAAGCCACCTTTTCTCTTGTTTGTCAACCCATTCATCCCACAATCCGGCCATTGGCAGGAGCTTGCTGTTAGGGTCGCGGATGTAGTAGGGGATTTTTTTCCTACCCTCCCGTTTCCACTCGAAATATCCATCGCTAATGACTATACACCTTTTCTGATAAATCAGCGACTGAAAGGAAGGCTTTTCTCCTAGCGTTTCTGACCGGGCATTGATCATTTTAGCACCAATGGTTTTATCCTTTGCCCACGAGGGCACCAGCCCCCAGCACATAGGCTTGACCTTCCGTTTTCCATCGTTCAGAAGGACCGGCGACATCTGTGTTGGCGCAATATTATAACTGGGCTTCCAGTCAAAATCGTTTTCCCATTCATCCACAAACAGCTCTTCTATAATCTCAATTTTTCCTTTGGTGAGTGTTTTACGGCCGCACATTATCTACCTCTGGTAGTTGAATTCAGATTGTAGCAGATTAGGAAAGATGAATAGTTTTAGTAACACAGGTGAAAAACTAAAACGCGTCAGGCTTACTGACAAATGGTTAATATTTTAGGGAATTTTTTTATCCAATTGCCACCGAACCCGTTTCACCTGTCCGTATACGAACACACTCTTCAATGGGCAAGATAAAGATTTTCCCCCGACCTTTATCACCGTCTTTTTTAGCTACTTTTGTTATTGCCTCGACCGCAGGCTCTACGAATTCATCGTTTACCGCAATTTCCAATCTGACTTTTTTCAATAGGGTAATTTCATGAGAAATACCACGATATACTTCCTGGACTGGGAACTCTTTCCCCTGCC
>CAJWIT010000007.1 GCA_913041945.1 uncultured Fidelibacterota bacterium
GGGGAAACATTCTTGGCTGAGTATTTTTAATTTGATCGCTCAATATACGTATCTGGTCCTTTAATTCATCATAACTGCATTCCAAATGATCCAGCGCATCAATGATGGCCAGGATAGAAATAATACTGGTTTTGGAAGATGAATAGACTTTTACTAAATCACGAAAAAGTTTATTGATTATTATTTGATCATCATTCATAGCTTTTTATTATAGCATTATATTTATACGTATAATTAAGTAAATAGATGCAATTAATAGAGAAATGATAGAAATAATAGCTCCTACTTTCATAAACTCTATAAAAGAAATATTAATCCCAGCTTTTTTTGCAATTCCAATAGATATGATATTTGCAGAAGCACCAATTATGGTAATATTTCCACCTAAGCATGCTCCTAATGCTAATGCCCACCAAAGTAAGTTTTGAAACAATGGATTTGATTCATTTATAATCTCTATTATTGGAATCATTGTTATAGTAAACGGAATATTATCTAAAAATCCTGAAACAATTCCTGAAACCCATTGAACCACCAAAACATTTACATAGGGATTATTACCAAGATTGCTAAAAACATTATCTGCAATCCATTTAATAACGTGATAATGTTCTAGGGATCCAACTAGAATAAATAAACCGACAAAAAACATCAATGTTGTCCATTCAATTTCTTCTAAGACTTTTTCAATATTACTTCTAGTATATAAAACCAAGAATATTCCCATAGATATTGCAACTACTCCCGGAGGTAAATGTGTAATTGTTTGTGTTATAAATAATAAAATTGTAATTGCTAAAAATATTAGACCTTTAGTAATCAAGGGCTTATCAATTTTCGCATGTCCAAATTCATAACGAATTTTTTCTAGAAGTAAATTCACTATAAATAGCTTAATAATATTATTATCAATAGTTTTAAACTCATCTCTATTTATGAACCAAATAAACACAAGTACAACAAAAAATATTACTATTACAGGAGGCCCCATATTAATTAAAAATTGATTAAACGTTAGTCCTACTTTAGATCCAATAATTACATTTGGAGGGTCGCCAATAAGTGTTGCAGCACCTCCAATATTTGAAATCATTATTTGGCTTAATATATATTTTTTAGGATCTAATCCTAAACCTTTAGTCAGTTCAATAATTAATGGGATAATAATTAACACTGTTGTAACATTATCTAAAAAAGCAGACATTATAGCAGTTACAAAAGAAAACAAAACTAAGATTTTTATTGGTTTTCCCTTGGTTAACTCTGCAATTCTAATAGCAATAACTGTAAATAATCCAGATTGTTTTAATACACTAACAATAATCATCATTCCAAATAGAAGCATTATAGTCTCATAATCTATGAGCATAATTGCATAAGGTATATCTGAATGTGAAGAGGAATGTTTTTCTGATAAGTTGGGTATATGAGGCGATATAATATTTAATAGAACTAATATAGAAACGCCACTAAAGGCTGCTACAGCTTTGTTAACCAATTCAAAGGTGATGGCAGCATATACCAGCAGGAAAACAATAACAGATATTAACATACTATCCAAAATAAACCTCTAATGAAGATTCAAACATTTTAATGATAGTTGGAAGATAAAACAAACCAGATAAAAAGATGACCTATTATTTAGGTCCTTTCTCATATTAGCGCGAAAAAAAATAGTTAAGGCTCATCATTGTGAAAATATTTTATCGGTTTTAATCGATCGTATTATTCTTTTTTTTTATATTAACCCCCCTATAAAAAAATAAAGGTAATACAAATGTCTAAAAGAAAATTTCAAACAGAAGTTAACCAGCTTTTACATCTCATTATTCATTCTCTTTATTCATCTAAAGAGATCTTTCTGAGGGAGCTCATTTCAAACGCGTCAGACGCCCTTGACAAATTGAAGTATCTAACCCTGACAGATGATAAGTTTAAATCAATAAAATATGATCCAAAAATTGAAATATCCTATCTAGATAAAGATAATAAGCTTCTAACTGTTTCTGATTGCGGAATCGGTATGAACAAAGATGGGCTTGCAAAAAACCTTGGAACAATTGCACGATCAGGAACAAAACAATTTTTAGAAAACCTGACTGGAGACAGTAAAAAGGATTCAAGCTTAATCGGTCAATTTGGAGTTGGTTTTTATTCCAGCTTTATGGTAGCAGATAAGGTAGAAGTTATTAGCCGAAAAGCGGGTGAGAAAGAAGCATGGATTTGGACAAGTGATGGCAAAAGCGGATATTCAATCGATAATTCTGTTCGAAAAACTGCTGGAACCGATATCGTATTACACCTGAATGATGAAGGAAAGGAATTTGTAAATCGCTGGGAAATTCAAAACATTATTAAGAAATATTCCAATCATATTCCGTTTCCGATTTTTCTCCACTACGAAGAAGAGAAATATGACAAAAAAGGAGAGGTAAAAGGAAAAGAAAAGAAAACTGATCAGGTGAATGCTGCCTCTGCTTTTTGGAAAAGACCAAAGAGCGAACTAAAGAAAAAAGATTACAACGAATTTTATAAAACCATTTCTCATGATCATGAAGATCCTATGATGCATATTCACACTCAGGCGGAGGGCACTTTGGATTACACGACTCTCTTTTATATTCCTAAAATTGCCCCGTTTGATTTATTTCAGGTAGACCATCAGGCAGGAGTAAAACTGTATGTTAAACGAGTGTTTATTACAGAGGATGATAAAGAATTGATGCCCTCATATCTCAGGTTTGTGAGGGGTATCATTGACTCCGAAGATCTTCCGCTGAACGTAAGCCGGGAAATTTTACAGAAGAATCGAATCCTAGCAAAAATAAAATCAAACTCTGTGAAGAAAATATTATCCGAGCTTACAGCGTTAACAAAGAAAAAGGACAAATACCTTGAATTTTATGAACAATATGGAAGATTATTGAAAGAAGGTGCTTATCAGGATTTTGAAAATCGGGACACACTCCTTGAATTATTGAAATTTAAATCCTCAAAAACAGATGATTATACCTCATTGGCAGAATATGTAGACAGAATGAAAGAAGATCAAAAGTCTATTTATCATATTACCGGAGAAAACGAAGAGTCTTTGAGAAATTCGCCATTACTAGAAATGTACAACGGCAAAGACATAGAAGTCCTGATCATGGATGATCCGTTCGATGAGATTATTATTCCGTCACTCCAAAAGTACAAGGAAAAACCGTTTAAATCAGTACACCATAGTGATGCTGCCGATGATTTGAAAACTGAAGATTCCAAATCAGACAAAAAAGACCTGAAACCGTTGGTCAAAAAAATCAAGAAAGTGCTAGGCGACCAGGTGAAAGACGTTTTGGTTTCTTCACGATTAAATGAATCACCATCATGTATTGTAGCTGACCAAAACGATCCCACGGCAAAAATGCAGGAGATGTTCAAGACTATGGGTCAGTCCACAATGCCTGATGTTAAGCCGATTTTAGAGATCAACCCGGAACACAAAATTGTAAAGAAAATGAAAGCTCTTGGTAAAACGAAGACATTTGAAGATCTCTGTTGGTTGCTCTATGAACAAGCGATGCTTATTGAGGGAGTGAAACTTCCAAACCCTGCAACTTTTGTAACCAGATTGAATAATTTCCTTATCAAATCAATTTGAGTTTATACCAAACAAAAAGTTGCACCTAAGAATTGAAATTAGGATTTGGGAAATATAGTTTTTTTAATATGTAAAGTGTATCATGGAAGATTTTGAATCACAATTTAGAGCTGAAAACGATCAAATTCAATTTCATCCATCTGACAAAAAGGAAGCTGAATTTATTTATATACAGTTAAAAGTTGAATGGTCCTATTTGAGAGAAAAGTTGAATAAATCCAGAGACTTGCTTGACAAGTTATTGGATAAAGATATTGAAAAAAAAACACAAGAAATAGGAACACTTATTTTTGTAAATAAAGCCCTTCAATCTATCAAGGAAAAGTTTGAAGCGGTAAAGATTTGGTTTGATAAAAATGATCTCCCACATCCAAAAATACCAAAAACCACTAAATTAAGAGAAGAACGAGTTGCATTATTTAACGAATATATAATAAATCTTCGCCAGAAGATTAAAGATGACATCATACCTAATCAATCAGATATACAAGGAACGTAAACAGCTTATACTATTAGAACTTGAATTGAAAGTTGATTTTGTATTCAGTCGCGGAATCTGAATTATCTTCATAAGATGTCATTCTCAGGTTTGGTGCCACTGATAATCCGCTGCCACAATTTAATATTATGCCTGTAATAAGATAATTTTTACCCTTTTTATTTTCTGAATCGTTATCATCAAACATATCATATCTTACAAATGCATCTAGTTTGTCTGTCACGCTATAATTAGAGCTTACTGAGATGACCTGGCTTTCTATTACACCTTTTGTCAGCATATTAAATTGACCTCCCAAACGGAGTCCCATACCAGCAAAACCACCAAATAAACTGATCATGGTATTTGGCTTATCATCCGTTGGTTCGGCAGTGTAAACCACGCCTGCATTGAAACCACTATTTTTTACCAAATTACGTTCACCATACGTTGAATTGAATGCAATTTTGTGATATTTATCGCTCTGGGGATTTTTATATCCTTCACCATTGACAACCTGCAAGCTCATATTGAGTTGGCCAGTTAATGATCTTGAAAATCCAATCCCCAGATCGGCTGTAGATGAAAATCCATATTTGTCAATTGCTGATTTTTCAATGAACCGATATCCCCAGTTTTTTTCCTGTACATTGTTGGTATTCATTCCAATCATTCCCAAACTGAGTTTACCATAGGATGTTTTGTAATCAATCTGGGCTTTTTTGAGAAATGTGACCAGTCGTGCATCTTCTTCTTCCTCTTTATTCGTCCTGCCCACATCAAAAATAACTTTAAAGTTCACATCATCAGACACATTAACTCCATACATGAAATATTGTCGTTGGAAATTAAATGCTGACTTTTCTTCTGCATTAGTATAATCAAAATATGTTACTCCACCAATCTTTCCCTCAGATGCAACACCTAATGAGATACAAACTATTAAGATAATCATTCGTTTCATTGTTCGTCTCCTTTATGTATATGGTTTAAATTTTTCTGCCAACGAAATAATACAAAACGGATCCTGATAATAACGCTAAAAATCCTTTTCCTGAGCCAATATCCCTTGAAATTATGTTCGATTCCTGACACCAAGATAATACCGCAAACATAATACCAAATGCAGAGAGGTACAGCCAAACAAATTTGTACATTTATTCTGGATAACCAATTTTTTCAAATGGATTTACAACGCTTGAAATCAGGTTTCTTGAATGAGCGGCAATTCGTTTTAAATAGCGGGCATATAATCCTACAGCAGAAGCGTTTCCTATGTCAAGATCACCAATCTTTCCTGCAATAACATCATTGGTAATGGCATCACTCTGAGTAGAAACATTCTCTTTGTAATATCCCATTAGTCCGCGGGCTTTTTCAATGTCCTGATTCTTAAATGCATCAATAGTATCTTCAAATAGTTTAAAGGATATTTTTTCTATTTCAGCCAATCGATCTTCAACGCTGCCCCCATTCAACTTTTTCGGATGGTGTACTGCCATGTCATAAATATTCTTGGTATAATCTCCAATTCTTTCAATATCAATTACCACGCTCACTAGAACCAGGCCGGAGCCTATATCCTCTTTGCCGCCAACAGCCAGATGGGTCATCACTTTCCTGCGGACATCCCGCTCAAATGCGTTAATTTTTTTATCCATAGAAAATATATCAATATTTATATCAGCAGAATCTGATTTTCTCAGTGATTCGATAGATGCTTTGAACATCGTGAGATCAATATCCAGCATTTCATGGCATTCGCCAAGTGCCTGTTCATATAAACTGTCGGATTTAAACATATTAAAGATTTGTTTAAACATATTTGCTACCTCCCTAGTATTATTATAATGAATGGTAATAGAAAGAAAAAACAAACTAAATAAATCAATGGTATAAATTTATTTTTTATAGCTACTCCAGAAAGCCAGTTTGCCAGCTTTAAAGGAATTTCTCTGAATAATGGATTTGCATAAATAATTAATATTCCATATAGATTAAAAAATAAATGGGCAAAAGCAGCTACCAAGGCTGTCACATTAAGTGTCAGTGCAGCCAAAATTGCTGTAACTGTCGTTCCAATATTTGCACCCAAAGTAAATGGATATACCTGCCTGAGTGTAAGAACTCCCGCTCCGGCAAGAGGGACAATTGTGGAAGTTGTGATGGATGAACTTTGAACCATAATAGTTAAAAGCATTCCAAATACTATACCATGGATTGCAGTCTTAAAAATAAACTGATCAAAAAATTGCTGAACATTATCCAATACCAGACTCCGTAAGAGTTTCACAATGGAAAACAGCATCACAAATGTCAATAATACGCTGATAATAATAAATATTACGCTACTGTCAAAACTAATGGCTTCAAGCTGATTAGTTCCCCATTTAATGGCAGTTTTAATTGGACTTTTAAACACTGCATTTGTACTAACTGAACCAAAAAGCAAGTTTCCAAAACCCGTAGCTGTTTTTTCCAGAAGTCTAAATTTTATTTCAATGGGGAATAATATCAGTACCGCAAATACATTAAAAAAATCATGGACTGTTGCAGCAGCAAATGCACGTTTAAATTCATTCCCCCTATTAATATGACCAATGGAAACGATAATGTTGGTAACTGTAGTACCAATATTGGCACCCATTATCATAGGAATTGCACCGGCCAAATTAAGAGCCCCACCACTAACCATTCCCACAATAAGAGAGGTGGTGGTTGATGAGCTTTGGAATATTGTTGTTGAAAGAATTCCAATGAATAATGCTATAAAGGGATTACTGGTGGTTGTCAGTATATTTTCAGCAAAATCACCTCCCATATGCTTAATAGCAGTGGATAGCCCATTTATACCCACCAAAAAGCAGTATAGAGACATTAGAACACCCAAAATTTTTAACCAAGTTTTAATTGAACATCTCCTAAAAGACTAAGAAAGATTTAGATTATTTATTCTACTTGCCATCCCTATATCAAATTTTATGATCTCTCCTTGAATATGAATAAAGGCATCAAAAAAATTTGCATTTGATTATTTAAGTATAATAACAATTCGGAATCTGATCTCATTAGAGAGGCTCTAAATTGTATTATCGGGAAATTCACCAAGTAAGGTTAAAAATAGTTGCATATATGTACAAATATACAATTATAGTATTTTTAATTTTCATAAAGAAAGTTATGTTTATTAATTGAATTAATATATATAATTTGGTTATAGTAATCATCTAAAATAACCCAATTGTTAAAATGAAATGGATCAAATAATACAAAAATTAAAGCAGGCCTTCCCCGGGGCTGATATTGAATTAAAAAACACATCATCCATGCACGTGGGTCATAATGCAAAAGGAATGCACTTGAAAACAATAATCAATTATAGGGGATTTAAGGGGAAAAGTCTCATTGAACAGCATAGGATGGTTCAAAAAGCTTTGGAAGCTGAGCTTGGGAATGAAATTCACGCTTTATCAATCAAAACTATAATAAAGTAATAAGGAGAATAAAAATGACAGATGATCAAAAAACACTTGTGGAAAATATGATAAATTCGGATAGAGTGTTTCTTATGTTGAAAGGAACACCTGAAATGCCTAGGTGCGGTTTTTCGGCCAGGGTTGTGCAAATCTTGAATGGTATAGGGGCTTCATATGGCTCTTTTAATGTCTTTGATGACTACAACATAATGAATATGATCAAAGAATATTCAAATTGGCCTACAACTCCACAGCTATATGTTGATGGCAAATTAGTCGGAGGATGTGACATAGTTGAAGAACTTGCTACATCGGGAGAACTTGAAAAAATCCTTACACCGGTTGAAAAAGAATAACGTTATAATCTTCAATAATCAGAATTATCCCATATAAACTTTTTGGCGGAAATTTTTTCACAAGAATGATTATCCTTACAATTATTTTTAAATGTAGTAACCAAGTTACGCCAAATTTTTACCCATATTCTTTTTCATTATGAATTGGTTCAACAACAAATTTGGCACCTTGCTGGAAAGCCCTTTGATTCAAAGTATACTCATTCTCTTTGGCTTTGTACTTTTAGCTAAAATAACTGATTTGGTTTTTGCCCGTATTTTCAAAAAACTAGTAGCAAAAACAAAAACAAACTTAGATGATAAAATAATCGATCTCTTACATAAACCAATTTTCTACTCCATAATTTTTTTCGGATTGACATTTACCTTCAAGAGGATTGATTTACCTGATTATATAGATTTTGCATTGGTTAGTGGTGTCAAAACCATCACCATTCTCATCTGGCTGGTTGTTTTTACCAGGATTTTTATAATGACAATGGACTGGCTTTCTACCCGTACTGCAAGCCGACTATTACAGCATAAAACACTCCCCCTTTTTAATAATCTGGGGAAGATAGTAATCGCAACTCTTGGTATATATTTTATTTTCCTCAGCTGGGATATTAACGTTAACGGATTGATGGCATCAGGAGCCGCACTCAGTCTTGTGCTTGGTTTCGCAGCAAAAGACACAGTAGCCAACTTTTTTTCCGGGATTTTTCTTTTAGCTGATTCTCCGTTTAAAGAAGGAGATTACATTCTGCTGGATACAGGAGAACGGGGTTACGTTAAAAATATGGGCTTGAGAAGTACACGGATTATGACACGGGACGATATCGAAATCACTCTTCCAAATTCAGTGATTGCTTCCTCAAAAATTGTAAATGAAAGCGGAGGCCCCGATGAAATTGAACGGGTTCGCATTACACTTACAGTCTCTTATGGATCGGACATTGATGAGGTAAAAGAACTCCTCATTGCAATTGCAAAAAACAATTCCAATGTTATGGATGAACCAGAACCAAGAGTTCGATTCCGGGAGTTTGTCGAATCCGGATTAAAGCTTCAATTACTTTTTTGGATTTATAAACCAGAAAAACGGGGGAGAACAGTTGACGAGGTCAATACAGAAATTTATAAACAGTTTGCTGAACAAAATATTCTGATTCCCTATCCAACTATGAAAGTGATTTTACCAAAACGGGAAACGGACTGATTGAAAAAAGTCCGCAAGAAATCAATAATGATGAGAGGAGGTTAATCTCCTGCGGGCGTAAACCAAGACATTACCAAATAAACTTAAATTTGAGTGTTACTGAGTACCTAAAGGGTGTACTCAAATATTTTTTTCTAATTTAACCAAAAATTATTGTTTTATTGAGTCCCTATATTAGACAAAAGTTCCCTGTTTTTTGATGAGAGTCCTTATCTTAGGAGCCGGTGTCATTGGCGTCACCACTGCATACGAACTGGCTAATGCTGGACATCAAATAACAGTAATAGACCGCCAGTCAAAACCGTCCATGGAAACCAGTTTCGGAAATGCTGGTCTGATTTCTCCGGGGCATTCATTTGCCTGGACAACTCCAAAACTTCCCGGTAACCTGATGAAATCACTTTTTCAAAAACAGCAGGTATTTCGGTTCAAGCCCCATTGGAGCCCCGGATTAATTCGCTGGGGATTACGATTCCTTCAGCAATGTACCAGCGAAAACATGAAAACCAATACAAACCGAAAATTACTTCTCTGCTCATATTCCCAAACAAAATTACATGACCTGACTGCGAAAACAGGGTTGGATTACGATCAGAAGACAAATGGCCTCATCTACATTTATCGCTCTAATGAAACATTTAATGAAGCCAAAGATAAACTAAATCTCCTGTCGTCATTAGATGATAAAATGGAACTATTGGATACATCTGAACTCATAACAATTGAACCAGCATTGGAACCAACACAATCCAAACTTTCCGGAGGGATTTATTGCAAAACAGATGAAAGTGGAAATTGTTTTAAATTCACTACGAAACTATCAAACCTTTGTCAGAAAATGAATGTTACCTTTAATCATGATGAAACAATATCCCGGTTTGAAACAAAAGGAGACGAAATTCAGAAAGTGATTACCAATAAAAATGAATATTCAGCAGATATTTATGTCATGGCATTGGGTTCATACAGTGGTCTTTTTGCAAAGCAAATTGGTGATTATCTACCAGTATATCCTGTCAAAGGATATTCAATCACAATGCCCATTTTTGATGTTTCAAAAGCCCCTCTTCACGGTGGGATAGATGAAGATAATATGCTGGCGTTTTCTTTAATAGGCGAATGTATCAGGTTTACATCCATAGCGGAAATTGCTGGTTATAACACCGGCTTTAAGCCTTCTGATTTTTCTTATATGGTCAATCTTGCTGGTTCCCTTTTTCCTGATGCTTTTGATTTTTCAAAAATCGAATACTGGGCAGGGCTTCGACCCATGACGCCCAATGGTTCTCCGATATTTGGAAATGGAACAATGAAAAATCTATTCTATAATTCTGGCCATGGCCACTTAGGCTGGACAATGGCTTGTGGATCAGCTAAAATTACTGCTGACCTTATTACGGGACGAAAACCAAAGATTAGTCTGGAAGGTATGTTATTGAATTAATTGCATTATTATTTTTTGTACAATTCCAGATCCCATTTTTCAAATTCAGTCCTTAACAAACTATAATCATAAAATGAATTTCGCTTTTTTTATTGACGGAAATTACCCCTTTAAAATGACCTTCTGGATTTAAGAGGGGTATTTGTTGCCATTTTAATTTGTAAAGAGGTAAACTCAAGTAGCTGGATTAGGAAAGGAATAAAATGATCAACATGGACTGGAAAACTCTCCTGTGGATTTTCCACTACATTAACAAATCCTAATTATGTTCCCTCACGAAACAATTCCGATTTTTGGTATAAGTTGGTGGCAGAGTAATATTATAACTATTCTTATTATTTACCTTGTTCTTCTATTAGGTAAAAGATCCAATCAATTTCAGAGAATCCAAATAGCTAAAATATTAGGTAGTGTGATGATCGCCAGGGCAATTCTGATTCATTTTTATATGGTTTATTTAGATAAATGGAGTGTTCAATCTTCCTTGCCCCTTCAAATGTGCAGCATTTCAGCAATTTTGGCTGGTGTTGTAATTTTTTGGAAAAACCAATGGCTGTATGAATTTTTATTTTATTGGGGCATTCCTGGAGCTTTTCATTCACTTCTGACACCGGAATTTACAGTTGGAATGGAAGGATTTCTCTTTATGGAATATTTTATTGCTCATGGAGGCATCATTCTTAACGCATTGTTTATCACTCTGTTTTTAGGTATGAAGCCCAGAAAAGGATCATGGTGGAAAATCGCACTTTGGTCTCACATTCCTCTTGGAATAGTGGGGTTCCTCAATTGGCTCTTGGATGCGAATTACATGTATCTTTGTGAGAAACCCATGGTAAATAATCCTTTCATTATTGGCGAATGGCCCTGGTATATTCTCATTCTGGAAGGTGTCGGTTTGCTCCATTTTTTTATTATTTATCTTCCGTTCGGTATAAAATATAGACGTCCGGAAACTAAATAAATTGCTCTTCAAGATTGTGGATATGGAAACATTTCCTCTAGGGACATTACCTTACCATATTGATCTCTATATTGAATATGATCTCGTCTAAATTGAGTATAATTTACCAAACCTGCAGCAGCAGCAAGGGAGTTTAAACCATTCCGTAATGTTATGATATAATTCAACACACGCCATTTTTTCTCATCCACAACTAAAGCCTTCTGATGATCAGGGTCTGTAGTTGTTACGCCAACAGGACATTTATTTGTATGACACTTCATAGCTCCTATACATCCTACTGAAATCATGAGCCCGCGGGCAATATTAACCAAATCTGCTCCCATACCTAATGCGATTGCAATCTTATCCGGACTAAATAATTTGCCACTGGCAAAGATTTTTACACGATCCCGAACACCATATCTTCGCAAAGCATTATCAAGGTAAATTAAACCTGAGGAAATTGGCAAACCCATAGAATCTGCCATTTCTTGGTATGTGGCTCCTGATCCGCCTTCCCCTCCGTCAACAGTGAACGCATCAGGACCCCGACCTGATTCAGCCATATATTTTGCAATGTCATCAGCAGAATCTGGTCCTCCCATAACAACCTTAATTCCTACCGGTTTCCTTCCTAATTCTTTTAATTGTTCAATAAAATCGAATAAAGAGGACACATCATGGAATTGGTGATGGCGGTTTGGAGAATCAACATTTTTCCAGGGCTCCACTCCACGAATTGCAGCGATTTCCGGTGAGATTTTGTTGCCTTCTACATGTCCTCCTCTAATTTTTGCACCCTGTGCGAGTTTGATTTCAAACATTTTTACTTGAGGATTAGATGCCTTTTCTTTGAATAATTCTGTAGAGAAGTCTCCTTTTTCATCTCGCACTCCAAAGAGACCGGGACCGATTTGCATAATAACATCACCTCCACCTTCAAGATGATATGGCGCCAAACCTCCTTCACCTGTATGAACCCATGATCCTTTTGCAGCTCCTATACCAAAGCTCATTGCGCGAATTGCATTTTCTCCTAACGCACCATAACTCATAGCACTCATTCCCACAGGGCCTAGAATATTCCAAGGGTGTTCGCATTCAGAACCAATAAGGATTCCATTTTCTTCTTGAAGCAGCCAGGGTTGAATTTGAACTTCTTCCAATTCTTCTTTTCTTGAAAAAAGGCCTTCTGATCCAACATACCGCATTGATTGAATTTTTGGAGCACACACTACTCTCATTTCCTCCGCCAATTTTGGAAACATCGAATTACGAATGTACAGCCCCGGTTTAGAAAAATCACGTTTTGACCCAAAAGCAATTAACGTTTTTAGATATTTCCCTGCAATAACAATATTTTGAAAATCCACACGGGTGAAGGGTTTCCCTTCATTGTCAGAATCAAACATATACTGACGCATTTCCGGACCCATCATTTCAAAGAAATATCTTATCCTTCCCAGTAGCGGAAAATTTCTCAAGACAGAATGCTGGGTCTGTCTTTTGTCCAAAACAAATAACACCAGAAATACAATCGGTGGAACCGTAATAACAATGATAAACAGCACCAATAATAGTGTAAGGGCAAATTGTTGAAACATCATTCTTTAACAATCAATACAGGGCATTTGCAATCTTCCATCACTTTAATCGGTTTACTACCAGTAAAAAATTTTACCAACGGACTTTTTGTTGATGAACCCATAACTATAATGTGGTTATCTCCGGCAATTGTACTCAGTGTTTCTATGAATTTTCCATGCTCCAAGCGAATTTCGTTTTCAACACCGGAACGACGCAAGAATTTGTCTGCCCAAGCGGAAGCCTTTTTATAATTTCCCCTGAAATCAGCTGTGCTTGATACAGTGACTGCAGTTGTATAAAGATCAAATGCCTGGGCAACACGGACACCATACTTTACTGCTTTTCTGGTATTCGGGGCATCATTGACTGCCAGCAACATTTTATACTGACGATCCGGTTGATAGTTCTTGACCACAAAAATAGAACTGTCGATGTATTGGATTAAATCATGAGACGTCCGCCGTTTCTGACTGCCCCCGATAATAGTTACATCAAACTGCCCGCGTTTTACTTCTTCCCGCAATTGCTGAATAATATCGCCATTACGCAGGATCAGACCGACTTCCTGTGTTTTTATCCCTTCAAGAAAAATTTCGCAGCGGTCATCATCGGTTTGCACCAGTTTTTCAACATTAAAACCATCCGCACTTGAATCCAGGGACACATATTCATTCTGTACAAGAAAATCAAAAGCCCACTCCAGTACATCCACACCTTGCCGATCCAGCTTCCAGTTTCGAAGATTTTCCTGGGCCATGAGCACTTCTGAAGTACTGAAAGCACTAATCTTTTCACCTACATAAACAATGGTTACCTCTGCATTAAACGCATTGGCTACCCGCATACCTACTTCCAGCGTAGGCCCTGAATATTTTTTGCTGCCGATGGCAATTAAGAATTTCATGATAACAACACCCAATAAAATCTTGAAATGATAAATAAAACCAAAAGTGACATTACAAATAGCTTCCATCCTGCTTTTAAATAGTCACTGGATTTCACCAAGCCACTGGAATGTATAATCATACAGGTGGGCGAAGCTACTATTGTTAAATATGAAAATGCCGATGCAATAGAGGCAGAAATTCCCAGTATAATAGGATTGCCACCCAAATCCAAAATAATGGGGCCCAAAACAGCCACCGTAGCAGCATTACTTAAAAAATTGGTTAAAACCCCAGTTAAAAACACGGAAATAAACCAGTGTAAAACATCTACATTTTGTACCACACTGCCCAAGCCTGTAATTGCCAGATTGGCAACCCATTCAGCTGCGCCTGTTTCCTTCATCTGTATTCCTAAAGAAATGGCGGCGCCAAATAAAATAATTACACCCCAATTTGTATTTCGATTGATATCTTTCCATTCAATGAGTCCAAATGATAAATACAGAAAAACGCCAATCAGCGCAATAATCCCTAATCCCAATACAGGACTTAAAAAGACCCAACCAAAAAATACAGCAATGAAAATTGCTATAGCTAAAATTTGGTTGCCGGTCATCTTCCCTGTTTTGGTTACATCTACTTTTAATTTTCTTACAGCAGAGTCCAGGATAGTTTGTTCTGGTCGAAAAGTGGACCATAAAATAATCACAGCAAGCGGAATCTCTAAAATTAGCATCGGATAAGCATATTTCATCCATTTCAGATAAGAAATATTACCTAATTCAAATTCTGAAATATATCCAATCATGATTACATTGCGCCCTCCGCCTGAAGGTGTTCCAATAGATCCCATGGCACAACCATAGGCGATGGAAAACAACAACAGCATAGCTAAACGATGAACAGTCTTTTGATCTTTACTGGTATTGCGTATTAATGTTAAGGCTACCGGCAACATCATCGCTGCCACAGTATGCTCACCTATAAATGATGATAAAATAGCAGAAATGGCAACAAAGCCAAAAACGATTCGCCATGTTTTATTTCCCGTCATTCTAATTATCCCTAAGGCAAGCCGTTTATCCAAACCCTGACTCACTATGGCAACCGCGAGCATGAGCGAACCCATAATAAAAAAGACTGCATCACTCATAAAAGATGCCGCAACTCCGTTTGGTGTATCTATTCCAAAAATAACTTCTAAAATCAAAATAAGAATTGCTACTGCCGGTAAAGGAATCACTTCTCCAATAATCAAGATCAAGGCAATGACAACAATAATCAGCGTGCGATGCCCTTCGGGAGTAAGTGTTGTTGGGGATGGTATATAAAAAAGAAGGAGGCTAATAACAAAGGTGAAAATCAGCCACCGCTTGCGGGTAATCCAGAATAAAAAATTAGAGTAGAAGCTGTGTGAAAATCCTAGCATAGACGTTTACAATTTAACATTGTTGACAATTCAGTGTGCACATTCACTCGGAATTCGTGAACCATCTTCCAGTATCGCCCATTTCCATATAGGAATCCGTTTTTTCAGTTCAACAATAAACCAGGACATAGCATCAATTCCTTCCTGACGGTGTTTGGACCAAATCACCACATGAAGACTAGTTTCTCCCACCTTTACTTTCCCAACGCGGTGTTTACACAACAAATCATGGACAGGAAACCTCTTCACTGTGTTTTCAGCTAAATTTCTTAATTCAGTTTCTGCCATCCCTTCATATTGCTCATATTCCAATGCGGTAATATTTTCGCCATGTTCCGTCGCACGGACGCGTCCGTTAAATACCAATTCCGCTCCATCCTGAGTGCGGGAATCATCTGACGGAAAGGGTGTGATGGATCCTTTTACTATTTCAATTTTAATCATCTATCCCCCCTGCACCGGCGGAATAAAAGCTACTTCATCCCCATTTTTAAGTTCAATCTCTGCCGGTATGTATTTTTTATTTACCGCAATCCTTAATGTGACTTCATCCAATTTACCTTGCGCTTGATTCCGCACCAGTTCTTCCAGTTCTGCGGAAGTTGTACCCGGTTCCAATGCCAAACTCATTTCATCCTTGCCCAAAACATATTTCACTTGGGAAAAACATTTTACTTTTACCTGTATCATAATTCGATCGTTTGGATTGTATGATTCATGCCGTCATACACCAGGAGTTTTCCAGCCAGATTTGGTTCAATTCCTACAATAAGTTTTACGGCTTCAAGTGCTTGGATATTTCCAACAATTCCCGGTACCATTCCCAATACGCCGGCATCCGCGCACGTATCACCACCTGATGGCGGTTCGGGGAATAACTCACTATAACCAGAACTACCATTGACATTCAAAATCGCAACCTGACCTTCATAACGATACAAACCACCATACACCATGGGAATCCCTGATTCTTTGGATAATCTGTCAATTAACAGTCGCGTTTGAATATTATCAGTTGCGTCAATAATAATATCTGCATCACTTACAAAATTCACCCCATTGTCTTCATTCAAGAACACATCAACTATTTCAACGACTGCATCCCCATTCAATTTTTCTAACTTCTCTTTTGCTGCTTCCACTTTCAGTCGGCCAATATCTTCAACACCATACAAAGGCTGGCGATGCAAATTGGAAAGTTCCACTTTATCTCCATCGATAATTTTCAGTTTGCCGACACCTGCGACGGTAAGCGATTGTGCTGCAGGGCAACCAAGTCCGCCCATGCCAACAATTGCAATCGTAGCACTCAAAAGTCTTTTTTGTCCATCCAGCCCAATTTCGGGCAGTACTGTTTGCCTGGACCAGCGACTCAAATCTTCCTTTTCCGATTGAAATTCAATCCACGCCTGTACACCACCTAAAAGACTAAAAGTATTTTCCAGATTTTGCTCAACAATAATTCCTTCGGTCACGATCCCAAATTGACAAACCAGTACCGTATCATCTTCAGTTTCCAGAATGGAGTTGGCATCAGCAATAACAGGGTTTAGCCCAGTTAATGGAAATTCATTTCGATGTTCCTCCGGACGAATATCCACAACTGTAAAAGATTTTCCATTATCCATCCATTGCTGCAATTCCTGTGGAGTAATGATCATTTAATATTTTTCCAGGGTAAAACATTAATACGGATTTCTTCGCCCGGTTGCAATGAACTGTCTCCTGTTGCGGATCCTAAAATGCAGTTGGCTTCCAAGGATGACGAAAGCATATGAGAGCCCATTTTGGAGGACGGCCTACATACCAGTTTTCCATCCTCCATCCAGGCTTTACCAAACAGGAATCGACATTTAACTTTTTCCCGGGGAAAAGATGCCTTCAATATACCGGTTAAAAAGTTTTGTTCAGGTTTTCCCATCATGACATCCAGCACCGGCCAGACCCATTCCATAAACCCGATGTAAGACGATATGGGATTCCCCGGCAACCCAAATATGAGTGTGGATTCACCCGTTCCAAAAAAGAATGGCTTCCCCGGTTTCTGGGCAACTTTCCAGAAATGTTCCTTCACACCCAATTCCATGAGAACATCCCGCACATAATCAAACCGTCCCATGGATACACCGCCAGAAGAAATGACCATATCACAGGTTTTCAACGCTTTCGATAAAAATGCACGCAACAGTTTTCTATCGTCTTTAATCACATCCCGCATGATGACTTCCACCCCGGATTTTTCAGCCAACTCTGCAAAAATATAGAGATTGGAATTATAGATTTGTCCCGGTTTTAATTTAATCCCCGGCTCCACCAATTCATCCCCTGTACCAAAGATAGCAATGCGCGGTTTTTGCGCCACAGAAATTTCTCCATATCCAAAAGTAGCCAACGTGCCGATTTCATTGGGTGTAATGCATGTACCTTTGGGAATCAGCACATCTCCATCTTGAATTTCTTCTCCTTTTTTGCGAATATGTTTCCCGATTTTAGCTTCCTGAAATATCTGAACTGAATCTGTATCGGAAAATCCGCTAGTATCTTCCACCATAACAATTGCATCAGCACCATTTGGAATTATCGCACCGGTCATACATTGAGCACATTCACCGGGACCAAGAGTGATATCACCAGGGGAACCTGCGGAGCTCACACCTATCATTTTCAATGTGACAGGAAATGACTGGTCTGTACCTTTTGTATCAACTGCGCGAACCGCGAATCCATCCATGGCAGAATTATCAAAGCTGGGCATTGGAAACGTTGCTATAATATCCTGCGCAAGAATCCTATTTCCAGCATCCTTCAATAAAACGGTTTCAGTGCCTGACAATGGAATATGTTTATGAATGATGGATTTAGCTTCTTTAACAGGTATCATAGAATTTCCCTTAATAAAAAGATGATGGCAATAATGATTACTGCCCCCATGATTTTTTGAATGGTTTTCGCTTCATATTTGGATGATCCAAAATAAGAACCAGCAAATCCCCCTACAATCACAGCACCAGAAAGAGGAAGAATAAAGTCAAGATCAAAAGTGCCTTCCTGAGTTCTGGCAATAACTCCCGCCAAGGAATTCACCCAGATAAATACGGCTCCGGCGGCGGCAGCCTCCTTTTCACTTCCCAGACCAAACATGATAATCAATGGCACCAGGTATATCCCGCCACCGACTCCAACAGTTCCGGCTACAAATCCAAGAACAGCACCCAAACCTAAAATAAAAACCCACTTTATTACACCGGATAATTGGAAGGAAAACTTGAGGTTGTTAAGGAAATAAATTCTTATTACCACCAGCATAAGTGTCATTAATAACAACAGTTGAAATATGTCCTTGGACAGTATCAATGTCCCCGCTAGATAGGCCGAGGGAATGGACGTGATCATAAACGGTACAATTAAACTCATCCGGCCATGGCCGTTACGCCAGAAGTTTATCACGCCGATAGAGGTAACAATCAGGTTTAAGGTTAATGATGTGGTGGGAATAATTTGGTAACTGATTCCAAAAATCGCCATAAGTGCAGTGTAGGACGATCCGCCACCTAATCCAACACTAGAATAGATGAAAGCAACCAATAAAAACAATAATGGGAGCAAGTATTCCATTAATGTTTTTCACCCTTCATCATGTGAAACGAATGAAAAATAGTTGGAATTAACACCTCTAGCGCATCTTTGACCGCACCGGTACTTCCAGGTAGACAAATGACAATTGCCCCGTTTATAACTCCAGCTGTCAGTCGTGACAGCATGGCTGTTTTTACCTTGCCGCGGCCATATGCGTGGAGTGCTTGCTCAATACCAGGTAATTTGGAGTCAAATTTATTCTCTACCATTTGAATGGTCAAATCACGGGGCCCCAGTCCAGTGCCGCCTGTGGTTATAATCAGTTCCACTCCATCTTTAATCCAGGATTCAATCGTTGGCATGAGTTCTTCAGATCCATCTGGCAATATCTTTTGATGATCCGCTTTACATCCAGAATCAGTAAAACCTTTAACCAGTATGGGGCCGGATTTATCTTCACTCTTGCCGGCAGAAACACTGTCGCTCATGGTGATGATTCCAACGCTTGGCCGATACTCAACCGCATGATCCGATTTTCCACCAATCTTTTCCACCAGCTTAATTGCACCGATGGTCATGGTCTTATCCACAGCCTTACACATATCATATATTGTCAGGGCTGCTGTAGAAACAGCTGCGAGCGCTTCCATTTCTACGCCTGTTGCTTCCCGTGTTTTAACAATCGATCGGATCATGATTTGCTCTCTGCCCAGCTCAAATTCCAGATCTACAAATGAGAGGTTCAACTGATGGCACATGGGGATAATTTCGGATGTTCTTTTCGCCGCCTGGATGCCCGCTATCTTGGCAGTGGTCAGTACGTTTCCTTTTGGAATAACATCATCCATAATTGCTGTAATAGTTTCCGGAAGCATGGTTATCTTGCCTTCCGCCTTAGCGATACGGACGGTGGAAACTTTATCTGTCACATCAACCATTTTGACGTGACCATCTTTATCTAAATGTGAGAATTCATTCATATCATCCTCCAATTTGAGTCATACTTTCCCGTTGGTCGTTTCCCATTTTTTGTGCAATCCAGCCATCTTCCATTTTCCCCCACATGGCCTGCTTGAATAAGTTCACGATATCTGTGTTGTTACTGCCGTTCCGAATTACACCTCGTAAATCAAATTCTTTATGAGTGTAAAGACAGTTTAAAATTTTTCCATCTGCTGTCAAGCGTATTCGGTTGCATGTGCCACAGATGTCTCTGGTATAGGAAGGTATAATAGCAATCTTGCCACAATAACCAGGAATGTGGAAAACCCTGTGTTCAGTTTTGGATCCATTACAGGGGGTAAGCGCAGGATATTGTTTGGTTAGATCTTCTGTAATTTTCTCAGCACTATAGAATTTTCCTGTCTTCCATATCTGATGAGTATCAAAAGGCATTAATTCAATAAAACGCACTGTAATTGGATTGACTCTGGATAATTCAGCAAAATGTTCAATTTCATCATCATTAAATCCCCGCATTGCAACCACATTGATTTTAACAGATGAAAACCCGAGTTGAATGGCTTTTTCAATACCTTTTTTTACTTGGGCCAGGCTATTTCGCCTTGTGATTTTAACGTACTTTTGGTCGTTTAATGTATCAAGACTGATATTAATTCCACGGAGTCCAGCGTTCTTGAGTCTAGATGCATTTTTTTCTAACAGCAACCCGTTAGTTGTCAAATGAATAGATTCAACATTTTGAATGTTATTCGCATTTTCTATCAATTCAATAATGTCCTTTCTCAGAAGCGGTTCGCCTCCTGTCAACCTGATTTTTTTGACACCCAATTGAGATACAACATCGATTATTCGAAGAATCTCATTTGTGCTTAGCAGGTTTTCCTCGGACTTAAAGTGAATACCGTTTCCCGGCATACAGTAGACACACCGAAGGTTACATTGTTCATTAACGGCTATACGAATATAATCAAAGGTACGGGAAAATTGATCAGCAAGAATGTCGGTATCCGGGGTGGATTTACCGTCACTAATGTTTGTATGAGTATATGTTTGTAAGTTCATTCTCTTTCCAATTTAACCTGCTTCACAGCAGCCGGGAGCTAATTCCAAAGTTTCCCTCAGAACCGTACCGGTCTTACACCTTATACCAATCTACTGGGTACGTAGGTGATTCGACTTAGAGAATCGATAAATAAAATTAGGTTGGAAAAACCATGTGAACCAAATTATTAAGTGCAAAAATACTGCGATACAATTTATCTATCTAACTTTCGAATACGGCTGTCATGTCTTCCGCCTTCAAATGCTCCATTCAACCATAATTCAATAATATGAATTGCCTTTTTTTCATCTAAAAACCGAGAGCCAATAGACAAAATATTTGCATTATTGTGAGATCGTGAAAGTTTGACAATTTCTTCCGGGCCGTTATAATACACTGCTGCTCTCACGCCCTTTACTCTGTTTGCGGTCATGGCTTCTCCCTGTCCTGACCCGCCAAAGATGATTCCGAAACTTTCAGGTTCTTCCGATACTGCATAGGCAGCAGGGAAAATATAATCTGGATAATCATCAAGCTTATTGAACTCGTGTGCGCCATGATCTAGAATATCATAGCCATGATCTTGCAGATAAGTTTTAACAGTTTCTTTAAGATCAAATCCGGCATGGTCTGTGGCAAGGTGGATTCTCATATTTTCTCCTTAAAGCAGTGTGGAAAGATGATCATGTATTCTTGCTATTATTTGCTCGGCGGTAAATCCAAATTCTTTTGCAAGCTCAGTGGCAGGAGCGGACATTCCAAAATGATCCAGACCAATGGTTATTCCATTTATCCCAACGTATTTCTGCCATCCTAGTGTAATTCCTGCTTCGATGGAAACATTTAAACAACCCCGGTTTGGAATGATATCATTCCGGTACGTTTCAGACTGTTGATCAAAAATTTCCCAGCAGGGGAGACTCACAACACGAATTTGCCTGTCTTTCATTTTTTCTGCTATTTCCAACGCGAGAGATACTTCTGATCCTGTTGCAACAAGATTTATTTCAGGTCGTTCACTGTCTTGAATAATATAACCGCCTTTTCGTACACCTGCTTCAATTTGGTGAGCTGGCTCTGAAAATACCGGAACTCCCTGTCTTGTCAACAACAAAACGCTGGGTGTATGCTTTGATTCCAATGCAAGTTTGACACAGACAGCGGTTTCTTTAGCATCTGCTGGGCGGAAAACCAGAAGATTTGGAATGGTTCTCAATGACATGGTTTGTTCAATCGGTTGGTGCGTAGGGCCATCTTCACCGACGTAAAATGAATCATGGGTAAATTCGTGAATTACTCTGATCTTCTGCAAAGCTCCAAGCCGAATAGCAGGCCGACTGTAATCGGAAAAAACATGAAAAGTACCGCCAAATGGAATAATTCCTCCATGCAGTGCAATCCCATTTAGAATAGTGGACATGGGAAATTCACGTACGCCAAAAGTCAAATTTCTGCCAGCCGGGTTATTGTGTTGAAAATCACCAACTATTTTTGCAAACCCGCCAGTACAGTTTGAGGGTTCCAAATCAGCAGATCCCCCAAGAATATTTGGAAGGTGTTCCGCAAATTTTTCCAGTGTTATTCCAAAAGCTTTTCGTGTTGCCAAAGAAACACCATCATCAAATTCGGGAAAGTCTAATTCAGGGAGATTTCCCTCCATTACCTGAGTCCATAATTGAGCAAAATCTTTGTTGTTTTGCACAGAAGAAAGGGATTCGTTCCATTCCTGTACCTTTGTTTTCAGGTGGGTGAACCTGTGCTGAAAATGGTCTTGCACTTCTTTCGGTGAAAAAAAAGTTTCTTCGGGTAATCCCAACCCTTTTTTCGTGGAAGCTATTTCATCATGAGGAAGGGGTGATCCATGAGTGCCTGGACTTCCTTCCATAGATGCGGTACCCTTTGCCATAATAGTGTTGCCAATAATGATGCTTGGCCGGTCAATGACCTGAGCCTTCTGAATTGCGCTCCGAACAGTGCTATGATCATGCCCATCAATTATTTGAACATGCCATCCAAGCCCTTCGAATACTGCTGCTGTGTCTGTTGAATCTGACCTAGAAGTTTCACCTGAAATCTGAACTTGGTTTGAATCATAGAACATGATCAGTTTTGACAATCTCCAGTGTCCGGCCAAGGCAGCCGCTCCAAGCGCAACCGGTTCCTGAAGGTCACCATCACCAGCTAAAACATAGGTAAAGTGGTCAATTGGGTTAAAAAGTTCATTGCTGAAAAGTTTGCCTAGGAACACTTCTGCTAAAGCCATTCCAACAGCCATTCCAACTCCCTGCCCCAGCGGCCCAGTTGTGGCTTCCACCCCAGGATTATCTACTTCTGGATGGCCAGGTGTTTTGCTGTGGAGTTGACGGAATTTTTTTAAATCATCAATCGTCAACCTTCCTGAAAGATGTAATAACGTGTACAGGAGCATAGATTCATGTCCGATTGACAGAACAAATCTGTCACGATCAATCCAATCAGGATTGTCAGGGTCCTGTGTAAGGAAATCAGAAAAAAGGAGGTATGCAAAATCTGATGATGATAAAGGTCCTCCAGTATGTCCGGAATTCGCTTTTCTCACTCCATCCATAATTAGTCCTTTGATAACATTGACACTGAACTGGTCTTTTTCTTCTGGTAACCATTCGTCAAACGAAGATAATTGCCTGTATGATTTCATGCGGTTATTTCTTTAAAATTTTGAATGGTTTCGATCGGGTTTTCAGATTGAAATATTGCTGATCCTGCCACCAAAATATCGGCCCCGGCGTTCGCTACTTTTTTAGCATTTGTCAATTTGATTCCACCATCTATTTCCATGAGTATTCTATTCCTGAGTCCCAATACTATCAATCTCTGGTGAATTTCTTCGATCCTTTTAGTGGAACCGGGGATATATTCCTGCCCTCCAAATCCGGGCTCCACACTCATGATAAGAAGCAAATCAATCTGATCCAAAAAGGGTTCTATCATAGAAAAGGGAGTTTGTGGTTTTAAAGAAATTCCAATCTGTTTATTTGCTGATCGGATTAAATCAATAACCAGGCCCGGATTCTCTGCTGATTCTACATGAAAAGTAATCCCGTCTGCACCTGCATCTGCAAATGGTTTGATTAAATCTTCAGGACGCTCTACCATAAGATGTACATCCATAAATATTTTTGTCAAAGGTTTTATAGATTTGACGACGATAGGTCCAATGGTCAAATTTGGTACAAAATGATTGTCCATTACATCCACATGGATGTACTCTGCACCACCTTTTTCGCAAATATCAAGGGCAGAATACAGACGTGAAAAATCTGCAGATAAGATGGAAGGTGCAATTTTGATAGGATTTTTCGCCATTTATGCCGGTGGAGTTTACCTCTGCAAGATAAACATTTTCAATGACGAATCTTTAATCCCACTCAAAACCTGCAGTTTTTCCTGTCTTTAAATTAATTTCAATAGAATTGTAGTCCTGTAATTCCGGCAGGAAATAATACAACATTTTAAATTCCATCTTCTCATCTATCCAGACAGAATCCGGAAGTCCTAACGTCTCTAAAACCAATTTTTCTGATGGATATTTTTCCAGAAATGTCCAGACAGTGTAATCACTTTCATGTCCTTGAGGCAAATCCGACGAGATGCCGGCATCTACCGGACTTGATGGTGGTGATGAACAACCTGATAATAAAATAAAGACTCCTAAAAGAAATTGTTTCATTCCTTGGAAAGTAAGGATGGAAGAAGAGACAATCAAATAGTGGAATATCAATTTTTATCCTGATATACACAAAATTTATATTAGATTGTTTTTTTTAAAGGAGATAAATAATGTCCGAGATACAACCCAAAAAACACTTCTATTCTGATGAAGAATTTTATACCAGTCCTGAGGCAAGGTCACTTCGTATTCTATCTGAATATCTTGGCCCACGCCAACGGTTTTCACGAAATCATATTGAGGACACCATCGTTTTTTTTGGTTCTGCACGATTGGTTTCGAAACAGAAGGCGGAACAGGCCCTGAAAAAAGCGTCCAAATCCCCTTCCAGACAAATGCGGAAAAAACTTGAACACGATTTAACCATGAGTCAATATTATGAGGATGCGAAAGCCTTAGCAAAAAAATTAACCTATTGGAGTAAAAAGAGAAAAAACTCCAAACACCGATACATCATCACCTCTGGTGGAGGCCCCGGCATTATGGAAGCAGCCAACAGAGGAGCTTCCGAGGCAAAGGGATTGACAATTGGTTTAAATATCACTGTGCCCTTTGAACAATCCGGAAACAAATGGCTTACCCCGGAGCTGTACATGGAATTTCATTATTTTTTCATGCGAAAATTCTGGATGGCGTACCTTGCTAAAGCTTTAGTGGTGTTTCCCGGCGGTTTCGGAACCCTGGATGAATTGATGGAAATCCTGACTTTGATCCAGACGAAAAAAATAAAGAAATCTATACCCATTGTTCTCTATGGAAAAAATTTCTGGGATAATACAATAAATTGGGAATATCTCATAAAAGCAGGAACTGTGTCCAAGAAAGATTTAGATCTGTTTACTATTTGTGATTCCGTGGAGGATGCATTTACCTTCCTCACTACAAAAATCACAGGCACACACACCGGACCTAATTTCTAAAAGATTTACTTTCGTTCACTATATCGAATAAATTCAAATAGGAAAAAAAATATTTTCAATAATTCCTTTATTTGAAAGAATATTCCTCTGTGTGTCGCTATTTCCCGATGTTCATACATATAGGATATTAGCAAACGGCTATCTGCCAAGCCATCTGCCAATTTTATTGATTCGGTAAAAGGGGACATAGAATCATTAGCTCCGTGCATGACAAATACCTTTTGAGTGACCTGGTCACACCAGTATCTTGGAGAAATACTGATAAACTCATCTTGGAATTTTTTCCAAAATAAATCTATGATTCTCTCAATTTCAGAACTGATCTCTCCTCTAAGTATATGAGTGATCAGTTCCTTATCTTTCTCTGAGATTTTTTCCAATTCTGTATCAATGCCCTCCTGATCTTCTTGTATACTTAGTTTAAGAATCTTTTGAGCAGTTGTTGTATCATATCCCACATCAACTCTGGATAAATAGTTATGAAACAGTACAATTAAACCCCATTCATCTGCCTGTATAATTCTTTCAACTCCATTAACCTCTAGTTTTCCGGTTAAAAGAAACCGTAGCGCAGTTTCAACATCATAATAGGTGCCATATGCCAGCATTGACTTTGGCGGGTGTTTTTGGAACTCATTTCCCAGGCTTGCTTTAAGGACCATGGCACCTCCAAAACTGATCCCTATTACAATTATCTTATCTTTATGTACATTTTCCCTCGTTTGTACCCATTGAAAAAAATGTCCCATCCAACTGACAATTTCAGAGGAAATTATTAATTTTTTCAAAGGAGGAATTCGTGGTAAAAATACCAAGTAACCTGCATCCGACAGTGCCTTAGCCAACAAATTCATTGTAGGATGTTCTTCCGCAGATGGTGATGCTCCTGGATAAATTATTAATGTGTGCTCAGTGGAATTTTTTGGATAAAACACCCGCATTGGCGTGCTTTCATTATTTAGACCGGGATATGATTCGTTCGAGTGAACCAATTTCCTTAAATGTGCATTTTCTCCTCGAACTAATCCGGTTATTATTTTGGCAGTACGAAAAAATTTATTTAGTGTACTTGCCATTATTAATATTTCAGAAGAGAAAAACTAAAAATTATGTAAAATACTTTAAAGGTCAACTACCAGTGTAATTTTTTTTCCATTTCGCAGCACATCTACATTGATCCTCTGTCCCGGTTTGCATTCTTCCAATCTATACATATAATCGTAAATATTCTTGACTGGCTTCCCATCCATTGCAACGATTACATCTCCCTTTTCAATGCCGGCACGCTTTGCTGGTTTATTGTTTATAACACCATCCACCCGGAGTCCTTCTCCTCCTTCGGATGCATAGTCTGGCATGATCCCGAGTGTAACCTTGAACCGGCGCCTGCCGGACGGTTGTTCTTTTGGCCCTGCCTCCTGATATACCAGCGATTCCGGTACATTTGCTGCCTCAATGATTAAATCATGCACAAATTCTGCAACTAGTTTTTCTCCTGAAAGATTGATTTTTTCCACATCATCTTCAGGAGTATGATAATCTTCATGAACACCTGTAAAGAAAAATAATACAGGGATATTTTCAACATAGAAAGATGTATGATCTGATGGGCCATACCCTTCTGAAGAAAGTTTTACATTCAAATCTTCTCCTTCAGCAAATCGCTGGACAAGGTCACTTAAACCAACAGCAGTACCAGTTCCGCCAACTGTTATTGCTTTTGTGGTCGAATCCAAGCGACCAACCATATCCAGATTAAACATCAATTTGATCTTTCCTAAGTCTACCAATGGATTATTTACAAAATATTTAGAACCCAACAGTCCCATTTCTTCCGCTCCGAAAGAAAGAAACAGGATGCTTCTTTTCAATTTTGTTTGTTCTGCTTTCAGTTTTTCTATTATTTCAAGGATGGCAGCAACTCCCGAAGCGTTATCATCTGCACCATTATGAATTACCAATGTGTCTGGTCTTCGCGAACCGGAATGTGCACCTCCAAATCCCAGATGATCATAATGAGCACCGATAACAATAATTTCCTCTTTTAACCTCGGGTCACTTCCGTAGAGAATTCCTGCAACATTCTGAGTTGTAACCGTTTGCTTCACCAGATCGGTTGATGCTGTAATTTCTTCCTGTACGATGAAACTAACCGGTTTTCTGTCGCTGATCAAACGCTGTTCCAGTTGTGAAATAGTATAACCGCTTTCCTTGATGATCCTATTTGCTACAGATCGTTTAATGTGAATTGCATGAATCGCTGAACCGCTTTGGCTTTGGTCATACACAAGTGGAATCAGCTCGTCGGCTTCGTCAAATTCCGGGCCGGATAAAAACAAAATACCAGCTGCTCCGTGATCACGAGCTACCAGGGTTTTTTTCCGAAGGGAACTGTGTTCAGAAAATATACCATGGGGATTGTCCTCCGGGTCGCCTCGGAGCACCATAACCCATTTCCCGGTTACATCTAACCCGCTATAGTCGTTCCATGAAATACTGTCGGTTTTGACATCAAATCCATATCCTGCAAAAATGACAGGCGCGGTTACGTCCCCGTTTTCGGAAAAAGAAAGGGGAGTAAAATCCATTTCTGCTTCTCCATTAAAGTCTTTAAACCTGAAAGTATTATTGTCCCCGGCACTGATTGAAGTGACCACATCAAAATATTGAAAACTGTTCTTCTCTATTGGAGATAACCCGGTTTTTGAGATTTCCTCTGCAATATATTCTGCAGCAATTCTACCGCCACCTGTACCGGGCTTTCTCCCCTCTAATGAATCAGAAGCAAGAAATGCGATATGCTGTTTAAGCTCATGAATGGTAATCTCTGGAGATATTTCCTTCTTGGCTACAGAATCAATAATGGTTTTTGGACTATAACACCCACAGATAAAAAGAAGGGAAAATAGCGATACTATAAGCTGTAATTTTCGTTTCATCATGTATGAATTTACATTTTTACAACTAGATGGGGTTGGGAATAATATCGAATATTTCCCAGTATGTTTTGTCTATAAATGAATCCCTAAAATCATCCGCAACATGAACTCAGGCTTATTATTTATTATTTTAGTAAGTGAAAATGCAGAACCCAAAGCAACCCAAAAGGTGTCTTTCCCATGGGAAATGACGGGCCCCAGGTAATGACCGTTTTTTCCGCCTTTTATTTCCAAACCAATTCTAAGAAGCTCATTAATTCTGTAACAACTACCGGCATTATATTTTAATTCATATTCCTTTTCTCCATCTTCATACTCGATTTCAAAGACAGGATTTATTGCATAATGAAATGATTCAAAATCTTTTGCTAAAATTAATTTACCTTCAAGAACATGCTTGGTAAAATCGGGTTTTCCTTTATATTCAAAATACAATAACGGATCCATCAAATATTGATTCTTCTCTCCAAACTTGTAACGGGCACGTAATTTATACCCTGAATATTGAAATGCACCACCAGCGGGCTGCTCAAAATTCTGATAAATAGAAAAATCAAATTTATCATTCATCCCGAACTCGAACTCAATATTATGAACAGTTGTAACTGATCCGGCTAAAGAATCCATTTTTGGTGCTTTAAAAGTAAGGTAGTGTTCAAATTCTGCCTTACCTCTCTCCATAGTTTTGTATTCGTACGTCCAGACATAGGATCGATTATCACCCTTAATAATAGATGAGGTGAGAGCCAAAAAAGCTATCAGAACAGGTTTTATTTTACAGTATGTCAATTGATTTTCCTTTATATTATTGTTATTGAGACTTATTATCAATAGAGAATATAACATAAATTATGCATAGTCAATACACTTTTTTTCTTGACTAGAAAAGAAATAAACAGTAAACTAAACTGACCGGTCGGTTTAGATTTATGAATAATACCAGACAAATTCAGCGAAAAGAACAAATCATGGACGCAGCTCTTAAAGTTATCATAAGCAAAGGATATGAAAACAGTAGGATGGATGATATTGTCGATCTCTCCAGTATGAGCAAAGGAGCTATTTACTGGTATTATAAATCTAAAAAAGAAGTATACCTGAATTTAGTCAACTACTGGGTCATCAAATACAGCACCGTGATTAACCATATCGTTGAAGAAGACGATTCCGCTGCTGATCAATTAAAAGATGTATTTGACTATTTTATCCTGCAATATGAACAAGACCCTTCAGCCTTTAAAGCATTGGTGGAGTTCTGGTCTCTTGCAGGACGAGATGAAGATTTTCACAAGAAGGTCGATAGGGTATATACAAAATTTTTAGAGTTTCTTGAGAGGATCATTAATAAGGGAGTAAAATCAGGAGAATTTAAAAATTTAGACGTTCGTGTTACTGCTCTTTCCATTATGGTTAACATCGAAGGAATTATCTGGTTTACACTATTTGACGCTCACGGCCTTAGTGCGAGAGAATATATCAATACAATTACCAATTTTATTTTATCCGGTTTAATCAATAAATCTAGTGGCAAAGGATCTGTGAATGAATTCAGCAATAAATAAATATAAAACAGGAGGCTGCTTCCTTATACAGCCAATAGGAGAACACCCCATATTTACCAGGGAACAATTTTCTGATGAACACGGCGAAATTGAAAAAATGGTTAAGGAATTTGCAAGAAAACGAGTTTTAGAAAATAAAGAAGAAATTGAAAAATTCAATAAAGAGCTAAGCTTGAGTCTTATTCGAGAAATTGGAGAATTAGGTTTATTAGGTGTTAATATTCCTGAAGAGTATGGAGGGATGGATCTTGATAAGATTACATCTGCTATTGTTGCTGAATCACTTATGGCCGGGAGTTCTGCTTCTTTTATAGTTACGTGGAGCGTTCAAACTGGGATAGGATCTCTCCCAATTGTTTGGTTTGGTACACCAGAACAAAAAGAAAAATATCTCCCAAAACTTGTTACTGGAGAATGGATAGGTGCGTATGGTCTTACAGAGCCTTCTGCAGGTTCAGATGCCCTTTCTGGGAAGACAAGCGCTGTCCTTTCTGACGATGGAAAATACTATATCCTGAATGGGGAAAAAATCTTCATCTCAAATGGGGGCTGGGGTCAGGTATATATAGTTTTTGCACAGGTAGAAGGAGATAAATTCAGCGCATTTATTGTTGAGCGGGATACACCAGGTTTTGGGATAGGTGCTGAGGAGAAGAAAATGGGTATGAAGGGCAGTTCCACCACTTCACTTACTTTCACAGATGCAAAAGTACCTGTGGGAAACCTGTTATATAAAGTTGGCAAGGGAGCAACCATTGCGTTCAATACATTAAATATGGGAAGGTTTAAACTAGCTGCTTCGGATTTAGGGGGTGCCAAAATAATAACTTCAGGGGCTATTAATTATGGTCTTGAAAGGAGACAATTTGGACAGGCCATCACTAACTTCGATGTTATCAAAGGCAAAATAGCAGATATGGTAATTCGCAGTTTCGCTGCTGACAGCATGATCTACCGCACTATTGGACTTATTCAAGATGCGACAGATCTCCTGGATAAGTCTGATCCTGATTATTATATTCATATGGGCGAAGCAACAGAGCGGTATGCTATCGAAGCGTCTATGGCAAAAGTGTATGGAAGCGAAACTGCAGCACTCTGCGCTGATAATGGAGTTCAGATATTGGGAGGATACGGTTTTATTGAAGAATACCCAATGGCTGGGGCTTATAGGGACGCACGCATAGATCGAATATGGGAAGGAACTAATGAAATAAACAGACAAATCATCACTGGTTATATGATAAAAAAAACTCTTATGGAAGAACTCCCTATTCGAGATGCCATCCAAAAACTCGATGATTTTCTTGCTCAGGAGGAGAAGCCAAGCGAAAACGAAATTCTTAACCTTGAAGCCCAGGCCATTGAAACAGGAAAACGCCTGGCTCTCTACTTATTTCATGAAGCACTTTGTCAGTTTGGACAGGATTTACAACACGAACAACAGCTCTCAGAGATCTTGGCAAATATGTTTATAGAAATATACACAGCAGAGAGCACCATTGCACGGGTTCAGCAAGGTGTGGGAAAAATTAATCTGGAAGGTACTGCTGTAGATGTTTCTAAAGTTCATACAGCAGAAGTTTGCCTGAAACTTTTAAATTTTGCCCTTACAGGGTTGAACGGAATTTATCGTGCCCATCTTTCAGAAAAAATTATTGATGACCTTAGAATCTTTCAAACCAAGATGCTTTTATCAACTGACATTATCGGACTAAAACGGCGAATAGCAGAAAAAGCATATGTTAAGAAGGATTATCCATTTTAGAAAAAATATATTCAGGAGTCTATTTTGAATAATAAATCAGTTATCATCGATGCAGTTCGCTCTCCCATTGGTATCAAAAATGGCAATTTGATTGGCGTCCGCCCTGATGATCTGGCAGCCCAAGTTATAAAAGGTCTATTGGCAAGAAACCTCGAAGTAAAACCGGAAAAAATTGAAGACGTGGTCGTAGGCTGTGCTTTCCCGGAGGGGCCACAAGGGATGATTATCGGACGATCAGTAGGAGTTCTCGCAGGGTTGCCGATTGAAACAGCAGGAAAAGTGGTTAACCGCTTCTGCGGCTCCTCCATGGATGCTCTCCATCAATTAAGCACCTCCATAGAAAGCGGTGATATTGACGTAGGCCTTGCTGTAGGTGTTGAAGATATGTTCTCTGTTCCCATGGGTGGTTTTGCCCCGGACTTTCACCCAGAGCTCGCAGAACAGGAATTCTACATCGGGATGGGAGAAACAGCAGAAAATCTTGCAAAAGATGGAAATATTTCCCGGAAGGATCAGGAGGAATTTTCTATCCAGTCTCATCAAAAATCTCTTAAAGCATCAGCCGAAGGAAAATTTGATAACGAGTTGATCCCTATTGATGTTTATGGAGAAACAACAGTTGAAAAAGATGAGGGCCCCCGGGAACCTGACATGGAAAAAATAAAAAACCTAAAACCAGCTTTTATAGAAAACGGAACCATCACCGCTGCCACGAGCAGTCCCATTTCAATAGGAGCATCCGCCATATTAATTACCAGTGGTGACTTTGCTGAAAAAAATAAATTAAAAGTCCGGGCCAAGGTTGTCTCAAGAGCTGTTGCCGGCGTAGAATGGACACACATGGGCAAGGGACCTCTTCCTGCTACCAAAAAGGCTTTGAAAAAAGCTGAGCTTACATTAGATGATATCAACGCTATCGAATTAAATGAGGCTTTTGCCGCCCAATCCCTGTATGTCATCCGAGAGGGGGGCTGGGATATGGATAAAGTTAATTTCAATGGAGGAGCGATTGCCTTGGGGCATCCTTTGGGATGTTCTGGAACACGAATTATTACTACCCTCATCAACGTTCTGGAACAGAATGATCTATCCTGCGGTCTGGCGACTATGTGTATTGGCAGTGGACAGGGGATAGCAACAGTTATCAAACGACCATCCTAAATAATAAGGAATTTATATGTCTGAAAAAATTCAAAAAGTAGCTGTCTTGGGGGCAGGTGTCATGGGCGCCCAGATTGCAGGCCATCTGGCAAACACCGGGATTCCATCCTTTTTGTTTGATATATCACAAGAACTCGCAGAGCAGGGAATTGCCAAACTTTCTTCTTTGAAACCTGCTCCTTTGTATAAACCAAAAAATACAGAACTGATTACTCCTTGTAATTATGATGATCACATGGAACAAATTAAAGAAGTTGATTGGGTTCTGGAAGCGGTGGCAGAGCGGCTGGACATTAAACATATTGTCTACCAAAACCTGATCCCTCACTTGAAAGATTCAGCTATCTTGACCTCCAACACCTCAGGCATTCCTCTTGAGGATTTAATTTCCGTTTTTTCTGATGATGTCAAAACCCGGTTCATGATTACTCACTTTTTCAATCCTCCACGGTATATGCGTTTGCTGGAACTCGTACGTGGTCCCGAAACCTCGGATGAGGTATACACATTAATGGCTGATTTTGGTGAAAATGTTTTGGGCAAGGGAATTGTCCATGCGAAGGATACTCCAAATTTCATCGCCAACCGCATAGGAACTTTTGGAATGATGCTCACACTAAAATTGGCCCGAGAGATGGGTCTTACAGTGGAAGAAGTAGATAAACTCACCGGGACAATTGTGGGGAGGCCAAAAAGCGCCACATTCCGTACCGCAGACATTGTTGGACTTGATACAATGGCTCATGTAGCACAAACCAGCTATGATCGAGGTGAAAATGATGAGGAACGGGAAATTTTTAAAATTCCAGATTTTATCAATAACTTGATTAAAGACGGGCGACTGGGAGCAAAAACAAAAGCAGGATTTTATAAAAAAACAAAAGATAAAGAAATTCTATCCTTGAACTTGGAAACAATGGAATATAGTTCACAAAAAAAAGTACGGTTTGATGGATTCCGGCTAGCCAAGGGTCACCAAAGAACCGGAGAAAAAATTGCTGCTATGGCATATAGCGATGATAAAGCTGGGAAATTCTTTTGGGAAGTTCTTTCCAGATCACTCATTTACTCTGCAAACAGAATTCCTGAGATATGCGATGATGTTGTTAATGTAGACAATGCCCTAAAATGGGGTTTTGGGTGGGAGCTGGGCCCTTTCGAAGCTTGGGATGCTATCGGCCTAGACCGCTCCGTGGATAGGATGAATGCTGAAGAAAAGAAAGTTCCAAAATGGGTTCAAGATATGCTTGCTTCCGGGAAAAATCACTTTTATGAAATTTCTAAAGGATCCCGATATTTTTATGATATGGTATCGAAAGATTTCAAAGCAGAGAAACAGGATAAAAAATCTCTGAATTTAAATTTGAAAAAATCTTCCGGAAACCTAGTTACAAAACATTGGAGTGCAAGTATAATCGATGTAGGAGATGGAATCATAAACGTAGAGTTTCATTCTATTCTTCAACCTGTTTTGAACCCCATTGATGGTTCCATTTTACAAATAATACATGAAGGCCTTGATTTGCTTGAAGCTGGTAAGTACAAAGCTATGATCATTGGACATCAGGGACAAAATTTTTGTGCTGGTGCAAATTTAGCAGGTATTCTCCAATTTTGTGAAAACGGAGACTGGGATGGTTTAGAACAAACTGTTAAGATATTTCAGGATTTGACACAAAAAATCCGGTTTTCAAAAGCACCTGTGGTTGCTGCTCCTTTTCATTTGACACTTGGTGGTGGCTTTGAATTTATCGGACCGACTGCACACAGAGTTGCATTGGCAGAACTCTACATTGGTGCTGTAGAAGTTGGTGTGGGGTTAATCCCGGGTGCAGGAGGAAATTTGCGTCTCCTACTTAATCTGATCGAAAACTCAGGAAAAGCTGGACGACTGAATGTCTTTCCTTTGGTTCAAAAAGCATTTGAAACCATCGGGTTTGCAAAAGTTGCCACCAGTGCGGATGAAGCTAAATTCCTGGGATACCTCCTAAAAACGGACACAGTGGTACTCAATAATGATCATCGAATTTGGACTGCAAAACAAAAAGCTCTTGAATTAGCTGAAAATTATTCTCCACCGGAATTTCGGGACGATCTAAAACTCCCTGGAGCAGGAGGCAGAACTGCCATGTCTATGGCGTTGAAAGGTTTTAAAGCCCAAGGAAAAATATCTGATCATGATGAAAAAATCGGGAAAAAACTTTCGTATGTCCTGACCGGCGGAGATAAGGCAGGATTAACAAAAAAAGTAGACGAACAATATTTATTGGACATAGAGCGGGAGGTGTTCGTATCCCTGGCAGGAGAATCATTAACACAAGACAGAATCAGACACATGCTGAAAAAAGGGAAACCGCTTAGAAATTAAACTGTTTATAATAAATGGAGAACGATCACAAATCTATTACTAAAGAATTTTTTGCAGAAGAATTAATCAATTCTATTACTCATGGCATCGGTTCTGTTTTGAGTATCGTTGCACTGGTCCTCATGGTAGTCTATGCCAGCTACAATAGTGATGCTTGGAGCATCGTGGGAGTGAGTATCTTTGGCACTACGTTAATTTTACTGTATATGTCTTCTACTCTTTACCACGCCTTTTCTAATGGCAGGGTAAAACAAATATTCAAAACGCTTGACCAGTCATTTATTTATTTGCTGATTGCTGGAACGTATACACCGGTTTTACTGATCACATTACGAAACACGTTGGGATGGACTGTTTTTGGATTGGTCTGGGCAATGGCAATTGGTGGCATTATACACAGAATTTTCTTTTTTGATAAATTAAAAAGGCTCTCCCTAGTTTCTTATATTGTCATGGGATGGTTAAGTTTGATTGTCTTTAAATCCCTTCTAAACGCAGCACCTGCTGAATTAGTGGTTTGGTTGCTAATTGGCGGTGCTTTTTATACAGGAGGACTTATTTTTTATAGTTGGGAGAAACTCCCCTTCAATCATGCCATTTGGCACCTGTTTGTATTAGGGGGAAGCTTCTCTCACTTTATGGGAATCTATATTTATTTGATTCCATCTGTTGGCTAATAACCGGGGGATATCTCATCTCTAATAATGTCCCCCTCCTGCTATTTTTACGGAAGCCGTTTAAGATTTTTTTCCTGAAACAAATTTTCATCAATTCCAGAATCGACCTGGATATCTGAAAATGTTACCTCTGTGGTATGTTGTTTTTGAACATCCTCCACAAAAACCCGTTCAATGACATAATAGTTTTTCATTTTTTGGAACGTGAATTCTTTTCTCTTCTTCAATTCTTCCCTCTTGTCATAGGACTTTTCTTGCACACCATATAAACCATCTTTAGCGATCCAGGAAACATGCTTAGCGTAGGTAGATTTTGCTTCTTTTTTTGGTGTGATCTCTAAAACATAACATGCAATTTCATTCACAGTTTCATCATCAAGTCGCATATATTCGTTCTCACTCATGTCGCGGTTTGACATGTCTTCATAGCTCAAGTCAGAACCCATAAATGAATCACCCTTTTTCTTTGCAGATATCCTCCTTACCTTTTTAAAAGCCGGCAACCACATGCGCATTTCATCATCCTTATCATCATGTTCAATTTTCAGAAATGCCACACCCTTATCATCTTTCGGCTCCAGAAACCAGATGATCTGTTTCTTATTGCCGTCCATGGACTTTGAAGCCATGGTATTGGTCCTTGATTTGCCCTTGGAGTTTGTTAAAATCATATTTGTTTTATTTGACATATCCTCCGGAGTTGGTTTTTCATCCACCATTTTTGCAATTTCATAGCCAGTCTGAGCAAAAAGCAATCCCGACAATATCGGTGACAGTATTAGTTTTTTCATTATTAACCCCTTTTTCTGATCAATCTTACTTTAAATATTTCCGCCAGGGTCGCTAACAACGTCAGTGTACCAACAGATGTGGAAACCATGCTAAACACCATTAAGCCGCCCATGTGCTGAATCGGCAAAAATTGCGAGAACAACAACGCCCCGAAAGCCATATTGGATAACGCATCTAAAATGATGGGATAGCCAACGTCATCCACAACTTCCCTGCTTAATACATCGGGTCTTGTGCCATGCCTTACCAGGCGTTTGTATTGGGAGATATAGTGAATAGAAAAATCAACCCCGACACCGATAATAATGGATGAAAGGATGGCCGTAATATGACTCAGATCAATACCAAATATTCCCATAAAACCAAAATTCAAAATCACAGCTGTTGTCAAGGGAACAACAGCCAAAGCACCCCAGATTAAACGATTGAAGAAAAACCCGGCGATGAGAGCAATTACTATGATGGATACCGAAATACTGATAAATGATGATCTGACGATTAATCCAACCAAATCTCTGAACACAACCATCATACCAGTGATCGTAATCCCTAAATCTGTATTGCTATCTTCTGCAATTAATTCTTCAATGTCCTCTACAAATGAGATGATTTCCTTGGAAGACATATTTCTCATTAAAGCAGTCGTTAAACCAACCGAATAGTCATAATCTACCAGGGAACTGAAATCATCCGGATCTCCTGACATGGAATACATGGTAAACAGGTTATTCACCTTGCCACGTGTATCCGGAATGGTTTCATATGCCGGGTCATCGTCCATGACCGTGCGGTGCATCTGCTTAATAATATCGGTGATAGAAAAAGCAGTCGTGACTTGCGGATGTGATTCCAGAAAAGTCTGAAGATTCTCCATGAATTCTAGATTCACGGGTTCTTTCATATCGCCTTCCACCCGAAATTGAAGATCCATCGTTCCAACCATTTCTTTATCCAGGAATTCAAGGCTTTGACGTATTTCTGTATCTTTCCCGAAAAATGACTGAATATCCACTTCCACATTCAGCCAATTGATTCCAATCAGTCCAACAAGAATCAATATGATTCCGGAACCCAAAACCTTTTTGGGACTGTGTAGCACTTTTTTTCCGAATTTATCTATGATGTTTTCCAGATAGCCTGATTGTTTAACAGCCTTTGAATCCATATCCCATTTTTTAAGTCCGATTAATGACGGCAGAAAAGTGGACGAAAGAATCCAAGCCCAGGTTATGCCGATGGCAATGCAAACACCATATCCTGTCTGCACCTCCAAGGGAGAAAAAATCATCGATAAAAAGGCCACTATTGTCGTCAAACTGGTGAGAAATATGGGCATGAGTAATGACATCAATGTCTGGGTAATTGCTTTCTTTTTATCCCTTAATAACCGCAATTTTTTAAAAAATTTTGTCATGACATGGACACCGTCGGAATTGGCAATCGTCAGCAGGATAATCGGCATAGAGGTATTGACCAAACTGAATACAAATCGATCTGAACCGGTGAAGTGGTAAATCCAGCCCATGCTGCCCAACATAGAAATCAGCGATAAAAATATAACGGAAAATACCATCAAAACGCCGGGAATACTGCGGAGACTACTTAACAGTATCAGCACCATAACCACCATTCCAGCTCGAACCAGCATTAATACGTCATCCCGAATTAATGCGGGCATGGTACCTGTAACATAAGGCACCCCGCCAATATGAACATCATATCCTTCTAGATACTCTTCCGCTAATTTTCTGATTTCAATAGCCAGTACATCAAACTTAGCACTGTCATACGGCTTCACCATCACGTTCATATAATCCCCATTGCCACTGATGAACCTTACTTTTAACTCAGGGTTCAGATTCAGGTAATCTGTAACAGAGTTCAATTCTTCCGGAATTAATTCACGGCTTGGAATCAGATCGTCCACCATTAGGAAACCGTCCTCATTATCCATCCGGTTCATGGTGGTAATACAGTTCACTTCATCCACTTCCGGCATGGTTTCCAACATTTCAGTCAGGTCCCACAGGGTTGCCATTGTTGACTTTTTAAATACCGATTCACCCGGACGGCCAAAGGCGATATATACAAATTCTGTGTTGCCGAATTCCTCTTTAATCGCATCCCAGGTTTTACGGGTTGGCATATTCTTCGGCAGGATTTTCATCATATCATCTTCTATATAGAAAAAGCGCAGGCCGGATGCCATGAAAGCCGTGAATACCAAACATAGGATAATTGTCCGTTTCGGATGATTAAGAGATTGATTTATAAACCAATTTTTCATTTTGTTGCCAGTTTAAAATTTATTCGATGGATAAATTAAATAGATTACCCGTTATGCAACTTGATTAAATTAATCACCAGAATTATTTAGTTAATAATTATCTTTGATGAGTGAATCCTTTTCTATAAAAAATCCTGTTGTAATAGTAGGAAATGGTGAATTTCCTTCTCATCCAATTCCCTTAAACCACCTGAAAAATGCAGGTACAATTATCTGCACTGATGGTAGCGCAGACCAATTAATGAAACATAATGTTACACCAAATGCTATCATCGGTGATATGGATTCCACAAAACTCAAAAAAGATGATTTCAAAGGCATATGGATTTCATTTCTGGATCAAAATAAAACAGATCTTCAAAAAACACTGGATTGGTGTATTGGAAATGATTTGAACGACGTGACTGTTCTAGGGACTATGGGGAAACGAGAAGATCATAGTTTAGGTAATCTACATGTGTTAGCTGAATTCTCTAAAAAACTAAAAATGAAATTTGTAACAAACCACGCTGTGATTTACAGTTTCAAGGGTAAAAGAACATTTTCATCTTTGAAAGAACAACAAATCTCCATTGTTGCAATTGAGCATGTACGTTCCATTTCAACTTCCGGGCTAAAATATGAATTGAACAATGAACAATTTCCTCCAGCCTGCAATGGTATCAGCAATGAAGCTGAAAATGATGAATTTTCCATAAATACGTCCCACCCTGTTTGGCTTTTTATCAATCATATTGAATGAAATCATTTTGCATTATTTAGACTGGTTAGCCATTGGCGGATATGTCTTACTTCTTCTCTGGCTGGGTTTTTATAAATCATCAACAAAAGAAAATGACAAAGACTTCATCTTAGCCGGACGAAAATTAAGCCTGCCTGGTTTTGTAGCCACCTTAGTCGCCACTTGGTATGGCGGTATTTTAGGTGTGGGTGAAAACACGTATAATTACGGTATCCAGACATGGTTTATTTTTTCACTTCCTTATTATGTGTTTGGGGTACTGTTTGCATTTTTTTTAGCTCCTAAAATTCGTGATCTCCCTCATCGATCTATCCCTGATCATTTTAAGCATCATTTTGGTCATAATGCCGGAATTGTCAGCGCAATCCTGATCCTAATACTTGCCTCTCCTGCTCCCTATATTTTGAGTCTTGGTATTCTGTTAAGGCATACCATTGGCTGGTCATTGCAATCAGCAATCCTTATTTCTACAGGATTAAGCCTTGTTTATATCTGGTATGGCGGATTTCGATCTGTTGTGCGAACGGACAGCCTTCAATTTGTTTTCATGTTCACTGGATTTATTTTACTGCTTGTCTATGCTTGGGGTTTAAGTGATTCTCCACTTACACTTAAGTCAACTTTACCGGAACGATATTTTGACCCCACAGGTGGCAAGTCAATCCAGTATATCCTTGTCTGGTTTTTAATTGCCATGTGGACTTTTATTGATCCCGGCTTTTACCAGCGCACAGCAGCGGCCAGATCCCCTAGCATAGCAAAAAAAGGAATCCTAATCTCAATTTGCTTTTGGTTCATTTTTGATATTCTTACAGTTGCAACAGGTCTCTACGCTATAGCATTATTCCCAAATCAGGAAGCTGCAATGGCCTATCCCGAACTGGCTTCACGTATCCTCCCTCCTTTTGTTTATGGTATATTTCTGGTAGGATTATTCTCTACCATCATGTCCACCATCGATTCCAATGGACTGATTTCTGCCATTACTTTTGGCAGAGATATTCTCTTAAGGATTCAGCAAAAAGATGAATACGGGAAGGATGAAACTAGATCTATTCGCAAAGGGTTGGTTGCTATGGCTATTATCGCAGTGTTATTGGCCTTAAGTATTCCTTCTGTCGTACAACTCTGGTATGTTATTGGATCCATTATTGTACCGGGAATTCTCCTGCCATTTTTAATGACATTTACCCAAATCAGATTAGACGATAGTAAAATAATTCCTATAATGATATTACCTGTTATTGTTGCGATATTTTGGTTTTTATATGGACATTTTTCTGGACATTATCCAATGGAAATAGAACCGTTTTATCCAGGATTGATTATTTCAGGTATGCTTTTATATCATTTTTCAGAAAAAGATTTTTAAATAAATCCAGTCATATTTATCTTTTCGGATTACTCATTATTAACTAGTGTATTAGTGTGGTTTACATTTCAATAATACAATTATGTAATTCTCGTGATTTACTGATTATCAATAAACACACTTATTATGCACATTAGGAGCTAAAATGGGGACAGAAAAACATAAAGTAGGTGAAATATCCAAACCCAGGTTTGAATTTCGATCCTTTGGACAGGATTTTAATAAGCAGGCCGAACGAATGGCAAGATTATCTGTTCCAATCCCAGAAAAATTCCAGGTTCGTCATTCCCGGGAATCCTATATCATGTCACGTACCAATGATATTAACAATACTAAAATCCGTGACGGGAAAATGGATATCAAAACATATGTCCAAACTGTTGACGGATTGGAACAATGGAATCCACTGACAAAAACAGAATTTCCCATATCAGTTAATTTTCTAAAAAGTGATATCTTTCCTGCATTTCAAGTAGAGATGCCCGTCTTTGAAAAAACCGAATACACCATGGATGAATTCCTGGCTATGGTTAAGAAACATCCTGATTTACAAGCTGTCAGTGTAGTGAAAGAACGGTTTGGCTACATGGTAAATGGCACCATTTGTGAAGTGGGAAATATTCTGATTAACGGCACAAAAGTAATAACAATTAATTCTGAATCCACAGAGTTAGACGATATTAAAAAAACTATGATTGCTATAGGCCTTGATGACGTGGAAAATATTAATTACCTCCAGGCCATTAAACGTGTTATTGGATGGATTGATAAACCACTGGCAAATTAGAAAGGAATTGTAATGGGCAAAGAAATTGAATGTAAGTTTTTGGTTTCTTCCTTACCGGAAGGCATGAGTGGTACCATCATGCGTCAAGGTTATCTTCAGCCGGAAAAAGAACGAGCGGTTCGGATACGTACAGTTGAAAAAGATGGTTCAAAGAAGGGTGTCCTCACAATCAAAGGTCTCGGCGATGCCAGCGGCATGACCCGCTATGAATTTGAGACAGAAATTCCGGTTTCGGATGCAGATCATTTACTCTCATTATGTGATCAGCCTCTTATTGAGAAGACACGATATAAACACGACTATGAAGGTGTGACCTGGGAAATTGACGAATTTCACGGTGTCAATGATGGACTCGTTGTAGCTGAAGTTGAACTGGAAAGCAAAGATCAACAATTTGAAAAACCGGATTTCATTGGTGAAGAAGTGACCGGACAAGTAAAGTACTACAATATGATGTTGCTGAAAAATCCTTTTTCAACTTGGGGAAAAAAGTTTAGTAAGTAGCCTGCACTCGGCGGGCTATCACAATATCATGTGGAACAGCATGGCTAGGAGAAGAAGTCATCGGGAATTCCCGGTATTACAATGCCACTCTCATTCAAAATCCATTTCAATTTTGGATGAATAAAGAAGAGTAAATACGGTTACTCTTGTCGTAATTAATTAGTGCCCTTACTTTAAACCTGATTTTCCATTTCATTACTATACTGCCCCAATGCTGCGGCGCCATTGCATTGTGCCCGGTGGTAAAATGCTTTTTGCGCTTCAGGGATGTTTTCTGACTTCCCGCCCCAAGCATTCAGAGCAGCCGCCTGGAGGGCACGTCCATAGGAAAAACTCAATTTCCAGGGCAGAGCATCGTTCATGGCATTCATTGCATTAAGATGCTGTGTAGCAGCCAGTTCACTCTGTCCTCCGGAAAGAAAACAGATTCCCGGAACCGCGGAAGGAACAACACGGAGGAAACATTCCACGGTTGCTTCCGCAACTTCTTCTACTGATGCCTGTTCCGGGCAGTCAAGAGCGGAGATGACCATGTTCGGTTTTAGGATCATTCCCTCTAACATTACCCCCTGTTTAAATAATTCATGAAAAACGATTGAAAGCGTTTCTTCCGTTTCCCCAAAACAGGTGTCAAGGGAATGGTTTCCATCCATCAATACTTCCGGCTCTACGATGGGTACAAGCCCGGCTTCCTGGCAAAGGGCTGCATAGCGGGCAAGGGCGTGTGCGTTTACTTCCAGGCATGCACGGCTGGGGATTCCATCTCCAATGGTAATGACAGCACGCCACTTGGCAAACCGGGCGCCAAGTTCATAGTACTCTTCCAGACGTTCCCGCAATCCATCCAATCCTTCTGTTACCTTTTCTCCCTCATGTCCAGCCAATGGTTTGGCACCACTATCGACTTTGATCCCCGGCAGTACTCCTTTTTCTGTAAGTAACTTCGAAAACGGCACTCCTTCATTCAGGGTTGACTGCCTAAGTGTCTCATCAAACATAATGACACCACTGATAAATTCTTCCATTCCCTCCGTTGTAAATAATAGCCCCCTATATTCAGCCCGTTTATCTTCTGAGCTTTCAGTACCAATCGAAGCAAATCGTTTCCCGATAGTTGGTGTGCTTTCATCCGCCGCTAAAATTCCTTTACCGTCAGCAACGATTGCCTGAGCAGTTTCAATTAATTGAGTTCTATCCATATTTTTTCCTTACCTTATTTATTTTTATTCGTTTGAAATCTATATTAGCTCGCGACTGGTTGTCCAATGTGGTCCAGTAAATCCGTAAACCAGGGAACGTGAATATCAAACGGTTTGCCGCCTTTAATTCTCGAAAGATCAATCAAGGTTAACTTCCCGTCTTTATCTTCATCCATTCCTACAACACCGCTTTTCCCCTCTAGCGCATATTTAGCAGCCAGAAAAGCCGATCGTTTGATCAGATCGAGATCTTCCTCATTTGGTGCTGCGGAGCGGGCAAAATATCCGCTTTTCTGTACAAGTGTTTTCTCCGCACCCAATCGTTTTGCAAATTGTTTTGCAAACCACTGCCCCGGATTTATTTCATCCAGACGGACATGCCCAAAGGCATCGCGTGGTACGGCTTCGCCCTTGGCTTCCATTTCGTGCACAATTGTATCAATTCCTGCTCCTTCACTGAGAAAGATATTCACTCCGTCTTTTTCATCCATTCTTTTTTTCAGGCGGTTCACTTCCCGTTCAAAATCAATTTCCAGCTCCGGAATATAAACAGCGTCAATATCCCAGCGATTTTTGTCTATGAGCAATTCAGGTAAAAACTTTTTCGTGTCAAGCTGGTTGCGGTATGCATGAGCGGTTGCGGCAGTGAGCCATCCGCAATGGCGTCCCATAACTTCATGGATTAATAATTGTCTTGTGCTGGTGGTATTTTCATTGGCGATATTCTCAAAAAATACTGCTCCCTGTTCCGCTGCTGTCCAGGCACCTAACGTTTGAACGATGGGATAAATATCATTATCAACGGTCTTTGGTAATCCTACTACGGTGAGCTTATGACCCGCTTGAGATAAATATTGTGCCAATTCTGATGCGGTAGTATTGGTGTCATCACCTCCTATGGTGTGCAATATATCCACTTTGTCCTGAACCAACTGTTTTGCGGCAACTTCCAAAGGATCTTCGCCCTCCTTTACGTAACCACATTTTATGCAATCCTCAACATTGGTTAGCTTCACCCGGCTGTTCCCGATGGGGCTTCCGCCAAACCGTAATAATATATCAACATGTTCTTTTACGGAAGATGGAAAATCAATCCTTTTTCCAAGAAGAAGTCCTCGGTATCCATTCAAATATCCAATCAACTCTGCTTCAGGTTCAACCTTATTATAGTTTTCAATCAATGCTCCAATGGATGCAGAGAGACAGGGAGCAATACCTCCGGCTGTAAGAAATGCAATTTTCATTAATGTAATTTTTCCAAAATAATTAGCATTAAATTTAATTAGATTTCAGAATAATGAATTGCCTTATTTTTTTCTAGTTCTGTAGAAACTCTAATTATGAAACAAGCTATCTGGACTCCATCACAAAAGCAAATTGACCGATCACAGATGACCAAGTTTATGAAGTATGTAAACTTATCCCGTCATCTCTCCCTGAAAAATTATGATGACTTATATTCCTGGTCCATAAAGGAGATTCCCTCATTTTGGGAATCCCTCTGGGAATTTAGTGAAGTAAAACACTCAACTCCTTATTCAAAAGTTGTAGATGATACTTCTAAAATGCCGGGCGCAAAATGGTTCCCAGATGTACGGTTAAATTATGCAGAGAATTTATTGCGATTCAATGACTCGAAACCGGCAATAATATTTAAGGGAGAGAATCAAAATCCTCGCATTCTTACCTACCAGGACCTAAACGAAGAAGTGAATAAAGCAGCACATGCATTACGAAACATGGGAGTAGTTAAAGGAGACAGGGTAGCCGGATTTATACCAAACATGCCTGAAGCCGTTATAGCAATGTTAGCTGCTGCTTCTATCGGAGCAATTTGGAGCTCCTCTTCCCCGGATTTTGGAATTAAAGGTGTTCTGGACCGATTCGCTCAAATTGAGCCGAAAATCCTGTTTGCTGCAGATGGGTACTTTTACAATGGCAAAAGATTTAACTCCCTTGACAGACTGGAAGGAATTTTGAAAGCCCTGCCCAGCATTGAAAACGTGGTGATAGTCCCTTACACCAGGGACCAGGCAGATATTTCTTCAATTCAGAATGGCATCCATTATAAAGATTTTCTTCCTGCAGGTACAGTTCCAGAAATTAATTTTGAGCAGCTTCCATTTGATCATCCTCTTTATATAATGTATTCCTCCGGGACCACAGGATTGCCAAAATCGATTGTACATGGGGCGGGGGGAACGTTAATTCAGCATTTGAAAGAATTATGTCTGCATACTGATCTCACAAGAGATGATACCATTATTTACTTTACAACGTGTGGATGGATGATGTGGAACTGGCTGGTTTCCTCCCTTGCAATCGGTGCCACAATTGTACTCTACGATGGATCTCCATTCCATCCTGATTCTGGAGCAATGTGGAAAATGGCTCAAGATTTTAAAATAACTGTTTTTGGCACCAGCGCTAAATTTATCGCGTCAAGTCAGTCAATCGGTGAAAAACCAAAAGAAAAATATATTCTAAATGAACTAAAAACTATCCTTTCCACAGGTTCTCCATTAATAGAGGAGAACTACGATTTTGTATACGAAAATATTAAAGAAGACGTTCAGCTTTCCTCCATCTCTGGCGGGACCGATATCATCTCCTGTTTCGCTCTTGGGAATCCAATTCTTCCAGTCCATCGAGGAGAATTGCAATGTCGCGGGCTGGGGATGAATGTCCAATCATTTGATTCAGATGGAAACTCGCTTATAAATAAAAAGGGCGAGTTGGTCTGTGCTTCAGCTTTTCCATCCATGCCGGTTTATTTTTGGAACGATCCTGATGGGACAAAATACCAACAGGCATATTTTAACACCTATCCCGGTGTGTGGCATCATGGAGATTACATTATGATAAACGATTTGGGCGGTGTAAAAATATTTGGCAGAAGTGATGCCACTTTGAACCCGGGTGGAATTCGTATAGGTACATCAGAAATATACCGCGTAGTAGAAAATTTTCCAGAAGTTACAGACAGCCTTGTTGTCGGACAAAAATGGGGAGATGATGAACGAGTTATTCTGTTTGTTACATTAACTGAAGACACATCTCTCCATCATGAATTTATTCAAAAAATTAAAAAGACCATTCGATCAGAATCTTCACCAAGACATGTCCCAAAAAAGATTATTGAAATCGCAGATATTCCTTACACAATCAATGGGAAAAAAGTAGAAATTGCAGTCAAAAAAATAATCCATGGAGAGGACGTACCTAATCGGGATGCCTTAGCAAACCCGGAATCATTGCAATTCTATCAGAATCTTCCTGATCTCCAGACATGATTATGGATTTTGCCTGAATAATGAGAAAATAAAAAAATCATTTTCAGCCCCTTGCTGTTTAATAATTTGTAAATTGAAATAAATTTTGCGGCGCTTATCCCCACCAATGGAATTATTCTTTCTGTAGGTGTTTGTGGTCAACAATAAGCGTCGCTTTTTTATTCCTTCTTTTCCGGTTTTACTCACCTCAAATTATTCGGAACTTAATTAATCTATTATTGTAAGACAGGTGTTGATCACAAAAAAACAGAAGGGAAAACATACTATGAAACAAAAAGATAACGAAAACAGGAAAACACTTGTCTTCACTGTTGTACTTGGATTCTTTGTAATGGGAACTGTTGTCTACCAACATCTTTCTTCCCCTGGAGAATCTACGATGGATGATTTTTCAATAGTGGAGCAGGAATTCGTGAAAGATAATCCTGTTCCCATAATAGACACAATAGAGCCGGATGAATGGGATAACGAAGTTAATTCAACTGATGACTTTTTAGGGAATGAGGCAGTATCAACTTTAGACGAAGAACCTATAAAATCATTTCCTGAGGCATTTGCTGAAGCACGCTCATTGCTTGGGTCGGGAAAAATCTTCAGCTGGAACGGATCAGAATATTCCACATCCTATGCGGAAGAAGAAAATAGCAGGGAACAATTTATGACACCTGGGGTACCAAAAGATGATAACCGGACTGAAAACTTTGCTGAAGAAAAAAATCAGAATACTCTAAAGAACCAACATTCTATTGTTATCCACAATAACCAGCAATAAGTGAACGCGATCGATAAGTAAAACCGGGCATTCAAATGTGCATGTCCGGTTTTTTTATATTAAAAATTCTTGTCTTCATTAAATTAATCTTATATTTTCTCTCCATGATTTTTTAAATGTAAACGAAAAAGATGTGGTGAGCTGCTATTTAAATGGTGTGTCAACAAATCTAACCAGGAATGAGTTCCATTCGTTTTATCTTAAAGAATAATAATAAATATTAACACATACATAGAAAGAGGTCAAATTTATGGCTGAACGTGAACAAGGAACCGTTAAATGGTTCAGCTCATCAAAAGGATATGGATTTATAACCCCCGAAGAAGGCGATGACATTTTCTGTCATTTTTCTTCCATATCAGGTGATGGATATCGTACTCTCAAAGAAAACGATAAAGTAGAATTTGAGATTGCCACAACCGATAAAGGAAAAGAAGCAAAGAACGTAGAGATAATATCTTAATTCCCATTTATTTATACTAGACCTCGAGTCCCAGATTTTCGTCTAAGAAAATCACGGTAATTTCCCAAATAAAAAATTCACTTTGGGTCTAATTTCTGCTACAAAGTAAAAATTAGATTATATGTTATTTCTGCGACTCGATGAATCTGATCATCATTTATAAGTATTTCATATAGGATACAAACAAATTAGAGCTGTACCTTAAGGTAGATTTACAATTTAGTTTGTTTTACTAAGTATTTCAGTTACCTTTTGTTGAAGTGCTCTAAGATTAGTTTCTTCACCATTTATTAAAAATTTTGGCACGGCAAGCCGAAGTTTGGTAGCTCTCAGTTCACTCACTTCAGTATTAATCTGATTTTGTAGCGCAGGATCTTTAATATCTGCTCTTAACTGATTAATATTTAATCCAAACTCACTGGCTAATTCTAAAGGTAAATGTTCGTTATTCTTTAACTCCGTATAACGACCCATTATTTTTTTATGCATCTCATTATACATCCCCTGATTTCCAGCAGCCAGGGAATATAATGCGGCTAAATTAGCCTGTTTGTGGGAACGAAGAGGGAAATTTTTATATACAATTCTCACATCTTTCGGATATTTTTTTAAAATTCTATCTACCGTACCGGTAGATCTTGCACAGTAGGGTCATTGATAATCCATCCATTCTATGATTGTGACTTTAGCATCTGCGGGACCTTCATAATAAGAATTTCCAATGGGGATATTAAAAATTTCTTTTGGTTTTTCTTTCCAGGTACCATCATCCAATATCAGTACTTTTGGCCCATTTTTTATCGTGCCTTCCCCAATAACTTTCACTTCCTGGGGAAGAGCAAAAGAACACATAAATACAAGCAACAAGGTGATTTTAAGAACTGACTTTCCCATAATGAGATTTCACTTTCCTTTCTTTTGGTTTATTTTATCTAAAACTTTTCCCAATACAGTTTATACTGAATACCAGCATTTAAATGCTAAGAAAATTGTTTGTCATATGTTCTTATTGTTTTATTAAACAGGTTAAATGTATTACAAAAAACTCTTGTTGTGCAATTTATTGTAACCATTCAAAAAAATAATGAGGGATATTTTCTGTATTACTAAGTCATTGAAGAAATTTCTTAGGTTCCTTGATTAAAAAAGAAACAAAATTTATGATAACATATTACATAATTTCATATTTTAAATTTTTGATTCAAAGCACCTGTTTCCCCCTCAGAGATAAACATTTGGTGCAACTATAAAACTCAAATTAATTGATATATGCAGACACCGGAAAAAAAATTACTGGAACGTATAAAAAAATCCAATAAAACTGCCTTCAAAGATCTTTATTATATACATCATCCAGTCCTTTTTCGATACGTCGTTTACCGGATTCGTGACAGAGAGATTGCGGAAGATATTGTCCAAGAAACATTTGTTCGGATATGGAACAACCGATCTCGTTTGGATTCGAACAAGTCATTTTTTTCCCTCATTGCCAAGGTAAGCAACAACCTCTGTTACGATCACTTTCGTCATCAGAAAGTCAAAATACAACACCAGGAAAAATTACCGGGATTGTATAGTAAAAATAAGAAGAATCCTGAATCCGGTCACGATCTGAACGAAATGAAAGAAGCAATCTGGAATGCAGTAAATGATCATTTGCCTGATAAATGTCGTAAAATCTTTTTGTTAAGTCGCAATGAGAGAAAAACAAATCAGGAAATTGCTGATCTCCTGAATATATCAAAACGAACAGTTGAAAATCAACTCTATCGAGCACTAAAAATTTTACGGAAACTCCTGAAGAATTATCTGTAAGTAACAAAGTGGGTTTATCCGTTATATGCACAGGAAAAGAATATTTTTTGAAATACTATGAAATCATTTGACAAAAAAATAAAGAAAGAATTCAAATTACTCTGGGAGATGAGTTCTGAGATACATTTGCCGGAACCGCCCAATACCGATGATGCCTGGATGGAAATGGAACAGCTGATTGAACAAAATGAAGTGAAGACGAAGCTTTCACCGGCAAGGTTTTATCCCAAAAGAAAATTTTCACCTCAACCACGTTTTGCATATGTAATAGCGGCAGTACTCATGTTCACATTGCTTGGTCAACCCGCTTATTTATGGCTGACTACTGAATCATTTATAACTGACCGCGGTGAACAGATATCTTTTAACTTGCCGGATGATTCCAAAATTCGTTTGAATGCAGAAAGCGAACTCACTTTCCGGTCATCCTTTAATGAAAAATCCCGCCTGGTTACCTTAAGTGGCGAAGCATATTTTGATGTGCAATCAGGATCACATCCTTTTATTATTCAACACGAAGATGTTTCTATCAGGGTTGTTGGAACACAATTCAATGTACGGACAATTGAGAATGAAATCGAAGTTGCCGTAAATGAAGGAATAGTTCTGGTTTCAAATGATCAAACCAACGACAATCCGGTTCATATAACAAAAGGACAATTCATTTCCTTCAGTAAAAAAGAATCTCCCGGAACTCCGGAAGCAATCGGACATGACCAATATCCAGGCTGGATCTACAATAAATTTATTTTTAATCAGGAAAATCTTAGCGTCGTTTGCAAAGAAATTGAACGTAAATTCGATGTCGATATTGAACTTGAAAGTGATGGATTAGAAACAATTACCGTCACTGGAGTTATAGATGCTAAAGATCTAAGCCGTGTCTTGCATACGCTTTCTTCACTGACAAACCGATCTTACAAATTTGACAATAAGAGGTATACGTTCTACTAATTTCCCCCTCCTGACAACAGGACTTTTTCTATCTCTTTTTATTGTATTTTCCAACACAGTTTTTCCCCAAACCCGTAGTGACATTCTCTCTTTTAATTATAAGAATTCTTCTCTAAAATCTGCTCTAGACTCTCTGATACATCAACACCACATTGTAGTTGTGTATCAAGACCGTCATCTAAAAGATAAACAAACCTCAGCCCGCTGTTCAGGCTGTACAACTGAAGAAGCTCTGGATACCCTGCTTGTAGAGCATAATCTGAACTGGGAAAAAACAGGCAATCAGTATATAATCTCCACACCAGATTCTAAAGAGGGAATGTATACAATTCATGGATATGTCCGAGATTATATTTCCGGTGAATCTATTCCTTACGCCAATGTATTCTTCATGAACACATCTACCGGCGGTGTTACCAATCAAAATGGATATTTTTCACTGAAATCACCAAGGGGGGAGCATACGCTTCAAGTATCCTATATAGGATACGAAATGGTTAGAAAAATCGTTACAGCAATGGAAAATACCATATCATATTATTTAATTGAACTTCATCCAAAAGTTCTCAGAGGAAAAGGAGTCACCGTCATCGGAGGTAATCTTGAATTTATGGATCAACCCATTAAATCCGGGCGGATATCCTTTTCTCCTCGACATATTGCTTCCCTGCCAAAGCTGGGGGAAACAGATGCATTTCGATCCATGCAACTGCTCCCTGGTATTCATATTGGAAATACTGGTTCTGCTGGTCTATACATTCGCGGTGGAACGCCAGATCAAAACCTGATCCTGCTGGATGGTATACCTATTTATCAAACTGATCACTATTACGGTTTTTTCAGTGCCATTAATTCAGATGCCGTTAAGGATATACAGATATTTAAAGGAGGGTTTCCAGCAAAATATGGTGGCCGCACCTCCAGCGTCATTGAAATCACCGGAAAGCAGGGCAGCACGAAATACAAACGTCTAAACATATCCACCAATTTACTCACCACAGGATTTACCTATGAACAACCTCTCTTCGGTCAGGGAAGCATTTTCCTTGCTTACCGCGGCTCTTATTCACACTATTATAAAACCTTTCTCTATGACCATATTTATGATTTTCTAACAAATGAAGGAGGATCAGAAAACAGTACTGCAATATCTATTCCCGATTCCACATATACACCTGATTTATCTTTTTCAGACTTTAATGGAACAATTACTCTTATGCCCACTAATAAAGATGTTCTCTCATTTAGTTATTTTGCCGGAAAAGATGAAATTTCACGGATGTTTGTGTTTCCAATCAATAGTAGCATGGAAAAAATAGAAGACGGAATTAAATGGAATAATACAGGTATAAGCCTTAACTGGTCTCATATATGGACAGGTATGACTTATTCATCTTTGCTTTTGAGCAGTTCTATCTATAGCAGCTATTCTTTTAGTGAGTGGGTATACGCCGATGCCGACCCCCCCCTAATAAAACAACAGATAGAGGATAATCAAATTGAAGACCTAACAGCCCAATTAAATAATAAAACCAAAATAAATAGTCGTCATACCCTTGAATATGGTTTTGCATACAAGCGATCTTTGACAAATTTTTTAAATGAAGATCTCTCAGCCAATGACAGACTCTTAGTTCCAAAGATGGGGATACTAAGCTCAATATATTTCCAAGATAAATTAAAAATAGATAAACATCTTAGGACAACAATTGGGATCCGGCTTTCCAACTATGACTTAACTGGTAGACATTACATCGAACCACGCGCATCTTTCACTTATGCCTTAACAGATTTGTTTACTTTGAAGGGATCAGCTGGCCAATATACACAGTTCATGCACCGTTTCAGTAATAACTTTACGATTGGCGGAAAAAAATTCGTTTGGATCCAATCCAATAAACAACTGAAACCTATATCTTCCCAGCAATTCAATATAGGGTTCCAGCGTGAGAATGATTATTGGAACGCAAGTGTAAGCATCTATCAGCATAAGCATAACAACTTGCTTAATTTCTCCCGACTTGCGAAGCCCATTCAGACTTACATAGCTTTGGACGACGAAGAAAATAATGAAGAAAATAATATACCTATTGGTTCAGGCAACTCTAAAGGATTAGAACTATTCCTTCATAAAAAATCCGGTCCCCTTCATGGTTGGTTTAGCTATACTTTTGGGAGAATAGAACATTTATTCCCGGAATTGAATAATGGAGAAACATTTCTTGCTGACCATGACCGAACCCATGAATTCAAAGCGGTAGCTATCACGTCTCCTGGAACCTGGGATATCGCTCTATCCTGGATATATTCCTCTGGAATGACCTATACTTCCAAAGGTAGAATAATTGAAACTTCTCTGGTTTATGATTATGTTTTTATAAACTCAATTATCCCGGACGATTCTTCTGCCAACAGGAACACTGAAAGGCTGGGTGCAATCCAACGAATTGATCTCAGTATCACCAAACACCTGAAACTTTTCTCTTCACATTGGGAACTTGGATTTTCTATCTTTAATCTTTTTAATAAAAAAAATATCAGTCATACCAAATTTGTTGACTCCGAGGGGAATATACTTCCTACGGAGGTTCACATGCTGGGCATTACGCCTACTTTCCATATACGTCTTTCTCTGTAAAAGACCATAATACTTGCATAAAATGTGATTCTTGTCACACGAAAAATATTTTTACTGGATTTTTATGTTTTTTTTCTCTAAAGTGTCCACGGAAATGAGGTTATTTCCCTTATTTTACGAATAATATTATGAGAAAAACACTGATATCCAGTCTATTTATGCTCAGTATTATGTTTTCTGGCCCCTATGAGGTTGGTGCCCTTGTGGAGGACTTCTCAGGTGCAGAATGCTTCCCGGAAAATGGTGACGAATGGTCACTCTATGATTATTTGAATGAGAATAACGAAGGAAACTATCAGATTATCTGGCTGGTTCTTTTTGATGCTAATAACTACACCAGCCGAGAGGAAACAACAATAACAGAATACTACTACAATTTATACAAAGATCAGGGACTCGTTGTTGTTGGTATGGGAGCCAATTGGGAGGGGTCATATACTTGCAGAGAATGGGGCGTGGTATCTGAAATTAGCTATCCTATTATTGATGACAACCATTTAGATATTCGATCTTTATTTACTGAGGGGGACCCTCCTCACCATGTCTTGATTAACTATGATATGCGTTTGATATATTCCCAGAGTGGCACCGTGCTCGATCCGGACTTTCTTGCTGATTTCCAAGATGAGCTTACCATTGCTCTGGATGAACTTGCTATGCTTTCTACACGATATAATGTAACCATTCCAAAAAACCCACAATTGAACCAGTGTTACCCGAATCCATTCAATCCAACAACCACTATAAGCTATAATTTATCTAAAGATGCTCATGTTTCTCTTATGATTTACGATTTGATGGGCAAACAAATAAAACAATTGGTTCATACAAGGCAAGAACGGGGGCTAAATAGATCAGTTGGATGGAACGGTCTTGATTCTCAAAATAAACCCGTCAGCGGGGGTATTTATCTATACCGAATTCAAATCGGAGATTATTTTGACACACAAAAAATGGTTCTTTTAAAATAGCTATTTTTTTCGCATTTTTTTCTTGATTGAGCACGATCATTTTTAGTTTTCCATTCTTATTAGTATCTTCATACCATTTTGAGACCACTCTTATTTTAGATGGTTTAATCTCTATGCCTTTTTTCTGTTATGTACAGGGGTGATATAAAATACTCTAACCCTTCCAAGTCTATATCTATCTTAAAAGTCCTCTTCTTTATAAAACATTAATTAGAGATCCACTTGATGTTGATTGTTTGTCTCCTCTGGAAGTAAATTGAAGGTGTGAAGCACACAGTATAACATGCACAATGCATTGCAAATTTGCAGTAAAGTAACTGGTTAGAAAACAAAATAGACACTTTGCTGGAGAAAAGAATGAAGACATCAATTGTAGTCATCACAGCACTAATGGTAGCTGGATTCTTATTTCTAATCTTTGCAAATCCACTTGAAGACAGAGTAAAAAACCTGGAAAATTACCTGGCGAAACAAGAAGCATTAATTGATTCTTTACAAAAGGATAATCACGCTCAAATTAATTCCCTTAATATATCAATGAATCAACAATCGGATTTGATTGATTCATTGGCGAATGCGATGAATAAGCAAAATTCCACACTTCAAACAATGATTAATTCATTGAAAAATGTGATGAATGAGCAGAATGCCAATGTTCAGATAATTGTAGATTCGCTGGCTCATGTAAATAATGAGCAGGATTCCACGTTCCAAACAATGAGTGATTCATTAGAAAATGTGATGAATGAGCAGGATTCCACACTACAGGCATTGATTGGTTCATTGGCTATGAACATTGGGGGGGATATAATGGCATTGGGGAACTTGATTACTCAACAGCAATACTATGCAGATTCATTGAACTTGGATATGGGAGGATATATTGATTCATTATTTGCACTTCAACAATCAATGATTGTAGAATTATTGGAAAGTGGAATCAATGCATTATTCACGGATACAGAGGTGTTTCGTGGCGCAATGCCATCTTCTTGGACAGATCTGGACTTGTCAAGCGTGGTTGGTCAGAAACAGTCCTTAGTTATGCTAAGGTATAAATATAACTTTAGTGATTCAACTTATTCAAATGTTGCTGTTAGAACTAACAATAGTAATTTTGATTCAGGTTCAAACACCAGTATCAACAGCATTTTACTTAACTCAACAGATAATCCATCTTCATTTATGCTTCTTCAAACAGACTCTGGCGGCATGATAGAACAAAGAGAAACTAGTGCAAATAATGCAAATGTTACAGCTAGCGTGGTCTTCTACCTCAATCAATAAACCACAAATCGATGAAGAATATTATAAAAACTTACCTGCCATTTTGGAGAGCATATATAATCTTACGGTTTCATTCCCTGGTGAATCGCAGCGACACCGAATAACAGTTTCCTGTATGTAACGTTTTTGAAACCCGCCCGGCACATAATATCACTCAATTCTTTCGGTGGATAAAAGCGAGGTATGGTGTGTGCCAGATAAGCGTAGCCGCTGTGTGAACCAGATATCAGTTTCCCCACGAATTTAACAAGCAATCTAACATAGAAACGGAAGAGCTTTTTTAACAGTAAGGATGATGGTTGGCTGGTTTCCAGATTCACGAAACGCCCTCCTGGTTTCAGGACACGACAGAATTCGGCAAAAGTATGAGTAAGTATATCGCTGCTCAGATTGATGTTGCGTGTTGCAAATGAAATAGTGATGAGATCAAGACTCTCATCCGGAAACGGCAGAGCTTTCACATCTGAAACAACAAAGTCAATGTTCCGTGCTTCCGGCTTTTTCATAGCTTCAGCCATCATGGGCATTGAGAAATCTACCGCATGAATCACAGTTCCACTTGCCGCAAGGCGGCTGAGATAGCAAGCCATCTCTCCGGTACCCGTACACATATCTGCCCAGCGGGTTCCACCTGATGCAGCGGCAATTCTTGCCGCCTGCCTACGCCACAGTACGTCAAGTCCCAGTGTCAGAACGTGGTTTATTCGTTCATACGTCTTAGGAACTTCCGAGAACACTTTCTTCAAGAAGTTTGTTTTTGGGTGCGATGTATCAGATGATGGCATTGGCTAAAATTACCACCGTATCTGCTTTTTTACAATCAGCTAACTATAAATAAAAGTCTTTTACCCAGAGGAATCAATGTGGAGGGTTACTCACTTATTAAAATAATGCTGCCCGAACTATTTGCCCGAATCCAATATCCTTTCCCCGGTTCTATAATTTCTTCATTTGAGTAACTACCCGAAGAAAATCCATAAACCGTGCCGGAAATCATAATGCCATCCGGGTCTTGTATCTCTGTGATATCTAAAGGAGTGCTTATGCCTGATATGAGATTCCATCCCTCATTCAGACTGATTGTAAGTTCATTGATTGGAGTGCCTGAAATAGTGGTGCTGCCCGCTTCATTAAATCTCAACCAGTAGCCTTCACCATTGATTAGGTTTGTTGCAGGGTCGTAGGCACCATTAAAAGAGTATAATGTTCCTTCTATTGATTCAGGAAATAGAATAGAGTATGAGGCATCTTCTACATCAAGGGGAAGTCCAACAATGTTCCAGCCGGTGTTATAGAGGACAAGGATGGTGCCTGTTTCTGTTTCATCCCTTATACAACGCACGGAAAATCCGCTATCCTTACCGTAGTCGCGCCGGCTGATCTCTGAGTGATTGGATTCCAGTCCCCGGTGCCACGCATTGAGACTATTGTACTCTGTAGAAGACCAAAAGGAGCCGTTGTAGCCCATATGGCGGTAGTAGTAGTGGGCACCACCGGGAAGGGCGGTAAAACCGCTCTCATTGGTAGCTCCCGTATTGGGACTGTACCAATACTCTGACTCTGGACAGCTTCCCTCTGTACATTCCTTCAGCTTTCCACCTGCAACGCTTGTTCCTCCTAAATAGTCAGATAATGCTGTATACTCTCCATCCGTAGGTACATGCCAGCTTGCAGGACAAACTTCTCTATCATCATCTACTGCGTACCAATTGTATAAATATCCGTATGTATCTGCATTGCTTTCATTGTCATCGTAAACTGCATATGCGCCTGTAGACAAACCTGCCCAATCATCATCGCTGTAACCTGTGGGTATCTCCGTTCCATCGTTGTAATGAGTTACTTTTAGGTTCTCTGCCATCCAAACTTGTTCGCCAATTTCTACTGTTTCATATTCATTACCATCTATGTCGGTGACAGTATCCTGCCCCCAAGCCAACCCAATCAACAATGCTATAAGTAAAAGTCTCTTCAATTTATCCAGAAGAATCAATTTGGAGTGGTGGAAATGATTGCCGTGAATAAGTCGGTTATCCATCAGTTACCCGTAAATTACGTCAAATTGTCCTAATTTGTTATATTGTTTAACAAGTTTCATATAAAGAAAAAGCGGGAAATAAATCCCGCTCTCTCTTCGATACCGAATTTCTCATTTTTTTAATCCCTGCCCTCCCATCCCCAATCAATCTCTTTATTCAATACCCCTCCCGCCCAATCCCATCAGCATTAATTTATAAGCCCCCACCCGCATGCATCATGAAGAGCAACAACCTTGTGTTGTTACCAATTGAAACTATGTGAGGTTTAATCTTAACTTTCGGAGCAACTAAGTGGTACAAACTGCTGGGGCAGGGCACACCTAGCAAAAATTTGGGAATATACCCACAAACAATTTATTTAATCCGATCAATAATAGGAATGTCAATATGGCGACTTTGATTTTGCGGGATACACACCGCGCATTGATAGAGGAAATGGAATCTCTTGATAAATTAAAGAGAGAGACTTCATTAAAGATTAGAGATGCAGCTAGTCATGGAGATCTTAAGGAAAATGCGGAATACCACGCTGCCAGGGAGGAGATGAGTTTAATAGTATATAAGAAACAATTGATGCAGTCCCATGCGCCATTCCGGTTC
>CAJWIT010000008.1 GCA_913041945.1 uncultured Fidelibacterota bacterium
TCATTATTTCAATAGCGCCTGAATTTTCAGCAACTTTCATATCATCAGCAAACCGCACATCAAACGCACCTGCAGGTGGTTTAGGCGGAAGCTGATAGCTGAGCATCTCTTCCTCTGGTATGGATACACCAAAGTAGAGGTCATTGCCATTAAAACTGAGTTTATTTGCTTTTACTGTACGGTCTGTAAATGCTGATCTTGTTTTCGCAGCACCGCCGCTTGAAATGGTGATGTCGCCATCTGCACTTGCGTTAACCCAGTAACCATGGCCGGGTGTTAACACATCGGCACCAGCATACGAACCTGAAAATCCGTAAACTGTACCTGGAACAACAATATCACCCGGATCAGAAATACCACTCACATTTGTCGCTTCACTGATGCCGCTGAAAAGATTCCAGCCCGCAGTAAGTGACAGGGTCAAACTACTGATGGGTGTACCGGTGATGGTTGTAGTGCCGGCTTCTGGAAAGTGCAGCCAGTACCCGTTTCCAGGCATTAAGGCATCTACCCCCACATATGTTACATCAAAGGAGTACAATGTTCCTTCCGTGCTTTCGGGAAATACAGCTGACGATGAGCCATCTTCAACATCTGCTGGTAATCCAACTAAATTCCATTCGGAGAGATGATCAACAACTGTGGATGAAGTTGTAATTGATTGAGCATATATATTCCAGAGGAATTCTTTCCCAGAACTTCGTAGATCTTCCCAATACATCAGGTATGAATTGTTAGTTTCAGAATACAATACAACGCCAGGATTTCTCTGATCAAAATCAGCGTTGCAGACGGTTATGCCTCCATCTGCAAAAACAGCTCCAGTTGCATTAATCTCCTGTAAATATATATCTGAAGTACCGCCAGCCCTTGTATCTTCCCATGTGATCAAGTATGACCCGCTTTGGGAAACAGAGACAAATGGCATGGTTTGGTCACCTGCCTCTCCTGCTATTATAATTTCCTCTTCTTCAGAGAAATTCAGTGGATCAAAGGACTTGCACACAAGATCAAAATCTGTTCCGTTTACGAAATCTTCCCAACATATCAGAACTTCATTTTGAATATTATTCATATTTAGTGTGGGTTTTTTTTGATCATTTTCTTCATTAGTGATTACAAAGCCGTTTTCCATACCTGCGATAGTGCCGTCAAAGTTTATAACCTGTCCATAAATATCTGCATTGGTCATTGAGTCATTACGAGTATCTTTCCAGATGCTGAAAACACCATTCTGCAATACAGCTGTTTTTATATCCAATTGATAACCAGGAGCGGTGGAAATATTTATGGGTTCATTTGACCATCCTTCAGGAGACACTCCTGCTCCGTTGATAGCCTGACAGTAAACATTTAAATCATTCCATACTCCCCCATACCAAAAAACCATGCATCCTCCATTAGGCATGGGTTCCACTGCCTCTACATTGTCGTCATTATCTGCATTGGTAATGAGCACACCGCCATCCTCCCATTGCTGACTTCCGAACTCGTCATATTTTTGAAGATATATATCATAGTCCCAAGATCGAATATCAGAAAATGCCACATATACGTAACCATCGTTACCGGTTACAGGCTTAGAAAAAGGTTGATTCATACCGAATGGATTTGGATAAATGATCGTACCATTAGGATCTCCAACTGGGTTTAAGTCAAAATCTAAAACCTGAAATGCCTGGATTTCGGTACCCCACTCATCCTCGCTTTTAAAACTGAGAAATATATGATCTCCGACTATTACTGCTTTTGGAATTGTTTGAACAGGATTTTCACATAATTTTATCCCGTTAACTTCGAAATTGTCTCCAGCTTCTCCAGAAATAATTTGACCATAGGTTTGTGGATTGCTTCCTCCACCTCTGTAATCTTCCCAATAAAGTAACGTTTTATCATTGCCAAGGTATAGGGACTTCGGTGTAAACGTATTTCCGTCAATTCCAAAATAGGTTTCCACACCATTCTCAGTGAGAGTTATACCTGACATTAGATCAACATGCTGAACATACAATCCTGGACTTCCTGTTCGTGAATCACCCCAGATGATCAACGCACCATCATCGCTACCGCTAGTTCTAACTAATGGACTAAATTGGTAACTGGGTGCATCGCAGATTGCAAGACCATTGTCTTCAAAGGAAATATCCCCTGACGCTGAAACGTGCTGAAGATAGATTTCCACTTCTGGAAATGCGGCATTTCGTTCATCCATCCATACAATGTAGGCTCCATTATTGTTATCTACGGTTAGACGAGGTTGGGATTGTAAACGGATAGCCGTAGAAATAGGTTTTCCGTCTTCTTCCCACTGCAAACCATCTGAGAGGGAGAAAGCCTGGGCATAAATGTCAGCCCATGCAGGGTGGTCGCGGAAGTCTTCCCAAACAACAAAAGCATACTCTGAATTTGCTTTTACACGTGGGGATGATTGTTTTGAATCTTCATTACAAAGCGGAAAACCATTTTCCACCAACAAGATGTTGCCATCTCCATCAAGATATTGAATATAAATATCGCCATTTGCTATGTTATTCCTGTAATCCTCCCAAACGACAACGATTGTGTCGCCTGAAACGTGGGTGACTTTTGGAGCTTTTTGTTCAACATTTTGGATATTACAAATAGGTATGCCGCCCTCTTCAGGTACTGACCAAAGGGTATTACAATTCACATCAATCTTTTGGGTATAAATATCTGTTTCGCCTTCAGTCCTTGAATCTTCCCATACCATGGTTGCATAGCCTGCTCCCCCCAGCTCAATACTGACTTTTAAATGACCGCCAGGGCTCGTAATTATGGGCACACCTGTGCCGGGTGAGACAATATCACCATTGGCCGAAAGATGGGTTGCATAAATTTGACCTTCACCAGATGATAAATCATTCCAAATTGCAAAGGCACCACCTAAACCATCCACACACATATTAAGAGATGTTTGCATCCCGGTAACTGTTGATAATGCAATGCCTTCTTCGTCCCATGCCAAAGAACCATCTGTGAGGACATGCTGCGCAAATACATCTCCATCCTCTGGTTCGAACTGATAATCTGTCCAAATAACATATACTCCCCCAGCCTCATCAGATACAGCGATGGGATCTTCCTGTCTCCCAGGGATGGACACAACAACTGTTCCATCAACACCCCATAAAGAATTTCCATTGGAATCTACTTTCTGGGCATAGACATCCCGCCCACCATTCCGTGTATCTGACCAGACAAATATCATTTCACCATTATTTCCAACATCTCCGGTGCGCTGCCATTCGATATGAACCCCCTGACGTACGGATACACCATTCTCCTGCCAGTCAAACTGAGCCATTACAGTTGAAACACATAGTGTGATGTATATTAAGTTTTTCAATATTTTACCTTTCAATTGTAAAGATTTGTATTCCAGCTTTTGTGGCTACAAAAATTGTATTGGAATTATAAATTATCACATTATAAGCATATTCTGAATTGATTCTGCCAATTTCGGAAGCTTGAGGTATATTCCCATTGTTGTAAAAATTATAAAGTAAAATACCATCACCTCCACAAGCTAATGCCATTAAGTCACCCTGTATATGAATCCCTTGAATGGAATAACCATTAGCTACATACGTTTGGTTTGACAACATATCCTCTGAATTAATTGTCGAGATGCAACATCCTTTGTCATCATTTAATCCAGCAAATATATTGTTTTCTTTTACATACACAGTATTGACTTCACCCTCAGTATCAAATGACAGCAATTCTTCCAGTTCCCCGGAATAATCACTATCAACACTTTGTTTGAAGACATTAACCCCCAAGGTACCATTAGAAACTGCAAGAAGGCTATCAGTAAAAAAAATACCCTCACAGCCATAGTTTAAATTATGATATTCGTGACATTCGTCATTATTCCATGTAGTTATTTCATAATCGGGCCAATAAGTATATTCTAATTTTAATGTAATTATAGAAGTAGAATAGGGATTATAGCCCGGTCCACCACTAGTGTGTTTTACCAGAGAATATAAAATGATATGGTCTGAAGGAGTATCATCTATAGCTATACTTCTTATTAGTGAATATGAACAATTATGTAAATTTTCAAGGTCATCGATTATATCTCCATTAAGCTTTCGAACATGAATGCGATCTAATTTGTCCAAAGAAAAAAACATATTATTATTGGATGAAATTTCAATTTGTTCACTCATATTATCTCCAACCGTTGGAAACATATTATTTTCATGTGCTAAGGTATCAAGTCGAATAATATTATTTTTATCATCAGTTATAATTTTGAAAGAAAAGAAACCGTTTTCTTCAGCTGCTGCAATGATTATTGAATCAGCCAAACCCAAATCAACACAATAACCGCCTACGTCCTGTGTAAGGAGTAAATTTGTTTTAACACCAAGATCCTCATTTGGTGACATGCAGGTATAAATCATCAGTCCAAATATCAAAGTCAATATTAATTTTATCTTAAACATAATTTATTTCTTTAGTATAACAGGTTCAAATGTATTGAATAACTTATTTTCATTGAAAACTCATATCTATTAAAACTCTTTAACTCCTCAACCCACTCAAATTCAGAAAAAACTTTTCTTGTTCGAAATTTACTTCGCAACTCAATGTCGAAATTAGGAGTCAGTTCCTTTTTCAGCCTGATTTGCACCTGGATATCTTCATGTTCCCGCCCGCCGTGAAGCGGATCATGAATGTCTTCACCAAGATAGGTTCTTTGATTATCTGTGAAATAAAGGATAGCCGACTTCAGAAACTTTGAGGGGTAATATATCCAGAACCCTCCAAACTGAATAAATTTATGAGATCGATCTAACTCGGTAGTTAAGAGTCCGGCATTATAACTAATATTTGTTCCAATTCCATTCTCAAAGAAAATTATGAATTTATTTTTACGGAAATAACTTGTGGTTAACCGTAGTTCACCACTGAAAATATCCGTGTCAAATTCTGTAAAATGTTCATTGTAGTATTGATTGTTTTTTGTTCCTTTTAAGCGAAGCCAGGTTTTTTTAACTATTGGATAGGAATAAGATATATATATTGTTTCATTGGAAAACGTACAGGGGATTAGTTGAGTTGAAATAATATCACGATCATCATAATACCTTAATAATAGTTCAGGTAGCAGTGAATATCCGATCTTAAACCATTGGTAAGGACCAAGATGCTGCTCAAACCGCACGCCATAAGATGAATAAGATTTATTTTTAGATTGTTTAAAAACTACTGATGCTGCATTAATGATTAGATTTGTCTTGTGTTTGGTAGAAAATACCGGGCTGTATTGAAATCTCAATTCAGGTCGAATGACTTCACTGTCGAATGTTTTCGAATCCCCTAACATAGATGGTTCCGAGGAAGCGTCTGCTTTATCAATTTCTGAAAATCTAAGAAAATTGCTGTCATAACCCAGCGTGATTGATGGTGTCAAGTAAACCGGGACGCGAAATCGGTTAGGCAGGGATTGACCATTGAGGGAGACAGTAAATAAGAAAAATATTGAAAGTGTTATTATCTTCATTGATTACCCAGGCATCGAACGAACACTTTTTTACCTTTATCCAGCAATTCAACTGAATATGTATGTTTCCCCTTTGAAAGATCTACTGCACATGATCTCCATTTTCCCGGGATTACTTTTTTATCCTCTTTAATGATACTGTCCTCGGATTTTTCAGTGGAGAAAAAGTAGGTGCCATAAATTGTATCATCTTTCCATACTCGAATTTGATAATTCTCATAATTTGACATTCCGTTTATGAAGCCGAGCCTCGACAGAAAGGTGAGTTTGCTGAGTTTTTTGGGTTCAAATTGAAGTCGTTCACCATGTTTTAATTCATAGTACCGTACAGATTTTTTTCCAATGATAAGACTTTTCGGTTTTATTCCAGCCAAGGCTTGTACAAACTGCCGGTCCTCGTCACCCTTTTCGAATCCTTTTACTCGTACTCGAATGACTACTGGTACATCTGCTTTTGGAACCGGTTCAATTTTGAACCAATGATTTCCCTTCGGGATATTTATAAAATATTTCCCAGGGAGAGTGAACCCATGACCGGGATGCTGAGAGGAAGTAATATTTTTTTTCTTTGCTGCACTGTGACTGATAATGATTGAATCTCCATCATCCATAATCAAATTATAAGAAAAACGCACTTCCTTATAATCTTTCTTTGGAACAACACCTCGAGCAATGATTTCAACACGTTTCGGACCTGCTATTTTATATGTTAAGGTATTATTATGTAGCTGATAATAGGTCCTTTTTTTCTCATTAATAGTGAGTATTTCTTTCTTATCTCTTTCAGAAGGGAGAATTGTTTCCCCCCGTAAAAGGGTAAGAAAAATAACTCCAAGCAAAAGTAAGCCGGGCCTGTTCATTCTACAAGACCGATTCTGGTTCATGTGTTTCCATTCGATTATGTATTTGTTTGTGACTATAAATCCCTATGCCTGTTGTTGCCAGGACAGTAAGAAGCAGTGCGATAAAATTGACTATTCTATTATATGTTGGTTTCATAAACAGGACACCTTCTCCAATAGGAGGAAGTGGAGTAGGGAAATAGGGTAATCCATACAATTTTATTAATTGTTTAATACCCCTGATATTGATAACGGGAACTTTTTCTTTGGAAAAAGTTTTTAGCACACTTTCATTTTGGAATGTCATTAAATCTTCCGGAAAAAGGACACCATTTCTTGGATTGTATTCACCAACACCTACATTTGCTATTCCGCCACCAATATTAATAAACGTTCTGTAATGTGAAATAGGGGTGATATTGCCATAGGATGTTACTCTTTTCTTGATGCTGTTACGCCAGTCTTTTTCATATATCAGATTTAGATCATTTCTTGAAATAGCGATTTGTAATGCCTCCTGACATTCCCTGGTTAATCCTCTTCCAACGTCGCTTTTTCCTCCAATTGAAGCCATGAGGGATTTATGAGAAAATATTTTTTCGTCATACAGTTCATTTTCAATATCTAACCAAGTGAAATTTGTATCGGTTGCACCATACCATGAAGCGCCTACTGATGAAATAATTACAGGCTCCACATCCATAATTTCACATGCAGCCAGGGTGGCTATATTTGCTCCTGGCATAGAGCCCGTATATGCAAGGGCGATCGTATCGCCCTGTTCAACACCGGCCTGGAAAAGTAAATCTATAATTACAGCCGCAAAGTTTGGATTTAAAGTCGAAACCTTCGCATCTAAATACCCCTCATCAGTGGAACATCCATAAGCGGTTCCAATCAGCATGGTTTCATTCGGGTCTAAAACAGAGTCTCCTACAAAGACACCCTGTTCCCCAAGCCGGTAGGTGCGCAGGTAATCCATTGCTTTTTTCATTAATTGAGAAGCCTGGATCTTATAGTCGTACCCAATAGCTTTCTCAATAGTAATGGTATGTGATGCCCAGAGAAACATAAGGTAATTAAATATGGCTAAGGCAACCAAATACCGTGTTTTTTGAATGACAGGCCTAAACATGAGGGATCTCCAATCCCAATAACATCATCAATAATTGAATGATACTGGCCGTTATTATAACAACGCTTATTGTTCTCATTACACCCTGTCTTTCCATCCAGTTTGCAATGAGTCCGGGGATAATATTTCCAATAGCAGCGAGGTTTACATTGTCTTCCGGAAAATACAGGTACAGTTTTGATAAATACCCAAGTAAAAACCCCAACAAAAGACAAAAAGCTAATCTTCGTTTCCCATAGATCAGGATTTTTATTGATAGCCCTTTAACGATTAGAAACACAAGAAGACTGACACCCATAGTTCCCATAACTCTCAAGGGATCATGTAAATTAAATGCAATGTACCCAGGAACGATGAGTCCCCCAGCGGTAACTCCCACCGTTTCAGAGAGGATAAGACTTAATACAATCCCTAGTCCTACTGCAATTTCAACCATCGGACTGGAAATCTTTCAATTTTTGTACAAATTGTTCGCCCCAGCCAACTATATTACCAATTCCAAAGATTACATGATTGGCAAGAGTGGAGAGATGCTCAATGATATCCTCTGGTTTCGAGCGATCTGGAAAGGTTGTTAACTTGAATAATTCTGCTGGAATCTCTGGCAATTTATCGCCGCGGATTAAAAATATATCTGGCTGGATAGTTTCAGAAACCAGCGTAATCATTTGGTTAGTTCGAGACCGTCTGTCTGCCCGAGTATTTAAAAACACACAGGTTGGATGCAGGGGGATTTGTTTTTTAATCATTTCAAAGATATTGAGTGTAGAGAGAGGGTCGTTAGCAGCAAAAGCATTCACAAAAAAATTAGTATTTTCTCCAAATTGTATTTTTTTAATAAATAATGCTCCAGGATCTGGCTGTGCTTTGAGCATCCCTTCCAGCGCTGAACCTTTATCAACACCTACCTGTTTGCATACTTCCAAGGCTGCTGCCACATTTTCTTCGTGTTCAAGATGAGAGAATTTCCCCATAAACCCGTCTTCTATATCATCGGTGCTGGCAATCGTCAGGTTGGTTTCCCGGGAGGCGGCTATTTTTTTCAGCGTATCATTATGTTTTCCCTGGGTTACTACAATATTTCCATTAAATGGAATGGTATTACTGAGAGAACGTGTGATATCATCCATAGTAGGGCCCATTTCGTCCAAGTGATCTGGCCGAATGTTTGTTATAACACCAATGGTGGATTTTTGCATTTTCTGTTCAGATATCCACTGATATTCAGGTTGGACAGCCATACACTCCATAACTACCGCATCAAGATTCTGTTTTGAAAAATATCGCATCAGTTTCACTTGTTCGCCTATAGAAGGAGAACGAAGACGCTGGATCATACGATCTTTTCCATCCGTATCAATAATTCGAGGGGATGATCCAGTCGTCTTAGCCATGGTTCTAAATCCTCCAGCCCTTAATCCTGCTGCGATTAGGCGGGTTACACTTGATTTTCCTCTTGATCCATTTACATGAATTCTGATTGAAAATTTTTCAAGAACAGCTTGATGTTGATAGAATTCTTTGTATCCAAGAATGATTAGAATCGAAAGTAATATAAGTAAAGTGGGAACCAACCAGGTGTCCTCTTGGAAATTTATGGATCTTTGTTAGAGATTCAGAAAGTCATTTTAACAGCATTATTTTTCTTGTTTGTGTTTTCCCATTACTCTCCAATTTAAGAAAATACAAACCGCTTGCTGCATCATGAGCATTCCATTGAATAGTGTAATGACCAGGTTCTTGGGTAGCTTCTACCAATGTGATTATCTGCCTTCCGGTAATATCATAGACAATGACTTGAACATCAGATAATTTTGGAATGGAATAGTTAATAGTTGTAACAGGATTAAATGGATTCGGATAGTTTGGATTTAGTGCAAATTCAGTAGGTGACAAAAGAGATTTTTCCAAATAAATATGTTGAACATCACCGTTCATTACAATCTCTCCTGATTGGTCTAACATCCATTCTTCCCCCCGATCAGTAGTTAACATCCATTCTTCATCATTACCGTGAGTAACGGAATAGGCAATAATCAAATTATCACCGTTATTCAAAATTTCAATATCCCCAGAATCTTCACAATATTTAAAATCTCCTGCAAAACGTATGTCAAAACCTCCTGCTGGCGGTTTTGGTGGCATACTGTAGCTTAATTTCTCTTCTTCAGGGATAGAAACACCAAAATACAGTTCTCCGGCTTTGCCATTTGAATTGAAAAATGATATGCTGTTGGCACTTTCAAGAGCACTGGCAAATTGGTTTCTGGACGCTCTATTAGAATTAGTTATGGTGATATTACCAGTGGCAAGGGCACGAACCCAATACCCCTGTCCAGGCTCTAATATGCTGGCGTTGGAATATCCATTGTCATAAAAATAAAAAGTATTTGAAACAATTATTCCCTCTGGATCATCAATATCAGTAACAGATACCGGTGTTGAAATCCCTGAAATCATATTCCAACCTTCGTGTAATAATATGGATATTTCATCGTTCGGTAGTCCCATGATATCGCTTGAACCAGCAGTTGTAAATCGTAACCAATAACCAAATCCTTCAAGAAGTTCTTCTTCCTGATTATAGCTTCCATCAAATGAATACAACGTATTCTCAATCGCATCAGGAAAGAGTGACAAGTAACTGGCATCTTCCACTTCTGCTGGCAATCCCATCATATTCCATCCTTCTGAAAAAGGAACAGAAATTACCACCTGATTTGCGGTTGCGTCTACTGTGAGTGAAACAGGTATAGTAACTGTTGGTTCAGCATTTGTGTCTATAAATATGGATGCGTCATATGATCCTTCCGATAAACCCGCAGAATTAACTTCCAGCATAAATTCAGCAGATTCCCCATCATATAATTCTCCTTCCAGTTCATTGGTTTCAGATGCAATAGTCAACCAGTCGACAATTCTACGGAACTGGAGGGATAATTCACTTGTAACATAATCATCATTATAACCAACCTGTAAGCCATCTGTACCATCACCATTTTGCATACCAATAGTTGCGCTTGTAAGGTATCCTTCCATTTCCCTGTAATTGATATCAACATGGCCAGTGTTATGAAGGACAACCTCAAAATCGTACGTGCCAGGATAATTACTGGAGCAGCGGGCAACATGGTCAAACCAAATCACAAGTTTATCATTAAAAGCATAGGTATATACGTTGCCTCCCTGTACCGAGCAACCGGAACCACCTTCAATCTCCGGGCTCAAATCATCCCAGAATCCAAAAATGGCTGGTTGGGGAGCAGAAGATGATGGAATACTTGTATTCGAAAATGCTGTATTATCTTCACCAAAGCCTATCCATCCATTAGGGTTAACAATACATTGAGTATATGTTTCTCCATAAAATGGGAATTCAAAACTTATATTTATCGGATCTGCTGCCTGGTCATTGTGAGGAAATACCAATTGTGTCCCTAAACCAGATATGTCCACCCATTCGTAATTGAGATCTGAATCTAAGTCTGAATCGCTCCAATATTGGCTAAAGCTATCCGGGCCTCCACCTGGGTTAACAAATGGCAGGGGATACGTTTCACTGATAGCATATGACAGAACAGAGCCGGCTTCACCAATATTGGAAAAGATGAGATTACTTGATGCTGTTTCATTTAATGCTACGATAAAATCAAAGGTTCCAGGATTATAAGTTAAGTCTGGAGAAGGAAGGGCTGTGGGAGGTTGGGTTGTGATGAAAATTGCCGTTTCATCATCGAGTTCCATAGCTGCAGTAGGATATTTGTCATCAAAAGTATATTGTAATCCGTCATTACCTAAATGATTTTCAGTTCCGATGGTAGAATACGCACCGTGTGTAGGAGTATAATTACTATAATTTCCTGAAGAGGTATTATTAAATTCATTGTATTGAATTTTTATTTCTCCATCTCCATACGGTTGAGCGGGATTATTGTAAAGTATTATTTGGAATGTTTCCACGGAATTTGCATAATAAGTCCTCATGTCCGACCATTCAATGATAACGAATTCATCATCTGGATCAACGTAGCCAAACACATCACCGCCACTGGAGGTTTTCAAGTCATCCCAAAATGCTGCCACCATAGGCGAGGGACCTCCTGCGCCAGGTATTGAGTAATTCCGGAAGGATTCCATTTCTGAATGCCCAAAGGCAATCCATCCATTGCTGTTTACAGTGATCTCATCATAATCCACACCGTAAAACTTGAATGTAAAAGGTAAATCAATGTATGCTGAGGAGGTACTGTAGTTCCCATTTCCACTATCTGATAAATTTAAATCAGTCCCAGGGCCTCCGTAGCCAGGATCAATCTCTATCCAATCGTAGATGGGTGCAAGATCATACCCTGTATCCCCTGAGTCATAAATGTAATATCCATACTGGTCAGGCCCAAACGGATCAATCTCAGATACAGTTCCTATTTGGAGTTGATAATATTCGGTACGGTCATATCCCTCTTCACTTTGGATATGTAGGCCGATAGATAAAATTGTCCCATTCAGGATATCGTTCCCTGCAGTGATAGTAAACATATCTGACGTGACTGATCCCATGGGGAGAATATCTCCCCAACTCCCGTAATTATCGCTGATTTCTATAAGATTTCCAAAAGAGATTAATTCCCCGAACACTCCCATGGCTGTTTCCACTCCGGTATTTTGAAGTATAATGGAGAAAGTGCTGGTTGCACCAGGTTCCATATAACCATTACCATGAATGATTAATAAACTTCCGTCCACATCCAAATGAATAACGGCGTCCCATTCGTTGGAGGGGAAAGAGGAATCATCGGTAATATGTAAACGGAGGCCTAAGTCTTCTCGATGAATGGCAGAGGGAGCCACCGAAAGGATAAAATCATCCCCATATTGTGATTGGCCTACATTTATTGTACCATAGACAACTGTTTCATTGGAAAGGGTAACCAGTGGGGATGTTGTGCTTAATGTTGCTGAAATACCAGTCACATTTTCAGTTCCAAAATTTTCCAGTGGAATTGATAGGCCAACTGTTTCTCCCGAACTCAACACTCCATCATCGTCATTATGTATCTCTATTCCTTGCTCGTGATTGACATTGACTAATTTGCTGGCCATGGTTATTGAAAAAGATCCTTCATACGGTTTGCAGTTCTGCTTTGTAACGGTTACAGCTACAATCCCCTCTGAAGATGAATTGAGATCAAACGTAATGTTTCCAACACTATTGGCAAAACCATTCATAAAGATTTCATCATTGCTCTTTAGCAATGTTACCATAGCGTTTTCAGCTGGAGTTCCATTTTGATTTTGAACGCTGACATCAATAAAATTAGTACCAAATGGAATCTCTGAGGGATAAGTAACCCATAATATATCGGGTGTATCCGTCCAAAGATGAGTTGCTGGATCTCCCATCAGGTTATTCCATTGGGTAAAAGCACTAACCCAATTGTATGGGTTTGATGGATAGGCACTAAATAAAGCTAGTTTTCCGTTGGCCAAAGCAGCTCCTGCAGTTCCTAATTGTTTTGCAAAAAGACCGTCATACAGTCCCATATCAACTATGTTATTGAACAGAGTATGGGTGTTCCAGGTTGCCGTACCTATAGATGCCACGCCTCCTTTTGGATTTGAGCTGGTGCCTGCTCTTAAAAACTTTTCAGTGAGAGCTGTATTATCTTCAGCAAATGATCCAGTTCCGCAAGTAAGGATTGTGGCAAAAGGGAGTTTAAAACCATTATTCGCACCGTCAACATTACCGGAGCCAAAGCCGCTTACACCCAAATATCCCCGATAGTTCAGATAGAGGACACCTTCGTTCAGCTGACTTTGCATCCAGGATGAATATCCCCCTCCGCTAAATTTCGTTCGCACGTCTTCCATGCCATGGGCAACCATGATTTCCTCAACATATTCATTGGAAATCACGGTTGAAATGCCCGATGAGCTTGGGTCACCCACGAGGGCTGCTTTTTCATAATAGGTAATCATATCTGCCATATAGGTAGCTTTTTCGTAATTCACAATTTTGCTTGTAACAACGGACAAGTCTGAAGTACTTCTGACCGATAAACGACCAATCAGTACCTCAGGAAGAAGATCGTCACCATTCAGTTGGGAATAGGGATGATCCCCTTCGCAATCATTGCCGTACGAATTGTGGCCCCACCCTTCGTAAAACGTGGGAACGCTATATGATCCACCAACGTCTCCTACAAGGGCTACAAATTCCGGGCGTGGGCTAAAGGTATTAAAGGCATTTGTTATGTAGTTCTTTATCTGGCTTGACGAAGATCCCGTTTCGCTGAGTGATGCAGTATAAACCACATACCCGCGTTTATGACGCCAGTCCAGAAGCTGCTGGAAATATGAATTGTCCTCAGAATTACCGCCGCAAATATAGAGAATAGCCGGATCCTGATAATCCTCATTCCGGCTGGATGGGGTATAGTTCACGATCATGGTCTCATAAAGCTTTTCAAATGTCCTGGAACGGAGCTGGGGTGTAAATTCATCCGATTCCCTGTCTCCGGTCTCTTCTACAGTAATTTCAATCTCATCATACACAACCATTTCATTTCCTGCTGGATTGTACTCAAAAGGAACAACACTGATGTTGAATAACTGTAATTCCCTCATCACCAGCCGGTCAGAAACGATAAGGTTTTCTTCAGGATAGGAATGACCGGATTCATAATACTCCAGGTTGACATGGTTTATTATGGACGGGCTTTTGCCCTCCCGGTCATTTTGAAATGGATAAATCTTTACATTTTCAAGAGTATGGGATTGAATGACAGAATAACTGACTAGGTATTCTTTAATGGGGTCAATTTGTACAAAGGTTGAAAAGAGAGGAAGCTCAGGCATCCCCTGCTTAGTTGTTTTTCCTGAGTTGGGAGATACAAAACGGGTATATTCTCCAATAGATTCAGTCTGGATATCACCCGGGGCAAACTGGATTTTTGTATTTCCATTCTGTGCGCTGTTCAGGATAAACTGGTTCGTACCAACCAGTAAATGATTGCTGCAAATTAAGGTTAATGTAATTAAAAATATTTTTTTTACCATTATGGTTTTCCCTTAGTAAAATGTTTTTTTTAATCGATCGCTTAAAATAACGGTTAAGAAGAGTAATTTACTTAATTATGAGTAATGGCGATAGCTCCTCTGAAGCCATGGTGTAATTCCAGTTTAATGTTGTACTCGAATAATTAGGAGATTTAATTAAAAAATAGTCTTCTTTAGAAAAAGAACGTAATAGTTCATTTTCTTCTTTTCCAAGGGAAAAATACAAAGGGGAGACAGATTAAAATGATCATCCCGAACTTAAGACCAATCAAAAATATAATAGCGGTGAGTGCAATTTTCGATGATATTGGCATAGTGAATAATCTATTAAACCAATTCATCAGGTATACTGCAGGCAGCTAAAACAGCCTAGTCTGGTAAATATCGTGGAGTCGTAATAAACCGATGCAGGTTTTTCCATCCTTTTTCGTGACGGGCAGGACGGTAATCTGGGAGGTCCGGTCTTCCATGAGAGTGAGGGCGTCCTGAATGGGTGCCTGGACAGGAATTGAAATAGGATCTTCGGACATTAACTCTTTTGCTTTCATTTTATCAATATCTCCATTTGTTGCCAGACAACGGCGTATATCTCCTTCAGTAATGATACCTTCAATTTCCTTGGTTTTTGATAAAATAAGAGCTGCCCCCTGAGGTTTATCAGTCATAAGAATGACTACCTCACGTACATTATGAGTGGGAGTCACTACTGCTACATTTTGGAGAGGTTGAATAATATCTTCGATTTCCAAACGGAGTTTTTTCCCTAATTCCCCGCCGGGATGATAGCGGACAAAGTCTTCATGTTTGAACTCCCTGGCGGTCATTAATACAGAAGCAAGAGCATCACCGATTGCCATTGTTACTGTTGTGCTGGAAGTGGGAACTATGCCCAGGGGATCAGCTTCTTTTGAAACAGTTGCATCGAGAACAATGTCACATTTCTTGGATAACGGTGCTGTCAGGTTACCGATAATACCAATCAAGGGAGAATTGGACTCTTTCAAGATGGGAACTAATCTAAGGAGTTCTTCCGTACCACCGCTTTTAGAGATTAAGATTGTAGGATCACCAGGATGATAAATCCCAAGATCTCCATGGAGTGCTTCCGCTGCATGTAGAAATACTGCTTGGGTACCCGTACTGCATAGCGTGGCAACAATCTTTTGACCAATTAAACCAGATTTCCCTAATCCGCAGATAACAACTTTTCCAGGATGGTTAATGATGATCTCAGCTGCTTCCACCACTTTTTTCCTCACGCGAGATTGTGCTGTCAATAATGCGTTGGCTTCGTCTGTTAAAACTGCAGAAACAATTTCAGACATTTTCTTAAGATCTAATTTTATCTGACTCATGAATAAAGATGACCTATATAATAATCACAAATTAACTCTCTACTATGAAAATGTATATAAAAAGTTTACCAGGTGTCAATTGATTTTGTTCATTAAAAAAGATTGATGAAAAATTAAAAAATTAAATGAAGTGATATGCCATTATTTGTTGGAAAAAGATACACATGGGTTTCTTTGTTTTTATGATATTGAATGGAAAACCCTCTTCCGATAACTGTACCTAATCCTGCTCCGAAAACAACATCACTAACATAATGTTTATTATCATGAATTCTACTAACTGCTGACAAAGTTGCCATGAGGTAAGCAACTGTTCCAGCTTTCCATCCATAAAGTTCATTTGTGACCGCAGCAATGGTAAAACTGTGAGATGTATGGCCTGAGGGAAATGACAGGGTTCCATTATTTGGCCGTTCCCGACCCACTCCAAATTTCAATAAATAAGTAGCAAATGCATTGCTCATGAGGGCTAAAGCTGAAAATTCCAGCTTTGCCCAAACTTCTTTTTTGGACTCACCTTTTAATTTTGAATGAGTTACTATGGTTGTCCATAAAATCCAATGACCCAATGCTCCTCCATATAAATCTCCTGCCCTGGCTAAATCACCTGACAGAAGTCCCTCTCTTTCAGAATACTCTTTTACTTTTTGATCATATTGGTATCCTCCAATCGCAGCTAATACAGAAGTAGTAAAAATGAATTGATTCATTCGATCTGTCGCAGAATATTTGAATCCATTGATAACCTTATCAGATATTTCATTTGTTGAATTTTGCTCTAGTTTGCTCAGGTTTTGCCCAAGAACAGCACTGAAACAAGTGATAAAGATCAGGATGTACCATTTTAGAGTCATGGCGAATGCCTATGTGTTTTTATCTTTTTTTCTATCATAAGAAACCAATGGGATTCTTTACGTTGGAAATACTTAATGAATTAGTGAGTCAATGGAACAAACCTGTAAATCATTACACCATCAAACAACGGCCCTTCCTCCCTGAAAAAGTATTCCATAAAATCTATATTGACCGTTTCACCGTATTCTGAAGATGCATGAATGAGATTTTTCTGATCAATCACCATACCTTCATGGGCTACCACTATTCCCATTTTAAAATATGCTTTTTTTACAAGTGCCACACCGCAAACATCAGGGAATTTAGATAACAATTCTCTATTAATTTCCTCATGTGGAATAAAATGGACAGTGGTTTTTTTTGTCCAGTCCAGGTCTAAAAATTCACTGCCGTCTTCCTTTCGGTTCAATGTTATATCAATTTTTTCCAGATGATCTTTCTCTAACAATTCTTTGGTTATAGTAACCGTATACGGATTTTCCTGGATGCGATCAGACGTATAATGCCAGCGAGTTTTATAGGAGGGTTTATGATCTTTGTAATGAATCGTTATCATATTTGCACGGGCTTCATTCCAGGATGTGCTTTGTGTAAACGCAAGGCTTGTGAGCACATGGACTGTACAGTCAGACACATCCAAACGGATAATGGGATCAGGATCTGGCTCTGCTTCTTCACCCAGTTTAAAAACTTCATAGGGTTTGCCCACTTGCCACAGGGCAAATGCTTTCAAGCGGTCATAAAAATTTGGGTAATGCTGATAAAATTGCGGAAGGATCTCTGAGATCTGTTTTTCATTTAAGGTCCAGGGTTTTGGTAATGAATCAATCCAATTATTTGGATAAGAGCAACTTATTAAAAGGCAAAAGTAGAAAGGAAGGAAGAAAATTTTTCTCCTTCCTTTTACCTTAATTTTTTCTATTTCCATTTTTTTCGCCAATCAAGGTTCGGATTCTTTTCAGCAATACCCACTGCTTCATAAACTGCCGAATGAATCCTCTGCTGCCAGTTGTAATATTTCGGATCTTTCCACGAACGGTCAGGATGGACTGCATTCGTCAACAGAATGACAAACAGATTGTTTTCGGGGTCGATCCACAATGATGTTCCTGTATAGCCAGTATGTCCAAAACTGCTGTCGCTCAAATACACTCCACCGGAAGCTTTACCATCCGGGCTGTCCCAGCCAAGACATGGTGAACTGCCCTCCACTACGCTTGCTTTGGAAGTAAACAATTGGACAGTTTTTTCCTTAAAGATTCGCTTCCAGCCATAGATACCGCCATTCAGCATCATCTGGGAAAAAACTGCTAAATCCTCTGCTGTGGAAAATAAGCCTGCATGACCGGCGACACCGCCTAAACTATGAGCATTTTCATCATGAACTTCACCATGGATCAGCCCGGTTCTGTACCCTTCAGCAATTTCTGTGGGAACGATTCTGTGCAACTTTGCAGAGGGCGGATTGTAAAATGTGGTATTCATACCCAAAGGTTTGAATACAAGGGAATCAACCAACTCATCCAGAGGAAATCCGCTCACTTGTTCAGCTACTTTTCCTAATGTTATTAATCCAACATCTGAATAAATTGTTTCTTCTTCAAGGTCAATCACTGGCTCCGTATTATAGACACTGTCCAAACGCGTTTTTTCTTTGCCATCCATTAAAAAATATTGTTTAAAGGGCGGAAGCCCTGCTGTATGAGTCAGCAGGTGCTTAATAGTCATTTCACTTTTCTGTTGAAAATATTTTGGCTGTTTCCCCTTAAAGCCCGGGAGATATGTCATCACTTTTTCATCCAGATCAAGCTGTCCAGATTCTGCCAGTTTCATCACAGCGGATGTAGTTGCTACCACTTTTGTTATGGATGCCAAATCAAAAATATCCGATTTGCGCATAGCTCTTTTTTTCTTGTAGGTATGGTAACCAACAGCGTCATGAAAAAATATCTTTCCGTCCTTCGCAGCTAACAATACTGCCCCGGGCCAGGCAGAATCAGCAGTAGCTTTTTGTAATAATGGTTGGACTTTTGATATTTCAGAATCAATTTCATAAGGCATTACATATTTTACATATTTCCCAGGAGAAAATGATGATGCTTTGAATGAAATGGGTTTCTGTTCCAATTGAATGCCAAAACCCCGGTGGGCAATTTCCGGGATGGTGATGGGAAGCGTCCCTGTAAAATCGTTTTTCCCCAGCAAGGATGTCACCAATGCATTTTGCATCAGAGCACTTCCCTTCCAGGCACAGACATAAGCAGGTGTTTCCGGAAGCCCCTGTATTAAATATGGATTCCCAAAACTGATAAGGAGAATCCTGTCTGATCTTTGATTTAATGCATGTATAAAATTCATCTGATGATCCGGAAGAAAAATTCTGTTTTTCCATGCAGAAGGACTAGCAAAAGAATTCAGTATAATTGGCGCATTATCCGGTATAGTTTTCAGAATCGATTCATAATACATTGTACTGTCTGATTCATCTACCTGCACTGACCGGATCCGCAGACCGCTTTGTTTCAATTCTCTGGTCGTAGTTGATTCATGGTGATCATTGGGTTGGTCGTAAATATCTATTACAACAACTTCTTCATTTTTATCAATGCTAAGGGGAAGAAAGGAATTATCATTTTTTACAAGCGTGATTGATTTTGCAGCGATTTCGTTTGCGGTTTTTTTGAATTCCGTTTTCCCAAGTATTCGCCTCGTCTCATCCATGGAAATAGAACGCTGTTTATCCAGGCCTGCTTTTTCTTTTATTTTAAGTATTTTTAAAGCAGCATTATTAATCTGTTCTTCTGAGAGAATACCTCTGCTCACTGCATCTTCCACTGCATCAATAGTTTCCTTAAAATGATTGTTCTGAAGGATATAATCACAGCCTGCCCGGATAGCCTGAATGACTGCAAACGTATCGGAATAATTGCTGACTATTCCCCCCATATTCATTGCATCGGTAACTACGACACCGTTAAATCCCATTTTCTCCCTCAGGATTTCCGTAACCCAGAATGGTGACAAAGTAGCAGGGAGATTTGCTTCAGGCTGGTAATCAGGAGCATGGATGTGAGCCACCATCACCGCATCAACTCCAGCATCAATAATGGTTTGAAATGGTTTCAATTCCAACGACCACAGCCGGGATGAATCACTGGGTATGGCAGCCAGGCTGGTGTGGGAATCTGTTTCCGTATCGCCATGACCAGGGAAATGTTTCGCCGTAGCCAGCATACCGTGCTCCTGTAGTCCTTTCATAAACTGCACCGCATATTCGCCTACTACGTCCGGGTCTTCACCAAATGACCGGGTGTTAATGATTGGATTCTTTGGGTTATTATTTACATCCGTTACCGGTGAAAAATTCCAGTGAATTCCCACAGCGCGGCCTTCCGAGGCTGCAATTTTCCCGGATTCATAAGCATAATCTGGATTATTCGTTGCTGCGATAGCCATAAGCGGGGGTAGTTCGGTCCCGTTTGGAAATCGTGCATGCAATCCTGATTCAATATCCGCATCAAAAAGAATCGGAATTTTTGACATTTTCTGCAGTTCGTTCATCATAGTCAGGGAAATGCCAACTTCTCCGGACCATAGATGAATACCCCCGATACCATCGGTCTGAATCAATGCTGTCAGTTCCTGCCATTGTTCGCTGTCTTCATTCAGGAATTCCATTCGCATATAATAGACCATCATCTGGGCAATTTTCTCTCTTAAGGTCAGATGTGTAAATGTTCTTTCCGACCATGACCTTTGAGAAAATGGGATTTTGAATCCCGCACAGGACAGAAACATAAAAAAGAATATAAAAATGACTGGTTTATAACGTATCATTATCTAAAAATTAACTGATATTTACTGAATCTATACCTAACTTTTTAGGGTATGAAAAAATAATAATGAACTTTTACTCTCAATTGGAAAAGATAGTGGGTCAAATGATTGTCGCCGGGTTTCGCGGTGTTCACTTGAATCAAAGTAATCAAATTATAGAAGATATTCAGAAAAACAATTTAGGTGGTGTTATTCTTTATGACAAAGACATTACAGTGAATCCACATGAAAAAAGAAATATAGAATCACCGAAACAACTAAAGTTTTTGATAAAAACTCTTCAATCCTATGCCGAAACTCCTTTGTTTATTTCCATAGATCAGGAAGGTGGCTCAGTGGCCCGGTTACAACCAAGTTACGGATTTCCTGAGTTTCCATCGTGGAATCATATTGGTGTATTGGATAATCTTCTCATAACGGAACAGTTCGCAAATACCATTTCAGACTCCCTGGGTCAATGCGGTATCAATCTCAATTTTGCTCCTGTCCTGGATTTGGATTTTGGTACTGAGACTATTATGGGGAAATCCAACCGAGCTCTATCCTCCGATCCTAAAAAAGTAGCTGAACATTCTAAACTTTTCATTAGAGCACTAAAGAAAAATAATATTATTTCCTGTGGAAAACATTTTCCCGGACAAGGATCTGCTATCGGTGATACCCATGAAGGGTTCACGGACATTTCAGCATCATGGACAGTGGCAGACCTCTTCCCCTTCGACGATTTGATTCAATCAGGTGACCTGGACATGATCATGACGGCACATGTATTCAATGAAAAACTGGATTCAGATTTTCCAGCATCATTATCCAGGGAAATTGTGACGGGCATGCTGAGGAAAGACCTTGGATTCACAGGTGTGGTGATCTGCGATGATCCCAGCATGAGGGCGATTTCTGATCATTATGAACTGGAACAAACTTTTGAACTGATGTTAAATGCCGGCATCGATCTGTTCTGCCTTGGGAATAACTTGATCTATGATCCGGACTATATCCCAAAAGCTGTATCTGCCCTATGCAACTTAGTTGAATCGGGAAAAATTCCTGAAAGCAGGATCCAGGAATCCATCGAACGGATAAAAACCCTTAAATCGAAATATAAAGTACATGGGTGATTTAACCATTCTCGGGGTTGACTGCGGAGCAACAAAGGTCATTGCACAGTCCGTCAACTTTGATCAAAATACAAAAATGCTCATTCCGGGTGATTTTCATATGGAATTATCTTACCCGGATCGTCCGAATTGGAATCCTGGTTTCATTCCAGTTCACTTGGATCTTCAACAGCAGGAATTTTCTAAAGGAAATATATGCCTGACAGAGTCAGAGATCGATCAGGGAGATGTGATCGTCGAAACGATCCAACAGGTTATTCATCAATCTGGAGCAGACTCCATCGGACTTTGTTTTCCCGGAATAAAAAATGAGCAAGGAATTGTGATCATGGCAAACGGACCCAGGATCCCCGACTTATTGGAAAGAATCTCTGAAATTGATTCACTCTATCATGATTCGGATTGTTGTGTTTTGGGTGAATGGAAATCATCGATTGGGAAATTGGAAAAGTGTGATAATGCAGTTTATATCGGTGGTGGAACAGGTATCGCCGACGGCATCCTTCTTAAGGGTGCATTGATTGATTTTAATCAGAGAAACGACGTAAAACGATCCTGGGAATTGTTCATGCCAGATGGACGCTCTGTTGAATATTCTCTTTCGCCAAAAGGAATGACCGATCAATGGAATTCTTCCCAAAATGAAGATGTGGATTCCCTGAGTCAGTTTATTCAGCATGAAAATGCCCTTTCCATTTTTCAAAAGGCAACTGAAGCGTTTTCATTTCTAATTCAGGACAGGATTGAATTTTTCAAGAGAAATCATTCGGAAATTGAAAAGGTTGTTATCGGGCAACGATTGGGGCAATTTCTGTCTCAAAATGATAGTTCTTTTAAATCAATGATTGAATCGTCGAAAGAAATTCCCATTGAATATTCATCTGACCGTAGAACGGCTGCCATGGGTGCAGCATGGAAAAAAGCATGCTTGTAAAAGGAAAAATCCCGAAGAATGAACCAATCGTTTCCATTGGCCTGGTCCTTCCTGAAGACTGTCAAAAATCAGTTGAGATCACACATTCTGAAACCAATCAGAATTTTTTTATTGAATTGAAAAATGGTGAACTTGTATCAAATGGAGAAACAGTTCCTGCTGTCAAAGTTCAAAATTCATCTACAGATTCACAAATCATCGTTCATCCGGTAAAAGCGGGGCGTGGATTCCACTGGGAAAAACAAATTTCCGTTCATGTGTTAGGCGTCCTTGAGATCACAAATTCGAATGGCAGTCTCTTTGTCGCAAACCATCTTCCTCTGGAACAATATCTTATGTGCGTGGCAACATCCGAAATGAGCGGTGAATGCCCATCAGCTTTATTAGAAGTTCAAACCATTGCTGCCCGTTCCTGGCTCTTGGCTGCAGCCGAACAAAAACATGCTGACCTTGGATTGGATGCCTGCAATGATGACTGCTGCCAGCGCTACCAGGGGATGAATAACTTCTCTGAGGATGCCAGGCAAAGCACCGAAGCCAGCCGCGGCCAAGTTCTCACAATCAAGGGGGACATCTGTGATGCACGCTATTCCAAATCCTGCGGTGGCATTACGGAAGCGGGACCCAATGTCTGGCCCCAAGAAGATCTGGATTACCTCGTTTCTGTTCAGGATGGCGAACCAGCCTTTTGCGGCCCCGGTTTTATCTCTGAAGCTGACCTGCCTGAATATCTGGGGAGTGTGGATGAGCATCGATCTTATTTCAGATGGGACTTTGAAATTTTGCAGGAAGAATTGACCGATCACATGAACAAAATCCATTCCCTGAATGGAAAAGCAGTCCTGGGAATTGAAAATGAAAAACGCGGTCCTTCAGGAAGAATTATCTCCTGCGACCTTGTATATCTAGATTCAAACAATCAGCAAAAATCCAAACATCTTGAATCCGAATACGCGATTCGCCAAACTCTCTCTCCGTCTTTCCTGTTCAGCTCTGCCTTTGATATGAACCTGCAAAATGTCCAAAAAGGAATCCCCGGATCATTTTCATTTGAGGGAAAGGGCTGGGGCCACGGTGCCGGCATGTGCCAGATTGGTGCACTTGGAATGGCACTGAGCGGTTCCACCGCTGAATCCATCCTCACCCATTACTTTCCGAAAGCTAAGCTGACCCGGATTTATTCGTCATGAAAAATCAGAGATCACCCTGGACATGGGTTCCCTCACTTTATTACGCCGAAGGGCTGCCCTATGCAATGGTCATGCTCGTCTCAGTTGTTATGTATAAGCGGCTGGATATTTCCAATACTGAGATTGCACTCTATACCAGCTGGCTCTATCTGCCCTGGGTGATCAAGCCGCTCTGGAGCCCTCTGGTCGAAATCCTGAGGACCAAACGCTTCTGGATTGTGGCCATGCAGCTGCTGATCGGGGCTGGATTAGCCGGAGTTGCTCTGACTATTCCGGCTTCCAACTTTTTTCAACTTACACTGGCATTTTTCTGGCTCATCGCTTTCAGCTCCGCAACTCATGATATTGCCGCTGATGGATTTTATATGCTTGGGCTCCCATCCCATGTCCAGGCCTGGTTCGTGGGCATCCGCAATACTTTTTACCGTTTTGCTATTATTACCGGCCAGGGCCTTTTGGTGATTCTAGTTGGATGGCTGGAAACCACTACCGGAGATACAAAACTGGCATGGTCAATCATTATGGGCATCCTGAGCGGCCTGTTCATTCTTTTTTGTATTTACCATCGCCTGGTTTTGCCGCATCCAAAAACGGATGAGCCGCGCCCAGGCCTCAAACTGGGAGATGCTGTCAGGAGTTTCTTCCATGTGTTCACGGCTTATTTTAAAAAACCGAATATAGCCCTGGTGATTACATTCATTCTGCTTTACCGGTTTGGGGAAGCACAGCTGGTAAAGATTGCTCCATTGTTTATGCTGGATAAGCTTGATGCGGGCGGGCTGGGCCTTACCACCGCCGAATACGGCTTTGTGTACGGTACCCTGGGGATAATCATGCTGACCCTGGGCGGTATTGCCGGGGGCTTCCTGGCTGCAAAACATGGATTGAAGTCCTGGATTTTGTGGATGGCCCTGGCTATGAAGCTTCCGGATCTGGTTTATGTGTACATGGCTTATGCCCAGCCGGAAAGCTATCTCCTGGTAAACCTGTTTGTTGCTTTGGAACAGTTCGGATATGGATTTGGATTTACAGCTTATTTACTTTTTATGATGATGATTTCAGAAGGGGAACACAAAACAGCCCATTATGCAATCTGCACAGGGTTCATGGCTCTCGGCATGATGATTCCGGGCATGTTCAGCGGCGCTCTGCAGGAAACGATCGGATACCAGTCCTTTTTCATCTGGGTCATGGCAGCTACCATTCCAGGGTTGCTCCTCATCAGATTCCTGCCCATTGATCCTGAATTCGGGAAAAAGCAGGGAGTGTAACATGACAGATCAGCAACAAAGATTTGTCTCACTGGACGTGTTCCGCGGCATGACGATTGCCTTGATGATCCTGGTAAATACACCGGGTACATGGGCGCATGTTTATGCTCCATTGCGCCACGCAAAATGGCATGGATGTACCTTAACAGATCTGGTTTTCCCATTTTTCCTTTTCATCGTTGGTGTGGCCATGCGGTTTTCATTTCACAAGTTCGATTTTGTTCTTTCATCTGCACTAACAAGAAAAATATTCAGGCGGGTGTTCATCATTTTTCTTTGTGGTTTGTTTCTTTCAGCTTTTCCATTTATCGGCCTGGATGGGGGCTGGTCCAGTTTTCGAATTATGGGTGTTCTTCAGCGAATCGGCCTGGCATACGGCTGTGCAGCTTTCCTGATACTTGTCCTTAAGCGCAGCCAGATTATTACAGTTTCAGGAATCCTTCTGGTAGCCTATTGGTTTATTCTCTGGATTTTTGGGTGGATAAAAGGAGTGGATCCGTACGCATTGGAAACCAATCTACCAAGGATGGTGGATCTGGCTATCCTGGGAGAGCCCCATTTATACATGGGTACCGGCATCCCCTTTGATCCGGAAGGTTTGTTGAGCACAATCCCTGCTGTGGTGACAGTTTTAATCGGATACTTCACTGGAATAATTCTTCAGGAGAAAAGGGATGGAATGGAACGGGTAAAATACATTGTGAAAGCAGGAGCTGGTATTGCCGTGGCTGGCTGGCTTTGGGGATTTCTTTTCCCTGTCAACAAACAACTTTGGACAAGTTCCTATGTTCTGTACACAGGAGGTCTTGCCATGCTCATTTTGGCTGTTTGCGTTTGGGCTGTTGATCTCAAAGGATACAAAAAACCTGCCCGCCCATTCATCATTTTTGGCACGAACTCTATTTTCCTGTTTGTCGCTTCCGGTTTGTGGGTGAAGACAATCCTGAAAGTGAAATTTACATTAGGTGAGAGAACCGTATCAGGATACACGTATTTATACCAAACGGTCTTTCAGCCTCTTGCTGGCGACCTGAATGGTTCTTTACTCTTTGCCCTGTCTCATGTAGGGATATGGTGGCTGGTGCTCTATTGGATGTACCGAAAAAAGATTTTCATTAAAATATAGTAAATTTACCGGAAAGGATAATCATGGCACAGAAAGTATTCATTACGGGAGCGAGCAGCGGGATTGGTGAAGCTTTGGCATATGTCTACGCCCATAAAGGAGCTGTGCTTGGTCTCGCAGCCCGGCGGACCGACCGTTTAGAACAGGTGGCGGAGCGCTGCAGGGAGCTTGGAGGCCATCCCCATATTTATACTCTGGATGTAGCGGACCAATCCGCCTGCCAGTTGACAGCGAAGCAATTTATTGAGGATGCTGGGGGAATTGACACTGTTATTGCCAATGCAGGAGTTGGAGGTAAGGATAAGATTACCTCTGGAGACCCTGAACACATAAACCGGATTCTACGGATTAATATCATGGGCGTTACCAACACGGTTATTCCATTTCTGCCCAGTATGAAGGAACAGAAATCCGGACAGGTGGCAATCATCAGCTCCATTGCAGGGACACGGGGACTTATAGGCCATGGGGGATATTCTGCTTCTAAGGCGGCCCTGCGGATTATGACTGATAGCTGGGAGTATACCCTGCGCCGGCATAACATCACAACCACAACCATTTATCCAGGCTGGATCGAAACGGAAATGACTGCAAATATTAAAAACAAAATGTGGTTCCTCATGGATGCTGACACCGCTGCCAAGAAAATTATAGGAACAATAAACAAGGGAAAGCGCAGCTATATTCTTCCCTGGCAATGGAACATTATCGTACCTATCATGCGGATAATTCCCCGCGGGTTAATCCGGATGCTCACCACAAAATGAGTTCATAGGCTCGCTAATTGGAAAAAAGGCGATTTATATATAAATTGACAAGCTAAGAATTACATTCCGAAAGAGTTATGAGGAGTTTATTATGAAGAAACTGATGGCAACCTGTTTGTTATTTTCGGTAGCCACTCTTGCTTCTGTCTTTGAAGAAGGTGATAAAATCAGTTGACAATTGATCAAATCGCTATATTTAGCATTATCATATTGACTTTTACCCTATTTATCTGGGGGCGATGGCGCTATGACATTGTCTCCATTATTGCATTGTGTACTTTGTTTATTGTCGATCAGATATTGGGAGGTGAAAAATCAAGTCTGATTATGGATACGTCCAATATATTCATGGGTTTTGGTCATCCAGCGGTCATTACTGTGGCGGCAGTACTGATTATCAGCCGCGCTCTGCGTAATTCAGGAGTGGTGGATATCATTGCCCGGCAAATTACACCTTTATCAAAATACCAGGTTGCCCATATTTCCAGCTTGAGTGGTGTGGTCTCCATATTTTCGGCCATTATGAATAATGTGGGGGCGCTTGCTCTCATGCTACCGGTAGCGCTCAAAACATCTGTCAAACAGAAACGATCCCCAAGTGTTATACTCATGCCCCTGGCTTTTGCCAGTATTCTGGGTGGTATGATTACGATGATTGGGACACCGCCGAATATCATCATATCCACTCTCAGGGAAAGTCAGTATATGGAACTCAAAACTCAGGCACTTGCTGATAAGACCTCTCCAGCTGCTGAATATTTTGCATCTCAAAATATTAATATTGAACAGTTTCATCCAGAACCATTTGGTATGTTGGACTTCAGCCCAGTTGGAGGAATCATTGCCATCCTGGGTGTGCTGTTTGTAGCGCTGATAGGGTGGAGATTCATCCCCAAAGATTCATATAAAAAACCAGGCACAGAATCGCTATTTTCCATTGATGATTATATAACTGAGATTCGTATTCCCAAGAGCTGCAAACTCATTGGGAAGAAGGTCAGCGAGATCGAAAAATATACTGAAGACAGACTTGCAATAATTGGGTGCATTTCCAAAAATGGGAATATCTATACTCCACGACACGATCAAATCATACTTGAAGAAGACAGGTTTCAAATTCAAGCGGATCCAGTAGATTTAAAGTTAATGATGGATGAGTATGGCCTCAGACTTACAAAAAAGATGCGGGCACGGATAGATCAACTAAAAGATGAAGATACCACTTATAAAGAAGTATTAATTACACCTGATTCTCCACTTGTAAAACGGGATCGGACGTATTTTCGAAGGCGTACCTCAAATTCACTTATACTTATGGCGGTTGCGCGCCAGGGACAACCAATCCGTAAACGGTTGGGAGATGTCATATTTCGGGTAGGAGATGTGCTGCTTATTCAGGGGAATATAGATAATCTTGATGATAATATCAGTTCACTGAATCTGGTGCCCCTGGCTCAGAGAGAAGTACAGGTAGGCGAGTTTTCACGGATCAGTTTGGCGCTTTTAATTTTTGGAGGCGCAATTGGATTCAGTATGACCGGGATTCTGCCCACCACATTGGCTTTTGTGGGCGCCATTTTATTATATGTCTTTACGGGCATTCTCCCTATTCGGGAATTGTACCAGCAGATAGATTGGCCGATTATTGTTCTGTTAGGAGCGATGATCCCGGTGAGCGCTGCGTTACAGACAACCGGAAGTACCCAGTTAATTGCTGAATTTATGGTAAATATGACCGGAAGTTTGCCAAGCTGGTCTATTCTGGCAATTATCATGATTATTACCATGTGTCTTTCAGATATCATCAATAATGCCGCTACTGCCCTGATTATGGCGCCAATTGCCGTTGGCATTGCGGTATCTATGGGTGTCAGCGCTGATCCCTTTTTGATGACCGTTGCCGTAGGAGCCTCTTGTGCTTTTCTAACTCCCATCGGCCATCAGTGCAATGCGCTGATCCTTGGACCAGGCGGCTACCGGTTTTCTGATTACTGGAGAATGGGATTGCCCCTGGAACTTCTGATTGTTATTGTGGGTACCCCTTTGATACTCCATTTCTGGCCCTTTTAAATAATTCTCATCAAAATGAAAATTTAAATAAGAGGTAACAAACTAGGAAGATGGTGCTGTTGAAGTAAGACTACAGATTGATTCCATACTCACTTTGGGGGTAAATTGATATTATGAAAAAAGAAAGACGCTTCATTATTCTACAACTACATGGGAGGAATAATTATGGGCAAAAAAGATAAACAGAAAAAACAGAAGAAGAAACCCTCGAAGTTTACCCCGGCAGAAAAGAAAAAAATGAAGAGAGAAAAGAAAAACAAGTACGCATTTTTTAAAGAATATTAAAAAATTATTCTACAATTAATTCATCCGAATAATTTCCCGTTTGGGTAAGCAATTCGATTTTATGCCCGGTTTCGTTACCTGTAAGCGGACCAAAAAATGAGAAAGAAAATAATATGACCAAAGCTCTCAAATTCATCTCTTTTGTTTTATTAATAGGGATGACAAACGCAAATGCAATACCTGAAAAATACCAGGATATTGTAGAAAAACTCATTACCGCTTCACTGGCTGACAGTGCAGCGTACAATCGTTTGGCTTATGTATGCGATACCTTCGGGCCCCGCCTGAGCGGATCTGATAATCTGGAAAATGCGATTGACTGGATCCTGGAAGAAATGGAACAAGACGGTTTCTCCAATGTCCGCGGCGAAAAAGTAAAAGTACCAGTCTGGATCAGGGGGAAGGAATCTGCCCGGCTCATAAAACCTTTTGCAAAAGATCTGGCCATGCTGGGCCTGGGCGGCAGTATTGGAACTCCCGGCTCTGGTATCCGTGGAGAATTGATTGTGGTCGATAGTTTTGAAGAATTGGATGATCGAAAGGATGAGGTGAAGGGCAGGATTGTACTGTTCAATGCCGAATTTACGACCTACGGCGAAACGGTTCAGTACCGTTATAAAGGAGCACAGGCGGCAGCACAATATGGAGCTGTTGCCAGCCTGATCAGATCTGTAGGATCCTGGTCTATGAACACTCCTCACACCGGGGGAATGGCTTATGCCGATACCATTCCTAAAATTCCCCATGCCGCCCTGACCCCTGAAGACGCCATGATGCTCCGTCGCATCCATGACCGCGGGGATAAAATTATCCTGGAATTGAAAATGGAAGCAAAAACGGTTGCAGACAGGTATTCCCGTAATGTGGTGGCGGAATTTCCCGGAAGTGAGTTTCCTGAGGAAGTGGTGGTGTTGGGTGGGCATATCGATTCCTGGGATGTAGGGCAGGGAGCTCAGGATGATGCCGGCGGATGTCTGGCAGCGTGGCACGCGGTGAAGCTCATCAAGGAATCAGGACTTCAGCCCCGCAGGACGCTGAGGGTGGTGATGTGGACCAATGAGGAGAATGGAGGTCGCGGTAATAAAGCCTATCGTGATGCGCACAGGGCTGAGTTGGATAACCACGTGGCGGCCATCGAATCTGATGGTGGTGTGTTTAAACCGAAGGGTTTCGGTTTTTCCGGATCGGCGGAAGCAATGGATATCATTAGCGAAATTGGCACATTGTTGAATAGTATAGAAGCTGGTAAAATCACAGAGGGTGGCCGGGCTGCAGATGTGGCTCCTTTAAATGATGAAGGCGTGCCAGTCATGTCTCTGAAGGTGGATGGTTCCAGATATTTCTGGTATCACCATACCAATGCAGACACATTTGACAAAGTAGACAGGGATGAGCTCAATCGCTGTATGGCAGCCATGGCAATTATGGCTTTTGTGCTTGCAGATTTGGAGAACCCTTTACCCAGGTAAGATAATCCGCTTTGTGATGAGGATCACATTAACTCCGGGATTAATTCGAATCCTTTTTTTATTTCTATAAAGAGTTTAAGTTGCGCCAGTTGTAAGCCAAAAGAATTATGCAGAAACTCGTAACATCCTTCCTTTTTTTTACTCTTTCTTTCAGCCAGAACTATTCCCTGGATTTTGATGGGGAATCTGACTACGTCGAAGTCGCTAATGGGTCTGCCGTGATAGCGAACGCTGATCAGATGACACTGAGCGGATGGGTATATCCACGAGGCCCAAATGCTGACTCATATACTCAGTTCGATGGTTTTTTTGGTTTTAGGAATAATGAAGATGCTGATTTTTATCTGCTACAGCTCGGTAATTACAAAGTAGAAGCCCGGTTAAAAGTATCTGGCGGTGGGGAGTTCACTATAGTAACAGCGGAAAATTCCATTATATCAGAAACCTGGCATCACCTTGCCTTGATCTATGATGGCAGTAATATAATCTTGTATATAGATGGCATTGAAGCAGGATCAACGGAAGCATATGGGCAGATCACCAATGAATTTTTACCTTTTAGCATTGGCAGGCTTATATGGCAGACCACGAATTTTGACCTGGATGGCCAGGTGGATGAAGTGAGCCTCTGGAACCTTGCCTTGACAGAACAACAGGTACAGGATTATATGTACGCAGATTTGACCGGAGAAGAAGGGCTGGTTGGCTACTGGAAATTCAATGAGGGTTCCGGTTCAACCGCTTATGATTCAAGCGAAGAAGGTAACAATGGAGTGATCTATGGAGCTACCTGGAGTTCAGATGCACCCGGTCCGTCTACGGTAACATTAACTGTGAGTTATAATGAACGCTGGAACCTGGTGGGATTACCGGTTGAGGTTGATGATGCAGGATATACTTCACTTTTTCCGGAGGCAATATCCGGTACCCTGTATTCTTTCGTAGGAGAGTATCAGTCTGAGTATGAACTTGTTATGGGGCATGGTTATTGGCTGCGGTTTCCAGAATCCGGTTCCAGTGATATTACTGGTATTCCGATAAACGAGCTGACAATCTCGCTTAACCAGGGCTGGAATATTATCTCAGGAATTACCACTGTTACGGATATTAACAGCATTCAGGACCCAGGCGGAATAATAATCCCCGGTACATTCTGGGATTTTGATAACGGTTATGGAGAGATTGAAGAATTGATTCCAGGAACGGGTTATTGGGTGCGAGCCGGCGAGGGTGGAGAAATAACAATAAATCAATAATTTATAAGAGGACTGTAAAATCAGTTCTGTTTAGATAAACTGTTTTAGCCAGTATGGAGTCAATCATGAAATATTTACTTTCAATATCCATTATTCTGTCGTTTTCCTTTGGTCAATGGCCTACCTCTCCGGATAACCCGTTGTGGTTAGGTGATGGGGTGCAGGCACAGGTTCGTGCAACCTCAGATGGCGGGGCTTATGTAGCCTGGTTGAGTGATGGAAACTATCACGTCTACCTGCAGCGCCTGAATTCTGATGGTGAACCCCAGTGGAGTAACGGCGGAATGGTTGTGAGTGATCAGCCTAATTCATCCTGGATTGCAGTGCATCATATGAACCTTGCCGTTGATGGGAACGACAATGCAATCATTTCAACGTTGGATACCCGTACCGGTATTTGGCAGGTGTATGCCTACAAGATTGCTCCAGATGGATCCATACCCTGGGGAGCTGATGGCCTGGCTCTTTCAGTTTCAGGGAGCGATAATATATCTCCCCGATTGACTGTGCTCTCTGATAACAGCGTAGCCGTAGCCTGGTGTCAAAATTATATGACTGTGCGAATACAGATGATTTCTGAAAGCGGCGCATTGCAATGGGGAGATGGCGGCATCCATATTGAAGACAGTACCGGTGACCTGGTAAACCCCCTTCCCTTAACAGTAGACGGGACCAATGTTCTTCTGCAATGGAACCATCAGTCAGGTCCTTTTTGGGCACCTGACAGTAAGCTGTACCTGCAGAAATATAACAGCTCTGGAGTTGAACTCTGGGATTCACCGGTTGTGGCAGTGGGGCCTGTGGTGTTTCCCACAGGAAACTACTCCCAGGAGTCTGTTGGAGATCATGCGGGAGGAAGTTTCAGTGCGTGGACACAAATGGCAGGATCAAACCAGTCCGCTGTTGCACAACGCATCAGCGGAACAGGCGAAACAGTCTGGGGAAACGCTGTGAATTTTTCCACAAATTCCAGTCATTTTCGTACGAATCCACGGACAGCCGTAGCTGAGGGAAATTCTGAGCTCATGGCAGCCTGGACTGAATCTAACGGCAGTCAATCCCAGCGCGGTGTTTATGCCCAGAGACTTGATGAAAACGGTAATCGTCTTTGGGGTTCTTCCGGTGTTGCTGTGGTTTCATTAAACGGCAACTACGATTATTTGGATCTCTCTATTGCAGGACTTGGGAATGATATGATCGCAGTGTATATTGAACAAAGTGTAAACATGACCGGCGATATCTATGCCTCTCGCCTTAATTCGAACGGCGAGTATGTCTGGTCTGAACAGACTGTCACCCTCACAACCTCTGGAAATTCAAAGTCAGATATGTATACGAGCGAGGGACCGGGATGCACATTTGTAGTATGGACTGAAAATGGTTCGGTTTATGCCCATAGTCTCTTGGAAGATGGCACTCTCGGCCCTCCCGACAGCGGAGATCCGCCTGATCCGCCTGATCCGCCGGTTACGTTTGAGATTATTTCTGTTCCCCAAATGTCGATACCCCTTGGAATGAACAGCGATGGGACAAAAATTGTTGGCACAGGTTCAGGAGGTCAGGCTCTACTCTGGACTGAAGAAGACGGGATACAGAATCTTGGAGATGGTGAAGCCTGGGGAATATCTGAAAACGGAAAGATTATCGGTGAAATGGTTAACGGCGATGGAAAGACGGAAGCTGCACTTTGGGAAAATGACAGCTGGACTTTCCTTGGTAATGTAGAGGGAGGCAGTTCCTGTGATAATTTTTTAAGCTCGGGACTGGAAATATCCTCAGACGGGTCCAAGGCCGTGGGAATGGGCTGGATCAATTGCTCCACCGAAGCATTTTATTGGACCGCCTCCACAGGGATTGTGGGTCTGGGTCAGTATGGCGGCAACAGCGAAAAGGCCCAGGCAGTTTCAGGTAATGGGAATCTTATTGGAGGATGGAACCAAAACAGTTCCGGAACACGACGTTCGTGCATATGGGATACGCAGGGTAATATTACGTTCATTGGTTCACCTGCAGGTTCAGAAACTGGAGAAGTGACAGCCATCACCAATGACGGTTCAATTGTGGTCGGTTTTGGAAGCGGTACCGGTGGGAATCATACTGAAGGATATATCTGGACGGAAGAAGATGGAATGACCGGGCTTGGAGTACCGCCTAACTCTGCCATGTTTAATAGAAGCCAGGCTCTTGATATGTCTGAAAACAATATTGTTATCGGGCAGTACCTCTATCAGGGCATGACACAGTATAAAGCCTGTATTTATACCGAAGAAACTGGTGAATTCGTGAACCTCCAGGACTATCTCGTTGAACTGGGAATGACAGGATTGGATGATTGGGATTTAATGAGAGGGCTTACAATTTCTGACGATGGAACCGTCATGGCCGGCATGGGCAACGGTCCCGATGGTTTTGGCGGTTGGATTATCAGGGTAATTGAAGAGGCTCCTGAGGAAATTGAAGTGAGCGTGGATCACCTGGCAGGTTGGAATATTGTTGGAATTCCAGTGGATACAGAGCCTATTAATTATTTATCAGTCTATCCTGACGCCGTTGATGGTACATTTTATGGATTTGATGGTGCTTACTTCCCAGCGGAAAACCTTGTGAATGGTGATGGTTTTTGGTTACGGTTTGATGAAGAAGGCACCAACATGGTGTCTGGTCTACCACTGGAAAGTATTGTCATTCTCATTACTGAAGGATGGAACCTTATTTCCGGGATCTCTTTCCCCGTTGATGTGAACGCAATTACTGATGATGACGGACTTATTGTTTCAGGAACGATTTACGGGTTTGATTCTGGTTACATTAGTGCTGAGTTTATCGAACCAGGATATGGTTACTGGCTCAGAAGTTCTGGGGAAGGAAGAATTACTTTGTCTGCTTCTGCTCCCATGGCAAAGGTTCGCACGTTTCAGACTCCTGAACAATCAAACACGCTGAAGATCAATGGGCAAACGCTTTTCTTTGGGAATGAAATTCCAACCGAAAACTCCTTAAGTTACACTTTACCTCCAAAACCTCCAGCAGGTGCTTTTGATGCCCGTTTTAATGGAGATATGAAATATGCTGTGGAATCCGGTGAGATAGAAGTGATGAATACATCTGATAATCTTACCATTAGCTATGATATTGTTATAGATGCAGGAGAGCATATGAACTGGGTGCTTACCTCTGAAAGTGGAAGTAAATTCATTCTTGAAGGCACAGATGAGATTACAATCCCATCAGCAGAAAAATTTGTTTTAAACAGAGAATCTGTGATCCCCATCACATTTGCACTCCATCAAAACTACCCAAATCCCTTCAATCCAATAACTTTTCTTTCCTACGACCTTCCAAGTCAGGCGCAGGTTACATTGACTGTATACGATTTAATAGGCAGAGAAGTAACCCAGCTGGTAAACACCACCCAGGAAGTAGGTTACAAGTCTGTTCAATGGAATGCTACAGACAGCTTCGGCAAGCCTGTAAGTGCAGGTGTGTATCTTTATCAGATACAGGCAGGGGACTTTGTACAGACCAGGAAGATGGTGCTGTTGAAGTAAATTGATTCCTCCCTGGGGGAATAGGGTAATTTTTGGTTATGAATTGTAATAATAAATATTTACCCTTAATATCACCTATAGTGTAAAAATTATGAAAATATTTGATAATCTGGTTTTCAGCACAGTTCTTATCCTAACAGCGATTCTATCCGCACAGGATTTTGAGGATTTATATTTTGGGACAGATTCCACGTTTGAAGTCTTGACATGGAATATTGAATGGTTTCCAAAAAATGGTCAAACCACAGTGGATTATGTGACTACGATCATTCAAGCCCTTGACGTTGATGTATTAGCAATACAGGAAGTTGATGACACAGGTATGTTCGATCAAATGCTTGACAATCTTACTGACTATGAAGGATATTATGAATCCGCCTGGTTCGCCGGCCTGGCTTATATCTACAAAACAGATGTAGTTGAAATCAATGAAATATATGAGATTTACACCACTTCACCCTATTGGAGTCCATTCCCAAGGTCACCAATGGTTGTGGATATGAACTTTATGGGACAGAACGTTATCATTATTAATAATCATTTTAAATGTTGCGGTGATGGCTATTTAGATCCCGATGATTCTGGTGATGAAGAAACACGGAGATATATAGCCAGTAACTTATTAAAAGAGTATATAGATACACATTTCTCAAATGATAACGTGATTGTTTTGGGAGATTTAAATGATATCCTAACTGATAATCCCGAAAACAATGTATTTCAGATGATTTTAGATGACCCAGGAAATTACCTGTTTGCTGATATGGAAATTGCAGAGGGACCCAGCTCTGGATGGTCGTATCCGACGTGGCCTTCTCATCTTGACCATATTCTTATAACGAATGAATTATTTGATGAACTCGGGAACGTCAACTCTGATGTCCAGACTATTAAAATAGACGAATATTGCGATGGTGGCTGGTATGAATATGACCAGAATGTATCCGACCACCGTCCAGTTGGTTTAAAAGTGGAATTTAATGCGATGACAGGAGTTGAGTATACAGAAGGATGGAATCTGGTTGGCCTGCCTTTGATAGTTGATGACAGTGATTATCAAATCCAGTTTCCAGATGCTGTGGAAGGGACGCTCTACTCCTTCAATGGCAGTTACGATCCGGAGGAAACATTAATCCAGGGTAATGGATACTGGCTTCGATTTAATAATGCCGGGACAACCACCATAACAGGCATACCTGTTACTGAATTATCTTTAAGCTTAAGTGCAGGGTGGAACCTGATCAGCGGTATCAGTACCCCTGTAGAAATAGGTGCGATTATTGATCCGGATAATATCATAATAAATGGTACAATTTATGGTTTTGATTCTGGCTACGTTGCAGCTGATGAATTAATCCCTGGTGAGGGCTATTGGGTTCGTGCAAATAATTCAGGGAATATCATTTTAATAAGTGAATGAAATTGACTGGCTCAGTGTATCATCCTACACTTCCGGGTTAATTCCCGGGCTTTACGTGGATTAACTATTACGTTTGTGATTATTCCCATGGGATTACATGTAAACCTTGGTGAAATATATGCAATATTGACAGCACTATGCTGGTCATCCGGGGTCATCTTTTTTCAGATATCTGGTCGAGTCCTGAGCAGCCTTCAGATAAACCTGTTAAAGAACACTATTGGAGTTATCGGCTTTATTGGGTTTCTGATAATTCAGGGACATGATTTTCCAGCATTCAATCATCATGAATATTTGATACTGATCATCAGCGGGATCTTGGGCGTTGCAGTTGGTGACCTGTTTTTTTTAGCCTCCCTGCGGAGGCTGGGAGCTGGTTTAAATGCGATTGTCAGTACCACTTATTCGCCATCCATCTTTCTGCTTGCATTCCTTATGTTTGGAGAGGTCATTTCTCTGCAGGCCTATTTCGGAGGTGCTTTAGTCATTACCGGAATCATTATTAGTTCTCTGGAAATACCGAAAAATAAAAGACGAGAAGATATTGCCTGGGGTGTGTTGTATGGGTTTGCAGCCCAGGCCCTCACTGCTTTTTCAGTTTTATTACTGAAACCCATTATGGAAATACACCCAGTTGTGCCCATTGCCCTGGTACGATTTAGTACCGGAACCGTACTGTGCATTGGTTTTCTGGTTTTTGCTAAAGGGTCGTCGACCTTATTCGAAACTTTCAAACAGGGATTGAAACATCCGCCGCTGATCATGGGATCATTTTTGGGTACGTTTCTGTCTGTGATATTTTGGCTGGCCGGCTATAAATATACCCTTGCAGGACGTGCTGCCATCTATAATCAGCTTTCCACCATTTTTATCATTATTATGGCGGCCATTTTTCTTAAAGAGGCCATGACCCGGAAGAAGTGGCTAGCGGTATGTTGTGCCCTGTGCGGCGCTCTGCTTGTGAGTGCGTATTAGAAAAGATAATCATCAAGCCTCCCTTTAAGCGGAATTTTTTGTATTCACTCATTCTTTCACTCCACCTTCTTGTAAAAAAGTGGAGGACAGGGTAATTTAATTGAATGAAACAATACTATATATATGTAATAGAATTAGACCCAGCCGTTGCAGATTTAAGAAGATTTCGTACGAAGAATCCAAAATACATAAAGGGCAATGGTTGCGTTTATGTTGGACAATCTACAAGAAAACCATCTTTGAGATTTGAGCAGCATAAAGAGGGATATAAGTCAAATAAATATGCGAAACATTATGGGTTAAAGCTGAGACCAGACCTTTATGAAAAGTACAATCCAGTTCCCACAAGAAAGGATGCTGAAGAAATTGAAGAAATGCTGGGCAGGGAACTGCGAAGCCGGGGCTTTGGTGTATGGTTTAATTAAGCTTTGCCCAGCATTGTTTTTATGTGTGGTAAACAAATTTTTTAGTAGTTTAAATCAAAAATTGAGGGATATATGCTCGTAAGTAAATTAGATCATTTGAATCTGAGTGTACGTGATTTTGAAGAAACCGTACAGTGGTACAACAAGCTATTTGATTTTACCCTGGTTGAACAGGGAATCCAGGATGGTGTAAAATGGGGTGTAATACGGTCTAATGATGCCATGCTGTGCATTTATGAAGCACCTGCATTGGTTTTGCTGGACACATTAGAAATGAAAAAAAAAGGTGTACATTACCTGGCACATTTTGGCTTACGGATCACTGATAAAAAACTATGGGAAGAGATCGTTGAAACAGAAAATCTGCCTCTGTTATATGACGGAGTAATACAGTGGCCGCATTCCCTCGCGTGGTATATAAAAGACCCGACAGGTTGGGAAATTGAAGTAGTTTATTGGGAGGGTAACACCATACGGTTCTGATGCTATTGTTATTGAGGGAAAAAACATGCACCAAGCGTATCCTGGTTACGTAGATCGAAATTTTCGGTAGAGTGGAAAAGGAAGATAAACCAGCCAAAAGACAATAAACCCGACCACGGTCAGGGGTACTAAATAAAAGGGCCAGGGACCCATGAAATCCAGGAGAGTTGGGGTCTCTGGTTTCCCTGAAATAAAGAAATAATTTGATCCAATCATCCAGTTTACAATGCCAATGGGCACTAAAAGACCAAGTGTGATAAAAGAAGTTTTGATCATCGCTGAAAATGTCGGTCTCATTCCCAACACCACTGTTGCATATACCACCGACAAAATGATCATGCCATGTCCATAGAAGAACTGAAAAAATAAGAAGGTGGGGAAGCCATGTTCGATGGTTGGAGTAAGAAGCGCCTGAATAGCGCCGCCTAATCCCCAAAAATAGACGAGATCATAAATTTTCTGGTTTTTTTTCATGAGCATTATTGGGCTCAGAATGATGCTGAATCCACATAAGTGCAGAGGAAGATGCTCCTGAAAAGTATACGTTCCATCCATTACACGATAAGTCCACATGGAAATTTCATTTATCCAGGTTGACAAGGCAAGAATGAGACGAATTGGATATTCCCAGGTAAGCTTTAACCTGTTTTTTACAAACCAGGGGAGAAGTATGGCAACCAACAATGAAATGAGTATTACCAAAAAGTGTTGTAAACCAAAAAGTTCAAATGTATTCATAGCGACTTGAGATTTAAATAGAGTAGGAAAAATGCTTTAAAAGTTAAATATGAAAATAGAGTAAAACAAATTTCTGCACAATAATGGAAATCCAGTCTTTACGCAATTCAGGCAGGAGATCCTTCGCAAAATTCAGGACATGGTTTTGTGTGGACAAAGAAGCTGCTGCTGAAGTAAGTATTTTTGTTTCTGTTTCGCGGGAGAATAGGTAATTTGGGTATGAATAGGAATAGCAATAGCCAGCATATTGAATAACATCCAAAAGAAGGTTTTTTCCCCATTACAGAGAGTTCAGTACAGTCTTTGTGTATTGCTCTTTTTCTCTTCGGTCTTTGCATCCAGCTTTCGGGCTGTCAACCAGTTCGAAGTGGGTGGCGGCACTACTCTTTTGATGCCGAGAGATACCTTCAACAATGGGTGGGGATATGGAATGGATGTCGGTTGGAATTTCTCCAGAAAATATGGAGTTCATCTTACTTTCGGAAATGCTCAAGTGAGTGGCAAAGAGATAGATAGTCTCAGGTTGATACAATCGTTTGTGCTGGGTGCTGAGCTGTCTTTCCGGAGGAAAGACCAGGCATACGGTTTTACTTCTATTGGAATTGGGTCTGTCTCAGGTGAGGATAACACCCTCTTTGTTTTTGGTGCAGGAATTAAAATTCCCATCCGGAAGCACTGGCTTATCCGGATTGAACTTCGGGATTATCACCCGGAGATCGGTATTCCTTTTGTGAGTTTTCCGAAAAGTCAGGCCGCCATACAAGGAACCGGAGGTTCCAGATATCTGGAACTTAGATTAGGAATTTCACGTACTCTGAGCGGGGACAGGTAATTATTTTTCTTGTAGGTATGGCGCTGTAAAAGTAAATCTTCATTCCCAGATGGCTAAAATCTCCCACCTTTCTCAATCCAACATTGTTAGACTGCAATGCAATATGCTTTTTCTAAATGATTAGAATGGATCTAAGGCAGGATCCTTGCCATGGTCCCAGGTCAGGTTTTCAAATAACCCTACCTGTAAATCCTTGGCAAAATAAATAGCTTCATTTTTTACTTTTAAAACGGCGTCTGCCCAGGCTATAAAAGTCGGTCTGGTGATGAATTTTCTGATATCAATCTGATAGGTGATTTTGTTATGATAGGGCCGCACCTGTCCTTTGAATTTTAAGTCCTTTACGCCCAAGGCGCGTCCTCGCCCGTCACCTCCCATCCAGGTTAAAAAGAAGCCAGTCAGCTGCCATAAGCCATCCAAGCCTAAACATCCGGGCATGACGGGGTCGTTTTTAAAGTGGCAGTCGAAAAACCAGTTCTTTTCATCAATGTCCATCTCCGCTTTTATTTCACCTTTGTCGTATTTCCCCCCCTTATCGGATATATGCAGAATTCGATCAACCATCAGCATGGGCGGCGTGGGCATTTTGCCTTTATCCATACCGAATAATTTTCCCAGACCACTGTCAATCAGGTCTTTGTGGCTGTATTTGTTTTTTACCGGCATAAATATCTTTTTAAAAAACCAGAAACTGAATGTACAGCCATCCTTATGTTTGTTTTCACGAACTCTCCAATATTCTATTGCTTTGCCATTTCAACAATTTTGCAAAAGGATTTTCCGGCATAATCAGAGTCGTATGAATAGGTTATTGTGGCCGTATTCTCTGTCAGTTCAATTGTTCCGCACCATGTCTTTGACTTATCAGGAGCATAAATGTATGTCTCACAATATCCATCTTCTGTAAGGTAGTATTCAAAGGGCATATCATATGTGCCCTCGCAATTCCCATTAGAGTTAATCGTTCCATTTTTTTTGATGCACATATCATGAAATTTTTCTTCTGAGTAGCCCTTTTGCTGGAAATCAGAAAATAAAAGTAAGAAACTTTCCGTTCTAACTGCATCTGATTCACCATAAGTGACAATGCCAGAATAATCATATGTTTCTCCCTCACCTATGCAGTCAGCATTTTCATAGGAAACTACTGATGAATATGACCAGGATCCTTCCAGTGAGTTATCATTGATTGCCTGGGATAATATTTTCCCAACCCATTCAGGTTGAGACTGTTTTGATGTTTTTGAGATGTTATCCTCACATCCGGTTATAAAAAATAAAGTTAATAATATTATAATCAATACTTTTGTTTTCATAGGTGTCTCTTCAATTAAATTATTTGGTAGTAAATCAATAAAATCTATAGAAAAACAATTATAATTTAGATTAAAAGGTATTTATCATGAAACTGTATTTAATACATGTAGGCTTTTATGATTCGGAATTAATGGATGGACTTTATGAACAGCATGGTAATTTTTTTGTTGTTGCCAGAAATGTGAAAGAAGCAAAAACTCGAGCTAAAATGAATCGGGTGTTTCAAAATAAAAACATGCACATTGATGGTATCCAGGAGCTAACTCTTGTGGATGGATACAGAGTGAATCTTGTGAAAGAAACAGGCACAAAAGAAACTGTTAACTATAGTTATGATGAAGTGAAAAAACTGAAGTAGTAATTCTTTACATTTTTTTCTTGTTATTTTTTCTTCACCAAATTAAAAATAAAAAAAGGGGGGCTCTTTCGAGCCCCCCTTCACTTTATCTGACAGCAGATAGATTAGAACGGCAAATCGTCCTCATCATCTTCCACAGGGGGTGACTTGGGTCGGTCACCATTATTATCCATCTTACGGCCCAGCATGGTGAAGGTATCACAAAGAACCTCCGTGGTATACCGCTTAACGCCCTCTTTGTCTTCCCAGTTGCGGGTCTGGAGTTTTCCCTCCAGATAGACAAGCTGACCTTTTTTCAGCAGTTCACCAGCCATCTCAGCCGATTTTCTAAACATAACGCAACGGTGCCATTCAGTTTTATCCTGAATATCACCATTGGCGTCACGCCAAGACTCATTTGTTGCCAGATTGAAGTTTGCCACGGCTACCCCGGACGGGATATGCCTGACTTCCGGGTCGCCACCCAGATGACCGACTAACACGACTTTATTCACACTTCCTTTTTGCATTATGTACTCCTTACTACTTTATTTACCGATTATTAACGCGTACGTATTAGTCTACATTAGTTTTTCATTGTGTGTCAATAATATTTCTTCCTTTTATAGTTTCAAATGAGATTAGGGGGATAAATCCCCCTAAAAAATTATAGATATTTTTTTATTTTTCTATTACCGGATGTAAAGTCTAGATTTAAATTGTATACCAAATAAAGAGTATTGTAAAGAAATTCAAAATTGAAAGAATTATCAAAATGAAAATCAAATTAATAGCCATAATTTATTTGACTGCAGGCATAAATGCTCAAAATATTCATCAGGATAAAATTGTATTTACCAGTGCGAATCCATTTTCATTTAAAGATATTATTACGGATTTGGATAATCAGGAATCACAGGAGGTATTTGGCAATCTTACTTTTCCTGAATATGCTAGTGAAGAAGATACAAGCAAATATCCACTTGTTATGGGTGTTGCGGGCAGCCTTGGCTGGGCGGAGCATCATCTTGAATATTTGAAGATGTACAGGGAAATGGGAATTGCAACTTTTGAGGTGAATAGCTTTAAGAGCAGACAGATAGAATCAACTGTGGGTACCCAGGTTGAAGTGACTACCGCTACGATGGTCCTGGACAGTTATAAAGCTTTTGAAAAATTGAGTGTACACCCACGGATTAATAAGGAAAAGGTCGCCATCACTGGATGGAGTCTAGGGGGAGGTGTTGCTCTGCTTTCTGGTTGGCTGCCTGCGAAACAAGCCATTGATATAGATTTGACGTTTGCTGCACATTTATCTATTTATCCACCGTGTATTGTTGAACCGGAAATATTGGATTTCACTGATTCACCCATTCATATCCTAATTGGAGAGTTAGATAACTGGGTGCCAGCTGATGCATGCGTTGACCTTGTTTCAAAGATAAGGGCTCATGGATCTGAAAATATTGCAGTAACAGTTTATGAGAATTCCCATCATTCTTTTGATCGTGACGGCCCAGTTATAGTTGATAAAAAAGGGTACGTTTTAACAGACTGCAGATTGAAAATGAGAGCAGATGGGGCTGTGTTAATGAATTTTTTGGATATACCAATGACGACTCCATTATTACAGAAAATAGGGTTGGCTTTTTGTGCAGAGAGAGGACCATCATATGGAGGAAATCCGGAGGCAAAAGAAAAAGCTTTTCAATTTGCCAGAGAATTCATGGGACAATATTTATTATCTGACAACTAATCCTGGGATCAAAGCAATTTTAGTTTTTCCAAGCAGGGGAAACAGGTTTAATAAAAATCATACTGAGGTTAAGATTTGATTATTTCTTTAAAAAGATTTTTCCTCAGAATTACCGAAGATGTTAATACACCAGAAAACAATGCACCGGTGAGCCCAACGGTAGTGACATCCTGTCCTGTTAAAAATAACCCCTTGATAGGACTTTTTGGCCTCAGCCAGTCCTGTCTGAATCGTTTTGGTGTATGTTCCAAGCCGTAGAGTTCACCAGATTGATAATTGACCATACTTTTGGTAGAGAGGGGTGTTGAAAGTTCATAATAGTCTATTTTCCCTTTGAGTTGTGGAAGAGTTTTGTAAATCATTTCTAACATTCTTTGTGCATATTTCTCCTTTATTTCCTCATATTCATTTCCCCTCGATTTCCATGGATGATCTTTCCAAGCCTCGAACCAGTCATAATGAGCCAGCGTAATTGCTTCCATGGTGGATTGATGAGGATGATCTTTTTGCCAATTTGGATCTTTTACAGAGGGGAAAGACAAATATAAAACTGGGAATTGCTTTGTTTGATCTGTGACAAAGTTTTCTACATTTTTGTCGTGATCATAGGATGGATAAATCCAATAGTTTGTTGTTCTAAGTCCAAGTTCTTTTGCTGATCCATTTAAGCCGATATAAAGACATAAATGCCCCTCAGTCTTTCGAACGTTTGTAAGCGATTGTCTGATTTTTGGCAATGCATTTGATTTAAGTAATCGTTCATAGGTGTTCATGACACCAGCACTGCTGATTATTTTGGGAGCATAGATTTCTTCGCCATTCTCAAGCCTCACCCCAATTGCTGTGTTTTTATGCATAATGATTTTTTCAACGCCCATACTGTTGAAAATCTCACCTCCATTATTCCGGATCACAGGTACGATATTAGCAGCAATCTGACCTGAGCCTCCCGCAGGATAATTCCCACCATCTAAATAATGTTGCACCACCCCAGCATGCATTACAAAGCTGCTTCGTTTTGGAGGTAGGCCATAGTCACCCCATTGGCCTGTTAGAACCCCCAATAATTTTGTATCGGAAGAAAGACTTGTGATTACATCATAGGTTGTTTTATCCGATAATTTGAAATATGGCCGGGATAATAATGGTGTTAAAAGAGTTGAAAATAATTTTGGGAGTACTTTTGCCATATAGTAATTTTTACTTTTTTGAGCAACTTCTTTAAGCAGTGCCATGTACCGCATGATAGGTTCTTCTTCTTTTGGAAACCATTTTATCATATTCTCTACGAACAATTCTTTAGGACAATACAGGTCGTATTTTTTATCAGGGAAAATAATACTATCATAATTATCGTGCATTTTTGACCAGTGCAGATTTTCGCCTGTAATTAAATCAAAGATTTTTCGGGCGGGATTATATTCTTTGTGCATGTCCCCCACGTAATGAATTCCCACATCCCACTCATACCCTTTCCGTTTAAAGGTGTGAGTATATCCGCCTATTTTGAAATGTTTTTCAAGGACCAGGACTTTTTTCCCTTTTAAGGCTAATAATGCGGCACAACAAAGACCGCTTATGCCGGATCCAATAATGATTATATCATATGGTTCATTTAACAAGGTCTTGTTAAACTTTTTATTGATGGTGGTTAATGGACCCCGCATTGTAAATAAAAATCTTTGTAAGGTTACATATTATGGCGGGAATGTTTTTTCTTCAATATAATTAATTAAAAAGTTAAAGTGTATAATAGTCTAAAGAACTCATCAAAATCTTCCTATAACAGGTTACAATAAATCAATTTTACAATCTCTTTTCTCCTATAAATATTTATTATTGAAACAGAAAATTTGTCTACTCTGATCAATTAGCATACTCTTTTATTTTTTTCACGCTTCCATCTGGATTGTAGAAAGTCCACGCTCCCAGCAATTTATTATTAAGACAAACTCCTTCTAACTTTTTCTGTCCATTTTGAAACCAAAAAGTAAACTGACCGTCCTTTTGCCCCTTCTTGTAATTTCCTTCAATTTTTATGTTGCCATTTGCCCACCACGCTGTCCAGCTTTGGTCTCTCTTTCCTTCCTTGTGGAAATATTGACGTTTCTTCTGGCCATTTTCATGCCAGGCGATCCACGATCCATTTTTTATCCCGTCTGCGAAAGAACAATCAAGTTTCTTTTGTCCATTTTCATACCAGATACTAAACTGGCCATCCTTTTTATTGGCCTTGTAATTGCCTTCAAGTTTTGTGTTCCCATTTGCCCACCACACTGTCTGTGTGTGGATTTTTTTCCCTTTAACATAGAAATAATGATGTTTCTTGTTACCATTTTCATACCAGACGGTCCAGTTTCCGTCCTTTTTTCCATTTACATAAGAATACTCAAGTTCCTTTTGCCCATTTTCGTACCATTCCAGCCGAGGTCCATCAGGAATGCCATTTGCATAATGCATCTCTATTTTTTTATTTCCGTTATCATACCACTCCAGCCTGTCCTGGCTAAATTTACCCTTCACATCATACTGATATTTCGCATTTACGTTTCCGCTGGGGTAGTAAATAGTCCAATCCCCGTATCTCCCGTTTTGGGGAATGCCTGATAGTTCATGCACATTGCCTCCATCGCCCCTGAGAAACTGTCCTTCTGCTTTTGTAACACCGTCGGGGTAATAATAAGTCCACATCCCATCCATTAATTCATCTTTATATGAACCTTCCACCTCTTTATTTCCATTGTCATAGTATGAATAAATAAAACTCCTTTCATCGACAAGTTTCCCATTCTTGTAAGTTCCTTTCCACTTTTTGTCTCCATTTTTATGCCAGGTGATAAACTGGCCATCCTTTTTATCCTTCTTGTAAGTTCCTTCAATTTTTGTGTTCCCATTTGCCCACCACGCTGTCCAGTTTTGGTTTCTCTTTCCTTCCTTGTGGAAATATTGACGTTTCTTCTGGCCATTTTCATGCCAGGCGATCCACGATCCATTTTTTATCCCGTCTGCGAAAGAACAATCAAGTTTCTTTTGTCCATTTTCATACCAGATACTAAACTGGCCATCCTTTTTATTGGCCTTGTAATTGCCTTCAAGTTTTGTGTTCCCATTTGCCCACCACACTGTCTGTGTGTGGATTTTTTTCCCTTTAACATAGAAATAATGATGTTTCTTGTTACCATTTTCATACCAGACGGTCCAGTTTCCGTCCTTTTTTCCATTTACATAAGAATACTCAAGTTCCTTTTGCCCATTTTCGTACCATTCCAGCCGAGGTCCATCAGGAATGCCATTTGCATAATGCATCTCTATTTTTTTATTTCCGTTATCATACCACTCCAGCCTGTCCTGGCTAAATTTACCCTTCACATCATACTGATATTTCGCATTTACGTTTCCGCTGGGGTAGTAAATAGTCCAATCCCCGTATCTCCCGTTTTGGGGAATGCCTGATAGTTCATGCACATTGCCTCCATCACCCCTGAGGAACCTTCCTTTTGCTTTTGTAACACCGTCAGGGTAATAATAAGTCCACATTCCATTCATCAATTTGTTTTTATAGCTGCCTTCCTTCTTTTTATTTCCATTATCATAATAGTCTACATACACATTACCTGTGTAAGGATTTAATTTTTTTCCTACACTTCCATCCTCATTGTAATAAGTCCACAATCCCACAATTTTATCATTTCGATAAACTCCTTCCATTCTCTTTTTTCCATTTTCATACCAAAAAGTAAACTGGCCGTCCTTTCGTCCCCCCTTGAAATTTCCTTTAACTTTTGTATTGCCATTTGGCCACCACACTGTATGGATATGGAATTCTTTACCTCTATCATAGAAATAATGATGTTTCTTATCCCCATTTTCATACCAGGCGATCCATTCTCCATCCTTTTTTCCATTTACATAAAGATGATCAAGTTTCTGTTGTCCATTTCCATACCATTCCATCCAGGGCCCATCAAGAGTGCCCTTTACATAATGCATCTCTGTTTTTTTATTTCCGTTATAATGCCATTCTAGTTTGACCTGATCAAAATCTCCATCTATGTATTGATATTTCGCATTTACGTTTCCGCTGGGGTAGTAAATAATCCATTCCCCGTTTCTCCCATTTTGGGGAATGTCTGATATTTCATGAACATTTTCTCCATCACCCCTGACAAACTGTCCTTTTGCTTTTGTCACACCGTCAGGATAATAATAAGTCCATATTCCATCCATCAATCCATCTTTATATGCACCTTCCATCTTTTTATTTCCATTAGCATAAAGGTCTAGCACCTTACCAGTGTAGGGTTTATCTGTCCTTGGTGTATATACTAAACCATCAAGAGTATCTAAGTAGTCAACGTAATATAGTGCTTTCCAATTAACCTGTGAAAACAAAGAGGCGGTAAATAGGCTTAGTGATAATAATGTTAGGATTCTTTTATTCATTGTAAACCTCTTTTATATTATATTAGTAAAAATAAACCTTTCAATTTTTTTGCCCACAATTTAATCAGTTGTATTTCTTTCGCAGTTGGGGCCCAAATATACTTTGTGCTTTTCATTCTAACACAGAATTTAATTATGATCAATTTACCTATGTTTTAAGATCATATCTCCGTCTCAAACAATTGGAAATTATCATTATTGGATAAAAAAATCAAGAAACTTAAAGATTCAAATTCAATCCACTGAAAATAGTAATATAGTCATCTCCATCCGGATTGTGTAAATATTGACGTTTCTTTTGTCCATTTTCATACCATTCCAACCAGGGTGTTATTTAAGATAGTGTTACATTTCCTTAACTAATTATAGCGTTGCCCAGATATTTTTAAACAGAGTAAATTGGATTTAGAAATAATTATTATTAATCAACAGAAAGGAGGTGATCAGTTGTCTAATCCTAGTAGAAAGCTGACCTCCAGAGGATCAGCATCTTAACACAATGCTCTGTTGACTTCATTGGAGGTCGGCAAACATACTGAATAAACAAAGTCCCCAAAATGGGGACTTTGTTTGTTTATGACAAGTTTTTTTGTAAGAGGAATTGAATATTATTTTAACAACACCATTTTTCAGGTCTGCCTGAACTCACCAGCCCGTATTTTGTAGAGGTATACGTCTGCACTTAAAGGCTTCCAAAATTCAATTTATTATTTATCTGAATTTTTTATTTTATTAACATCAATTGGTTTTGACAATCCCATATAAAAAGCTAGAAACCACATGACAAATATCCCATAAAGTAAAAACAGTAATTGCCATACCCAGAGAGAAGGTAGCCCAAAAGGAGCCCAGGTAATTGGATTATTAGGATCCGAAAACAATGTATTCCCGATTGTTGCAAAAGGTCCAAAGCCAATTAGAAACCATACAAGAGTTAATATCCACGCAAAAGAAACTAGCTTTTTTCTATCCGGGGATAATCCTGAAACAGATTGCAAGAATTTATGACGTTTGACTTTACGATTATTTTTTTCACTCGGATCTGGGAAAAGAAATGACCCTAAAACTACGGTTATTAGGTTTACCAATATTCCCCATCCTGCACTGTGAATTGTTAATGGATATGCACCCCAGGGGACACCAAACCATGCTGAAGTCTTGTCAGTTAAAGTCACAGCAATTAATCCTGCGATTAATCCTGAAACGACACCTTTTGTGGACAACTTCGGGAAATAACATAATCCCAAAAGTGCGGGATACATTTGGAAACCATAGGCCACCGCTAATCCTCCAAGCATTACAATTGCCTGCGTGGACTTTGCTGCTACAATCAGGGCTGCTGCTGCCACTATGATCACAAACAATCTGCCGAAAAACTTCTGTGTTTTGTCCGAAGCATCTTTAGAAAAAAAGTGTCTATAGATATCCCTGGTTACCATCCCGCTGAAAGTAGACATGTAAGCCGCTCCGGTGCTCTGCATGGCTGCAAGAGCACAGACTGCCAACAGTCCGACTAGCCACGGAGCTGAAGATGACATCAAATTGATTAACTGTGGAACCAGATTTTTATCAGTGGTGTTTTTCAATATTCCATTTGATTCCAGGATATGGCCACCCAATCCCTGAAATATGGTGAAGGTAAACAAAATAATGCCGATTATCACTGATGAAGCTACTACCTGCTGCCAGCGAAATGCCCCGCTGGTTTTATTGGAGAATGACCACATGGAAAATGCAGGGGAAGACTGGATTCCCATTAGAGCAAACATGTAGGTCATGCACATGATTCCTGTCCAGGGGCCGCCAATTGATTTTGATCCGCTTGATACAAACTGAATGGAACCGGGGATAGCAACTCTGGATGAAAATCCATCCGGAGTAATCCTGCTTTTTGAGGCAATATCCTGGGACACAATTTTTGATAATCCGATTTTAAATCCTTCCCAACCTCCAGAAAAATGAATTGTGATACACCCCAAAATCACAATTCCCAGTGCCAGCAGGATACATTGAACACAATCCACGTAAGCAACTGAGCGCAGCCCTCCGCTGGCCACATAGATCACAACAATTGTTGACAAGGCAAACATCCCAACCTCAACCGAGATCAAGCCATCCGTCAGAACATGAAACAGATCACCGGACGCCCGGAGTTGAACTCCCAAGTAAGGGACACTGAATAAAAATGCAACCAAAACTGTTAACATACGAATTGTGTCACCGCCATAATAATCGCTGTACATTTCGCCAGGAGTAATGTATTTATATGCTTTTCCCAGCACCCACTGTCTTCTTAAAAATAATACACCTGTAAAAGGAATGGTTAATGCATAAAAGGATGCAAATGCATAAGGGAGACCATCTGTGAATATTTTACCGGGATGTCCAATAAATGTCCAACCGCTGAAACTGGTAGCGGTTGCAGCCAACACAAATACCCAGATTCCAATAGACCTGCCGGCTAGAAAATAGTCAGCAGAGGTTTTGGATGATTTTGCCCCTTTAAAGCCCCAATAAAGGCAGTAGGTCCAGTACAGACCTACAAAACTAAAAAGCCAAAATAATTTTGGATTCATTTTGAAAAAATAATTAGTTAAGAATTATTTTACCAGAACCATCTTTTTGGTCTGAACAAACTCACCTGTAGTTATTTTATATAGATATATTCCTGCACTAACGGGTTTGCCAAAGGAATCTGTAGCATCCCATTGTACTGATCTGAAGCCTGCCTCCTGAGTGGTGTTAACTAGTTGAGTAATTTCTCTTCCAATTAGGTCATAAATCGTGAGTGTAACAAATGATTGTTCCGGCAGGTCATAACGGAGGTTTGTGACCGGGTTGAAGGGATTGGGGAAATTCTGGTGAAGGGCATAGTTATGAGGCAAGACTGAGTTCTTCCGTAAGATAAATCCATTCAGCACTTTAGCAATAATCAGCTCTCCAGAACCGGACAAATCATATTCTTCATCTGATTCAATATTGATTAAAACCCAGGTGGTTTTATTTGCTATGTTAAAAGATATGGAAAGGGGTTCTGCCTGACCTGTTAGTTCTATTTTTCCAGAATCTTCACAATATATCCAGTCACCCTGAAACCGGGCATCAAACACACCTGAGGGTGGTTTAGGAGGTACACTATAACTTAGTTTTTCATTATCAGGTACTGTTACACCAAAATACAGGGTCTGGTCATCAAAGCTTATTGTATTGGCTCCATCCATTCTACTTATAAACGGTAATCCCTTTGCTCTAATATCATCTGAAATAATTATTTCTCCTGGGCCAGCAGAGCGGATCCAGTACCCTTTGCCTGGCTCCAGAGTTTCTGCCTGAATGTAGCTTCCGTCAAACTCATAAAGCGTCCCTGGAAGGAGTATCCCCTCCGGGTCTTGAATGCTGGTTGCAGGTACTGAACTTGAGATTCCGGAAATCAAGTTCCAGTCATTCATCATGGAAATAATGAGGGAATGAATAGTTGAGCCTGAAATTATAGTGGTGCCTCCATCCGGAAAACGGAGCCAGTAGCCAGTTCCGGTGATAAAATCATTTTCCTGGACATAATTTCCATCAAAAGAATATAGAGTTCCTTCCAATGCATCTGGATAGACGCTTAAATGATAAGGATCCTCCACACCCATCGGTAAACCTACCAGGTTCCAGTCCGGGATATGATCAACTGATATTGTTCCTGATCCTGATCCGAAATATCCTGTCCGGTGTACGTTTCCCCTGTACATATTCCAGTAGTTGTTAGAGCTTCCAAGATCTTTTATGTCCACTGTTATGAGGCTGCTGGTGGTTCCAAGCAATATTTCTAAGTCCCCATCGCCATCCAGATCTTGAACTGCAGGGGAACCGACAAATGGCATCTCAAATTCAATGGGAATATCAGTATATGGTGATCCGTCCAGGTGAAAAATAAGAAGATCCATCCCGCTCACAGCAGAGATGATTTCCGGGGTTCCATCACTGTCCAAGTCAGCAAATGCGGGAGAACCGACGATCTCACTTCCCACATCAATTGGCCAACCTGAAAGGGGTAGCCCAGCAGAATCCACCCCATAGAGTTTTCCGTCCTCTGATCCAAAGAAGATTGCGGGTCCTTCTTCCGTTTCTACGACTCCAGGTGAGGTACTTATATCGTCACCAGTTATGACCATAAAACGCAAGGAACCGTCAGGATTCACCGCATATAGATTGTTATCACGGTTACCCGCAAAGATGATTTTTTCACCGTTTGCTTCTACAACAGTAGGTGCTGTTCGGAAGTCATTTTCAGCAGTGAAAGGGAATCCGTCAGCAACTTGTCCATTATCGTAAATCAGGTAGATATGTTCGTTATCTGTTCCTAAAACAATATCCATTTTTCCATTGCCGTTAAAATCCGCTAACGCAACACCGCGCTGGATTTTCTCATCCAGTACAACTGGGAAGTTCTCAACTGGAGATCCATCATGATTGAGCGCAAAGAGCTTTCCGGGATTTGAATACCCGCCAAAGACAATTTCCAGTTCTTCATCATTGTCGAGATTACCTAAAGCCGGTGTACCCATGAGGAACTGTTCCGCATTAAAATTTAATTCTACATTACAATTTCCATCCAAAATATACATGTGTTGATTTTTGGAAGTAATCATCACTTCCAGGATTCCATCATTATCTACGTCTGCAACAGCGGGAGATCCCCAAATCTGGTTTCCGGTGTCAAGCCAACAGATGTCGCTTCCATCTGATTCAAGAATATGAAATCGACCATTATACTCTCCAAATAATATTTCGGGAGTGCCGTCCATATCCATGTCTGCAATTGCTGGAGAAGAAATCACCTGGGTGTTGGTATAATATGGCCATCCTTCCTGGTATTCAATAAGTCCATACTCAACCTCTAGTGCGATGGGTACCCCATTTTCATCAAGGCCAATGAAAAGGGGATCTACGATAGATACATCTTCTATATTTACATCAGAAGGTAACCAGGGGAGTTCCACAAGCACGACACTGTCTGTGGATGCAATAGGTGAGTTCGCGAGCGAAAAAGAAACCAGTAAACCAGATGTGTTTATGAAGCAAGTGAAGTCAGCATCAATCACAATTCCCGACAATGGCTGGATAACTGTAGAAGTTACGCTCTCACCAGTATCATTATAAAAAATACTGTCCATAGGAGCAAATAAATCTCCTTCGAACTCTAAAACATCGATTCCAAATTGAAATCCAACAACCTCTGTATTTGCCACCATTGAAACGGAAACTGAATTCTGTTGGGCATTGGAAATCCAGATATTAATATCTTCTGCCAGTGTGATTTGTGTTAACAATAAGACTAAAAATAGTTTATTCATGACAATCCCCTGGGAAAGTTAATAACGAATGATAATGTAAGATGACATGGCGATTTCCGGACAATAACCATCACCCTGGCAAACTGGTGGGGTAACGCAGTCGTTTCCTGATACGCGGCAGGCTTCATAATCCATGATGTTGTCATCTCCTATCTCAACGTATTCAGTAATGTCGGTTATAAAAGGGGTCACATCCATTCCCGGGCACCACCCGGCCCGGCCAAATCCCCAGGTACCGTATTGATTTGGGATGACTCCCTGGACGATTGTTTCCAGTTCCATACAATAATCACCATCCCCGGCTTCAGGATAGGATGTATCAAATTCATAGGTTCCGCCGTTCACAGTAAAAATATGTTTTGAATTGCAGAATTCCGCACAATTATAACACCCGGCACTCCCCCAGCCATGGCCTGTGATATAGGTAACAAATTCTACTCTGGTTGCATTTTCCGGAACATCAAATATTGTTGGGGGACGATTCTCATTATAACTGGGATTAAACTGGACAGTACCAATCCACATCGGCCGAAATTCCTGGGGAGATTCTACCGGATCATCTTCATAAAATCGTATTTTAAGTGTCAAAAGACTGTTGGGCCATCCTGATTCCTGGAATTTGATCAACCTGGTGCCGCCGGGGCGGATCACAGAAATGAAAGGGGTTATATCTGTAAGGTGATGGGGCTGGCGATCAAAAGGGGTGATCCACCGGGCGATTTCATAACAATTTGAACCATCTTCATCACAGAGATACATATGGGCTATCCGATCATAATCATCACAACCAGCATCACTGTAATTACCATCTGCATCCGGGCAACCTCTTAAGAGTTCAACTTTCATTCCAGAGTATTCATTAAGCTCTTCATTGGAAGGAAATTCAACAATCTGAGTAATGGAGGAAGCCCATCCTCCTGTATATATCTCTTTATCAAAAACGGTGATTTCATCATAGCTACTATCAGGATCAAACAATGCGTCCCAGACATAATTGTAAAAGAGGGTTTCGTGCGCAAGGTAACTCATATGAGTACCGGTAAATCCATCAGGATTTCCTAAGTAGCCTATTTGTTTTAATTGCTGAAATCTATCAATCCCCAAGGCGTATTTATCACTCAAAGCTTCAGCAAGCCAATTTTCCAGCTCTGAGGTTTTCGTTGGGATAAAATGAAGATGGGTTTTCCAATGATCCTGCAAGGCGAGGTCAAAAGACTCCAGGATTTCATCAAACTCCCCTTTTATTGCTTGCACATCACTGGCTGAACTAGAACGATCGGAAATAAAGAGATAATGAACATTTAAAGGAGAATTTTCTAATAATGCCTGCTTGGTATTTGAAATCCAAAGTGCTGTGGAATTACTGACTGATGGATTGTAATGAATAAAAATGTACGATTCCTGCCCATTCCACGCATCCTGAAAACTCCACTCCGAATTCTCCGGATTATAAATGAGATTTACAATAGATATAAGATCAACAGTATCCAGAATGCCATCGCTGTTTATATCTGCTAAATAGAATTGTTCTTCGTTAATCTCTACGGTTCCTATCTCTGCACCCAGGGTAACCATAACGTCTTCAATATCAATAGTATCATCCTGGCTCACGTCCCCGGGCATTGGAGCATTCAGGTCCAACACTGTAAACGGACCGGCAATATCAAAATAACCTATACCGTACGGACCTTCCGAAAACCCTTGGGCAATAACGGTTGCACCCGAACAAAGAAGTAATATAAAAAGGATTGGGGATAATTTGAAATTTCTCCTATGCATGGGGATATTTTTATTCATCATGGTTATTCATACTCATACTGCATACTTCAAGCTAACAAAAATTGCAACAACCAATGGTAATCTGCAAATTATATTATTCAGTTATTTTGAGTTTCATAATAAATTTCCATTTTGGTATATATATATATTTTTTTCTTGAAATTTCCTGAAATTGATAGTACACTCACGTGAGTAATTGATTAGGTTCAGTGCAAGCGATGTTAAAGAGATCAAAACCAACTTTGCTATTGTTATATATATCCTTGATTTTAACCCCGTTAACAGCAAAAGATCATCCTGCGCCCCAGATTCTAAAGGACAGTAAAGAGAAGGACATTATTTTAAAACGCAGTGAATCGCTGAACAAATACCTCAGGCAACATCCATCCCCCTCGCCAAAATATCCAGTCATAAATAATCTCCCGCAGGAATTCATCCAGGTTTTTCCTGAGCAGATTCCGGCACCTGATTTAGAGGTTGAATCAACCATCACGTCCAGGGATGTAGATTTTGATCTTCGTGCCGCTGCTCATCTGCTGAGGCGTACTACTTTTGGTCCAATTTGGGAAGGGATCAACTGGGCTCATAATGGAGGGTTGGATGCAACTGTGGACGCATTGCTGGAAGAACAGCCGGTACCTGATCCTCCCGGAGACTGGATCGATGATCCTATGCCGCCTTATGATTCCCTTACACCGGAACAGCTTGATTCCTTAAATAATGCATACAGAGAACAAAGAGCTGAAACGCGAAGCTGGATCATTGATAATATGTTAGAAGAAGAAGCAAGTATTCACGAAACAATGACACTTTTCTGGCACGATCATTTCGCTACATCGGCTCAGAAGGTGAGCTTTCCTCCTGCAATGTATCATCACTATGCGCTTCTCAGGGAGTATGCCCTGGGGAATATTAAAGATTTTGTAAAAGCAATGGCTGTAGATCCTGCCATGCTTAAATGGTTGGATAATGATAAGAATAGATATCGTCATCTATATGTTACGGGTGATAGTGACGAATGGTCTGGATATGGAAGAAAGTTGATAGATGAAGATGAGGACGGAGTGTATACCAAGACTATTGGTCTTAATCCTGGACTGTACAGGTATTTGTATACATGCGGTGGATTTTCTATTTATGAGGATGTTCCGGATGAGTGTGCTTATATCGATCCTAATGATGATACTCCTCTCCGTGCCTTTGGGATGAACAATGAGGATGTTATTCTGGATCCCCATTCATGGGGTGGATGCCCTGAGGAAGGATATAACCATGGCCCCATGGTTGTCAATTTTAATGTGGATATGACAGGAGTTGATCTCCAGGGAGGCGCGGTCCATGTGACCGGTACAATGGACGATTGGTCCGGTTTTGGGCTGACTCTCATGCCAAACGGTGATGGTACATACTCGGGAAGTATGGAACTGGAGCCTGGGGTCTATGAGTATCTTTACACCGTCACGGGAGAATTTGATGACTGGTCCGGCTGGGGTATGGTAGGGAACCCTCCATTAGGCTCTAACTGTGATTGGAACCCGGATGATCAATGGGCAAATTTTGGATTTGCTTTAATAAACACTGATACATTAACAATGAATAATGTTTGGGCAGAGTGTCTGGTAGACGATTCGTACTTTCATCATGTTACGTTTCAGGTCTCTGAAAATCCATGTCCTCTGGCAGGGATCAACGAGAATTTTTCCAGGGAATTGCTTGAGCTGTTTACCATTGGAGTGGGCAACTATTCCCAGGAGGATGTCGTTGAAGCAGCACGGGCATACACAGGCTATACCACAGATGGTTTGGAAACTTTTTTTATTGAGAACAGACATGACTTCGGATCAAAAACCTTCATGGGACAAACGGGATACTGGTTTGGGGATGATATTGTTGATATAATATTTGAACAGGAAGAGACAGCACGATTCTTTGCCCGGAAAATTTATCAGTGGTTTGTCTATTATAATCCTGATGAACAAGCTGTAGATGCTTTAGCCGATATTCTGAGGGAAAATGATTATGAAATAAAACCCATGCTTGAGGCTCTGTTCAAGAGTGAACTCTTTTTTGATGAAAATTTCAGGGGTGCTAAATATGGTGGAGGCATTGTTCATGTACTGTCCCCAATTCGCCAGATGTATATAACTGATATTGTTCCTCCCGAAGGTGAAACTAGGAATAGAGTTCTTTTAATGTTTCAGGAATTGTTTGGTCAGGCTGTCCTGTATCCGCCTGATGTATCAGGTTGGTTGGGATACCGAAACTGGATCAACACCTTCACCCTTCCATACAGAAAGCTTTTTACCAATGCTGTGATCGATGGGTATGTTTATGATTTTCCCATGGGATTTCAACCTGATGTTCTTGAGTTTGCCAGCCATTT